>CAZPFK010000029.1:31089-33930 GCA_964585855.1 uncultured Vicinamibacteraceae bacterium
TCCATGCGAGCCGCCATCACTGACAACTACGGCACCCTGCGCGCCATCGGATTGCACCGATTCCGCACTTTCGCGCAACTCACGCTCACTGCAGAACTTGCTTACTGCTGAAAACGGCCGGAAAGAACTTCCGTCACCGGCGACGACACATCCTCGCTGATCGGATCGTAACTGATCACCGCTGAAGCGATCGACGTGATCCCCTCGGGAAGACGCATCCGGAAAATCCCCCCCGCCGATTCGATCTCGCCGAACGAACTCACCTGCACCGGCTCCGACAACTCATCGGCCTGCACCCACAGGCGATAGCCGTATCCCTCCTCCGCCGGCTTCAGGTTCGGCGTGATCACGCACAATTCCTGGTCCTTGTTGTTCCACAGCAGCCGCCCCCACGCATCCGACTCCGCGCTCTGCATTGGAATCATCGCCCACGCTGCCGAGGTCAGAAACGCCGTCACCGACTCCGCCGCCTTCGCCGCACCCGCAAGCGCCGTCGTCAGGTCGCTGGTGCTGCGCAGCTGCTCCTCAAGCGTGCCGAGGCGTTCCTCCAGTGAGAGCCGCACCTGCTGCTCCTGCTCAAAGCGCCCGGCCCAGAGAAAGTGTCCCGCAATCATGCCGACAAGAGACGCGGCAAGCGCCGTCCCCGCAACTGGAAGAACAAGCCGCAGCCGCCCCGCTTCCGGCCCCTGCATGACCCCCTCGTCGCGCTTCACCACTGGTTCACCCGCCTCAGCCCCACGCACACGCGCCATCAGCCGCTGCAGCGCCTCCGGCGAGGGCGTCGCCGCGTCAAGCCCGTGCGGAATCGCCGCCGCGACGCTGCGCAACTCCTCCAGCTCGCGCCGGCACTCCTCGCAGCCGCTCTCAAGGTGCGCATACAGCCGCTCAAACTCCGCCCCGCCGGGTGAGCCGGTGACGCACAGGGGCAGAAGATCCTGGAAGTCCCTGCAATTCATGATTCATTCGTCCCTGAAATACTACGGCGGAATCGGTTCCGCAGATGTATAAACCCCTGCCGAATCCGCGTTTTCGCCGTCCCCAGCGGAATCCCCAACCGCTGCGCCACCTGGCTGTGGCTCAGCCCCTCGAAGTACGCCAGCTCGATCGCCTCACGCTGCTCCGACGCCAGACTCTCAAGCGCCCGGCGAACCTCCCCACGCACCTCCGCCATCACCCCCTCCTCCGCAGGCGTCGGCCCCCCGGCCGCTCCCGCCCCCGTCTCCGTCGGATCAGGACGCCCCTCATCGGGTCGCCGCGCCCGGAGCCGGTCGATCGCCCGGCTCCGGGCTGTCAGCATGAGATACCCGATCACCGTGCCGCGCGAGGCATCATACCGGTCGGGCTTGCTCCACACCTCAAAGAACGTGTCCACGAGCACCTCCTCCGCGTCGGCCCGGTTCCGCAGAATCCGCAGGCCCACCGCCAGCACCATCCCCGAGTACCGCTCATACAGGGCCTCCAGCGCTCGCTCCTCACGGGCGGCCATTCGCGCCATCAGCCGACGGTCTTCGGCGGCCAGCCGCGCCCGCCCCTCCCGCCTGCCCTGAGCCGGATCGGGCTTCGGCTCTGCGTGTGTCGGTGAAGGAGTCACATCGCGTCGGGTTGTCGTGGGGAGATCGTTCATGCAGATCACCATACGCCCCGCCCCGCCGCGCGGCTCGCCATCTTAACCCGCCTGGCCCCCTCGGCCGACCACAACATATGGGTCCGGCCGACAATGGACAGCCCTTCCCCACCATATGCAGCATGACGCGAATATCTTCTGAGCGCGTAATTCACTGTCTCTGCACCGCTTACGACTTTTCTCCAGAAAAGCCGATATTTTGGGCTGCTTTACCCTTGCCACCACCAGATATTGCGTTAATCTCTGGTTTGTCCGCACGACGAGTCTTCGGTGGCTCGAATCGGGCGGCTCGTGGCTTCGTCCCTGGCAACTTTCCCGAAAGCGCTGATCAGAAATGCCCTCAACCGCAGGCCCTTCACTGCCCACCAACGCGATTCGGCCCTCGGCTCCGACGCCGACTCGCACCCCCGGGCCTGCGTGAGACGCGGCTCGTGCGGTCACCCCCTTCATGACCGCACGGCCCTTCGACTCGACAACTCGCCCGCCCCTCCGGGCGACGAAGGGAAGCAGGGGGAGGGGACAGGGGAAGGGGGGAGCGGTGTCGTCGGCCGTTGGCGCGGCCGGCACCACCGTGAACGGTCGGATGGTTTGAGAGGAATCGGTCTCGTGCGCACGGAAGCGCAGACAACTCCGCAACGCTGAAGGCCGGATGAAACGGCCGGGCCATCGCCCAGGCAGAGGTTCTCTGTGCGTTGCGCGAGATGAGGAACACGACAGCGGCGACTTGCCGCGGAAAGGTCTGCACGACTCATGCCCGTCCTGTGCGACACACAGATTCGAGAGCTGGTGGGGATCGAGCCCTTCGCCGAGAACGAAAAACGCCCCGGCAGGGTCTCCTTCGGCGTCTCCTCCTACGGCTACGACGTCCGCGTCGGCCCCGTCTTCAAGATCTTCACCCAGGTCCGCCCGGATGGGGGCCAGCCCATCGTCGATCCCAAGGCCTTCGGCGATGCCTGCTTCGTCACCATCGACACCCGCGCCACCGGCAAGGACCACGTGATCATCCCGCCCAACTCGTTTGCCCTGGCGGAAACCGTCGAGACCTTCCGGATTCCCCGCGATGTGCTCTGCATCTGCGTGGGAAAAAGCACCTATGCGCGCTGCGGCATCATCGTCAACGTCACCCCGCTGGAGCCCGAGTGGCGCGGCAAGGTGACCATCGAAATCTCAAACACCACGCCCCTGCCGGCCCGCATCTACGCCAACGAGGGCATCGC
>CAZPFK010000030.1:0-6521 GCA_964585855.1 uncultured Vicinamibacteraceae bacterium
TCCGGCTCGTCGGAAGACACAAGGATCGGCCGGCGCGGAGGCCGGCCGCTACTGGAAATGAGGGGATCAGTCTGGTCAGGCGCTCTCCGCCTCACGCTCAAGTTCGCGCAGGCGGCGGCGGACGGAGAGGCGGGTGATCTGGTTGAAGCGGTCGATGATCAGGCGGCCGTCGAGATGATCGGTCTCGTGCTGCCAGACGCGGGCGGCAAGACCTTCCCCGGTCGCCTCCTGCGGGTTGCCGTGCAGGTCGAGGTATCGGATGGTGATGATCGTGGGCCGGCGGACGTCGCCGTGGACCTCCGGGATGCTCAGGCACCCCTCTTCGCGGGCCTCGAACTCCCCGGCGGGGTTGTGCAGCGTGGGGTTGATGAAGATGTGATCTTCTCCGTCGCCCTCCTCACGGGTGTTGGCGACGAAGAGCCGCAGGCCGATTCCGACCTGGGGAGCGGCCAGGCCGACGCCGCGTGCCTCGTGCATCAGAGCGATCATGCGCTGGGCAAGGGCGGCGATGCGATCGTCAACGGCCTCAACGGGCCGCGCCTTCTGCCGCAGCCGCGGGTCGGGGTAGTTGATGATTTCCAGTGCGTCGAGGTCGAAGTCCATGGCCTGGATGATATTCCGGCAAGGAGTGCTGCGAAACCTTTCGGCCCCGTCGGCGTCAGACGCGGTTCCTCCGGGCGGGCTGCGGGGTTGGCACCGCAACGAGGAAAAAGCCGGGCTGGCCGTTCCGATTCGGACCGATCTCCCTAGAATCGGTGACCGGGCAACCGGAGCCGGCGTCCGGCGTACCTGAGTGCAGGTGAAAGATTCGCAGGTTCCTCGATAAGGGAAGTGGCGTTGTTCAAGTTCATCGGGAAGAAGAAGGGCGATGAGGGGGTCGGCGGCGAGGAGCCGCTGCGTCTTGAGCCGGAGAAGGCCCGCGCCTGGTTCGACCGGGCCCGGACGGCTGCAGACACCCGCAACTACGAGTACGCGATGACCTGTTATCTGACGGGGCTGAAGTTTGACCCGTCGAACATGCAGGCCCATGAGGACCTCTTCAACGTTGCGGCGGTCTATCGCTCCAGCGGCGGCAGCGCTGCCAGCAACAAGGAGGTCCGCAGCGTCCTGGGCGACAAGCGTCCCGTGGACCGCCTGGTGGCTGCGGAGCTGGCGTGGGTCAAGGACGTCGCAAATCCGAACTACGCGCTGGAGTTCACGAAGCTCGCAGCCGACCTCGGCCTCAACGAGGTGGCCTACTGGGTCGCTCAGAAGGGGGCTCTGGCGGCAGCGCGGCTGAAGAAGCCCAACAAGAACCTGATGGTCAAGTTCATGGACCTCTTTGAGCAGATCGGCGCTTACGACAAGGCGGTCGAGTGCGGCGATGCAGCCGTGAAGATCGACAACTCCGATGCGCAACTGTTGGCGCGGGTTCGCAACCTGAGCGCGCAGGCGACGATGAGCCGGGGCCGGTACGACTCCGGGGTGAATGAGGAGGGCGGATACCGGGGAAGCATCAAGGATGCCGATGCGCAGCGTGCCCTGATCGAGGATGAATCGATCACCGGCGGGGAAGATGTGGAGGCACGCCGGATTGCGCGCACCAAGGCGGAGTGGGAGGAGAATCCCACCGCTCCCGATGCGATTCAGAAGTACGGCGACGCCCTCCGCAAGACGGAGAAGCCGGAATTCGAGAAGGAAGCCATCCGCGTCTATCTCGACGGATTCAAGAGCACCGGCCAATACCGCTTTCGTGTCGCGGCCGGCGACATCAAACTCACCATGGAGCGGCGGAAGCTCCGGGAGATGAGGGAACGGGCTGAGGCCTCCGGCGATCCGGCTGAGGCCGAAGCTGTTGCCGCCGCTGAGCGGAAGCTGCTGGAGAAGGAGGCGGTTGAGTTTGCCGAACGCGTCGAGCAGTACCCGACTGATTTGCGGCTGCGGTTTGAGCTGGGTCGAAGGTATTACGACCTGGGCCGGTTTGAGGATGCGATTCCGCTCTTCCAGGAGGCGCAGGGGGATGCGCGAAATAGGGCCGCGTCGCTGCACTACATCGGGCTTTGCTTCCTGGAGCAGGAGTGGCATGAGGAGGCGATCCAGTCGCTCCGGGCCGCTGTAGAGGCCTGGGAGCTCAAGGATGATGAGACGCATCTGAACATGCGCTACGACCTGATGCTCGCCCTTGAGGCCTTCGCACGGGAGAACGAGGAGCTTGAGGCGGCTGAAGAGGCCAACAAGCTGGCCTCCGGCATCGCCCTGAAGCAGTTGAACTTCCGCGACATCCGCGAGCGACGCGACGCCCTGCGCACGCTGGTCAAGGAACTCAAGGGCAAATGAGACCGGCTTTCGCATGAGCGCCGAGGTCATCGCCGTCATCCCCGCCCGCTTCGGCTCGACCCGATTCCCCGGCAAACCGCTGGCACGGGAGACGGGCCGGCCCATGATTCAGCACACCTGGGAGCAGGCGTGCGCTGCGAAGCGGATCGGGCGGGTGATCATCGCAACCGACGATCAGCGGATCTGCACCGCAGCGGCGGAGTTCGGGGCCGAGGCGGTCATGACGAGCCCTGCGCACCCCAACGGCACGAGCAGGATTGCGGAAGTGGCTGAGTCAATGCCGGGCGACCCGTTGATCGTCAACGTGCAGGGCGATGAGCCGGAGATCAATCCTGCGCACATCGACGCGGCGATCGAGTTCTTTCTTGAGCGGCAGGAGGACGCGGTGGCGCCGGCGATGGGGACGCTTGCAGCGCCCTTTGGACCGGGGGAGGACCCGGCCGATCCGAACATCGTGAAAGTGGTGCTCGACCGCAGCGGCGGGGCGTTGTATTTCTCCCGCTCACCGATTCCCTTTCACCGCGATCCGCAGCAGCCGCGATCTGTGGACATGCTGCGCCATCTCGGGCTGTATGTCTATCGTCGCCGATTTCTTCTGGAGTACATCGGGCTGGCCCCGGGGGTGCTGGAGGAGGCGGAGAAGCTCGAACAGCTGCGAGCCCTTGAGCACGGGCGGCGGATCGTGGTGGCCCTGGCAGATTCTGCGCACAACGGCGTCGATACCCCTGAGGATTACGCCCGATTTGCCGATCGGCACCGACGCCGGTGAGGCTTCAGGGGTGATTGAGCCGATGCTGGGGGTCAGGGGAATCACAAGAAGCCTGAACCGGCGGGGAGGGGATTCCGCGGAGTAACTGGGATACTCTGCCGGGGCGTGGGCGTGATGACGATCAAGACCTCAGGGCCTGGAGAGCCATGACACCGGAAGCCTGGATCACCGTCGCGGTCATCGTCGTCGTGATCATTCTGCTGATGTCCAACCGCGTCAGCGTGGATGTGACGATGGTCGGGGGGCTGACGCTGCTGATGCTGCTGGGCGTCGTCGATCCGAAGGAGGCGATCTCCGGCTTTGCCGAGCGCGCCGTAATCATGATCGGCGCGATCTACGTCGTCGCGGCGGGCCTGACTGAGACCGGCGCAATCGAGGTCATTGCCGCGCGACTGCTGGGACGCCCGAAAACCGTGGCGGCCGCCCAGATGCGCATGATGCCCTTCGTAGCGATGATGTCTGCCTTCATGAACACGACGGCGATCGTTGCGATGTCGCTTCCGATTGTCTCTGATCTGTGCAAGCGGATGCGGCTGAGCCCTTCGCGGCTGTACATCCCGCTTTCGTATGCGGCGATTCTCGGCGGCACGTGTACGCTCATCGGCACGAGCTCCAACATCACGATCAACTCGCTGTATCTGAACTTCATCGACGCCAATCCCGACCTCGGGCTGGAGCGGCCGGGCTTCTGGTGGATCACGCGACTGGGGCTGCCCTCCGCGATCGTCGGAATCGCCTTTGTGGTCATTGCGTCTCGATGGCTGCTGCCGGATCGCACGCCGGTGCGCGATACTGAGGCCGACGCTCGCCGCTTTACCGTGGAAATGGAAGTCCAGGCGGGCTCGCCGATTGTGGGCAAGACAATCGAGGAGGCGGGGCTGCGGCATCTTCCGGGGCTGTTTCTCTCGCAGATTGAGCGCGGGGATGAACTCATTCCCGCAGTCGCCCCGACGGAGCGGCTGGAGGCCGGCGACCGGCTGACCTTTGCGGGCGTGCTGGAGTCGGTGGTCGATCTCCGGAAAATCCGCGGGCTGGTACCGGCGACTGACCAGGTGAGCAAGATCCAGGTGATGCGGCGCAATCGCGCGATGGTGGAGGCAGTCGTCTCGCCGGGTTCGCCGCTGGTCGGCAGGACGGTGCGCGAGTCACGCTTCCGCACGGTCTACAACGCCGCGATCATCGCTGTCCACCGCCACGGCCACTCGATAGACCGCAAGATCGGCGACATCGTGCTCAAGCCGGGAGACACGCTTCTGCTGGAAACGCACCGGGATTTTGTGAGCGCGTATCGAAACACTGAGGACTTCTATCTCGTCTCGCAGCTGGAAGGCGTGCGGGAGATTCGCCACGAGCGGGCCGGGCTGGCGCTTGGCATTCTCGGGCTGATGATCGCGCTGCTGGTCTTTGAGCCCTTCGGGATCGACCAGGTTGCCGCGGTGCTGCTCTGCTCGGGGCTGATGATCGGCTCGCGCTGTGTGACCGGAACGGTTGCCCGCAACTCGATTCACCTTGAAGTCCTCCTGACCATCGGCGCAGCCATCGGCATCGGCAGGGCGATGCAGGCCACCGGCGCGGCCGAGGATATCGCCGGCTTCATCATCCGCGTGACTGAGGGGATGGAGCCGCGATGGATTCTCATGGCGTTGTTCCTGACGACCTCGGTTTTTGCGCAACTCGTGACCAACAACGGCGCGGCGGTGCTCATGTTCCCGATCTACATGAACGTGGCGGGGTCGCTTGGCGTCCACCATGAGCCGTTTGTCGTCTCGCTGATGGTCGCCTCGGCGTGTTCGTTCATGACGCCGATGGCCTACCAGACCAACCTGATGGTCTACGGCCCGGGCGGGTACAAATTCATGGATTACCCGCGCATGGGGATCCCGCTGACGCTGCTGATTGCAGGCATCAACGCCGTTCTGGCGCCGATCTTCTTCCCCTTCCACGGGTGAAGGGCGGGCATTTTCCGCCCTGCTATCGTTCCCCGGCGCATCCGGGGATCGCCCCGTGTCCTGCGCTTTGCGAAGTGATGAAAGGAAATGTGACCCATGGCTCAGCCCGTTTCTGCCGCACCGGCCGTCTCTCCCGCAGTTTCCGCTGCCGGGGCGATTTCGCAATCGTTGATTTCGAAGTATCGAGGGGCATTTGACGCTTCCGACCGCTCCAGCCTGATGCAGAACGCGGTGACGAAGGTGACCGTCGATGATGTGGCGCTGAACCGGCGGGTGGTCAATGCCACGCAGAACACCTTCTCGCATCGGCTTGACGACTGGGCCGTGACCAACCAGAAGAAGACGGGCCGCTGCTGGATGTTCGCCGGGCTGAACCTCTTCCGCGTCGGCGCGATGCGGCAGATGGCGCTGAAGGAGTTTGAGTTCAGCCAGAACTACACCTTCTTCTGGGACAAGTTTGAGCGATCCAACTACTTCCTCGAGGCGATGATTGAACTTGCCGACCGCGACATCGACGACCGCACCGTCGCCTTCCTGCTGGATCGGCCGCTTGACGACGGGGGGCAGTGGAACATGTTCGTCAACATCATCCGCAGGCACGGCCTCGTGCCGCAGTCGGTGATGCCGGAGACGGAGAGTTCCTCCAACTCGCAACGGATGAACTCGATCCTGCTGGCCAAGCTGCGCGAGTTCGCCGCCTCGCTGCGGCGCATCGTCGCCGAGGGGGCGTCGCCGGAGAAGGCGCGGCAGGCAAAGGAGGAGATGCTGGGGACAATCTTCCGCATTCTCTGCATCCACCTCGGCACGCCGCCGGAGACCTTCGACTGGCAGTGGCAGGACAAGGACCGGAAGTTTCACCGGGAAGGGGAGATGACGCCGCAGGAGTTTGCGAAGCGCTTCATCACGCTTCCGCTGGATGAGTACGTGTGCCTGGTCAATGACCCGCGTGAGAGCAGCCCGATGGGGAAGACTTTTACGGTGCAGTATCTCGGCAACGTGGTGGGCGGGGCGATCGTGAAGTATCTCAACATCGAGATCGACCTGATGAAGGAGATCACGATGAAGGTGATCTGCGACGGCGAGCCGGTGTGGTTCGGCTGCGATGTGGGGAAGATGATGCAGCGCGAACAGGGATTGTGGGATGCGCGGCTCTTCGAGTACGACAAGGTCTATGAGACGGAGTTCGCGCTGAGCAAGGCCGACCGTCTGCTGCACCATCAGACGCTGATGACGCACGCGATGCTCTTTACGGGCGTGGATGTGGATGATTCGGGGAACCCCCGGCGGTGGCGCGTCGAAAACTCCTGGGGCAAGGAGAACGGCCAGGAGGGTTTCTACACGATGAACGACAACTGGTTCGACGAGCACATGTTCGAGATTGCAGCCCGGAAGAAGTGGCTGCCGGCGACGTTGCAGGCAGCGCTGGATGAGGAGCCGATCGTGCTTCCGCCGTGGGACCCGATGGGCAGTCTGGCGAGGTGAGGCGT
>CAZPFK010000030.1:6621-33444 GCA_964585855.1 uncultured Vicinamibacteraceae bacterium
TCGCCCGCTCCTCTTCGCGCTCGCCGCCGGGGTCGCGCTGGCCGCCGGCGTGTATGCGCTCCGCCACATCCACTGGTGCGGGCCAGACGCGCCATTTTCGCGGGAGACGCAGAGCCCCGACGGGGAGACGCTTCATCTCTGTGTGACGCCCACGAGCGCTGCCGGGTACAGCCGGCTTCGCGTCTACCGCTACCGCCTTGCCACCGGGTACACCAACCTGCTCCGCGATGTGCTCATCGAGCCGACCTTCGAGCCGGACATCGTTTTCCAGAAGGACCGCCGGCTGCGACTCGACTACATCGACCCGCGCAGCGGCCCGCAGAGCCGGGAGATCGGATACTGAGGGCGTCACGGTCGGGCGGCGACGGTCGATTCACCATTTCTTGACGCGACGGGCGG
Organism: uncultured Vicinamibacteraceae bacterium; assembly: GCA_964585855.1. Classification (GTDB taxonomy): domain Bacteria; phylum Planctomycetota; class Phycisphaerae; order Phycisphaerales; family UBA5793; genus CAZPFK01. Next base: position 7,021 of record CAZPFK010000030.1, read on the forward strand.
GGTTTTTCTTGATTCATTTCAAGTGGCCGCGATCCTTCCCCCTGCCCGGTTCAGCCGCCGTGCAGGTTCTCCGTCGTCAGAGCCCTTGAGGCAGTGGGAGCCCGTCATGAGCACTGGATCCGCCCGTCAGGACGCCGTCCTGGCCGTCGTCCGTTGGACCCCCGACCATAAGCCGCTGAACTACCTCGAGACCCCCATCGAGGAGTTGTACGGCCAGAACGTCTTCAACGACGAGCAGATGCGCAAGCGGCTGCCCAAGGATGTCTACCGCAAACTCAAGCAGATCATCGACCGCAACGAACGCCTCGACCCCGTGATTGCCGACACCGTGGCGGCGGCGATGAAGGAGTGGGCCATCGAGCGCGGAGCGACGCACTACACCCACTGGTTCCAGCCGTTGACGGGGCTGACGGCCGAAAAACACGACTCCTTCGTGACGCCGACGGCCAACGGGCAGGCGGTCACGGAGTTCTCCGGGTCGCAGCTGATTCAGGGCGAGCCGGACGCCTCATCGTTCCCCTCCGGCGGGCTTCGCTCGACCTTCGAGGCACGGGGTTACACGGCCTGGGATGCGACGAGCCCGGCGTTTATCTATGAGAACCCAAACGGAGCGGTGCTGTGCGTGCCGACGGCGTTCGCCTCCTGGACCGGGGACGCCCTGGACAAGAAGACGCCTTTGCTGCGCTCGCAGGATGCGCTGAGCGCCCATGCGCTTCGGATTCTGAAGCTCTTCGGAATTGACGATGCGACCAAGATCCAGGCGACGATCGGGGCGGAGCAGGAGTACTTCCTGATCGACGGGCATTTCTTTTACGCCCGGCCCGACCTGATGACCTGCGGGCGGACGCTCATCGGGCGCGAGCCCAGCAAGGGGCAGCAGCTGGAGGATCACTATTTCGGCTCAATTCCGGATCGGGTGCTGGCGTACATGCTGGAGGTGGAGCGGGAGCTGTACAAACTGGGGATTCCGGTGCGGACGCGGCACAATGAGGTGGCGCCGGCGCAGTACGAGATCGCGCCGCTCTTTGAGTCGGCCAACATCGCGACTGACCACCAGATGCTGACGATGTCAACGATGCAGCGGGTGGCGCGCAAGTATGGTCTGCACTGCCTGTTGCACGAAAAGCCCTTTGCCGGCGTGAACGGTTCGGGCAAGCACACGAACTGGTCGATGGCGACGGACACGGGGATGAACCTGCTCGATCCGGGAGAGACGCCGGAGACGAACATGCAGTTCCTGGTCTTCCTTTGTGCGGTTCTGCGGGCCATCGATCGCCACGCCGCGCTGGTGCGTGCGACGATCGCCTCACCGGGCAACGACCATCGCCTGGGCGCCAACGAGGCCCCGCCGGCGATCCTCTCGGCATTTCTCGGCGATGAACTGACCGATGCGCTGCGGTCGATTGTGACCGGTGAGGCGATGAAGCAGCGGAAGGGGCCGCTGGAGCTCGGCGTGACGTCGCTGCCGCCGCTTCCTCGGCACTTCGGGGACCGCAACCGCACCTCGCCCTTTGCGTTTACGGGCAACAAGTTCGAGTTCCGGGCCGTCGGGGCGTCGGCGACGGTGGCATGGCCGGTGACGGTGATCAACACGATCGTGGCGGAGTCGCTGGCGGACTTTGCGGACACGCTGGAGAAGGCCGTTGGGTCGAAGCCGACGGAGAAGGCGGTGCGGGAGGCGTGCAAGGCGCTGATTGTGGAGACGTGGGAGAAGCACGGGCGGATCATCTTCAACGGCGACAACTACTCGCAGGAGTGGCGCGATGAGGCGAAGCGGCGAGGGCTGCCGAACATCCCCAACAGCATCGATGCGCTGGCCGCGCTGGAAGACCCCGGAACGACCCTGCTGTTTGAACGCTTCGGTGTGCTGAATGATCGCGAAGTGCGGTCGCGCCACCATACCTACGTGGAGCGGTACATCACGAGTCTGCAGATCGAGGCCCGGACGCTGGTGAGCATGGCGCGGACGATCGTGATGCCGGCCGGCCTGCGGTACCAGTCGCTTCTTGCCGAGGCCGTTGCGGGAGCGCGTGATCTCGGCCATCGGCGGGATGGCGACGATGCGGTGCTGATTTCGGTCGTCGAGCTGACCACTGGGCTGCGCGTTGCGATCGAGGGCCTGGAACGGGCGCTTGCGAGCAACGGAGCCGATCTGCATGAGCGCGGGATCGCCATTCGCGATCATGTGGTCCCGGCGATGAAGGAAGTCCGGCGTTACTGCGATGAACTGGAGGGGGTTGTCGCCGACGACCTCTGGCTGTTGCCGACGTATCGCGAAATGCTGCACATCCGCTGAGCGGTCAGGAGGCGGCGGCGCGGGAGATTGCGACGGCCCCCTTGTCAATTGCGGCGGCCTTGTCCCGCACCATGCGCAGGAAGGCGGGCACGGGCACGTCGGCAAAGCGACCGGTGGCCGCGAGTGGTGCGGTCGCCTCGCAGATGATGGCTTCGATCATGAGGTGGGGCAGGGCTTCGATCTCCCCGGTCGAGAGGACGTAGCGGGAGTCAAAGTGGTCATACCCCCGGCAGAAGGCGGTGATGCGCCCGAGATCGGGGGCGGGCGGCCACTCGTGGAGCGACTCGAAGCGGCCTGAGCCGGTCTGGAGCGAGAAGTGGAGGGCGCCGTTGGCGATGTCAGCAGCGCGGGGTTCGACGCGGATGGATTCGAGGTCGAGGACGGCGGCGACGCTGTGGCTGCGGAAGACGGCATTGCCGGGGTGCCAGTCGCCGTGGGTGACGGTCTCGGGCCATTCTCGATAGCCGACGGCATCGACGCGGGCCTCGGCCTGGGCACGCATCGCGGCGAGATCACGGATGATCGGTTCGATCTCTGCCGGTGCAACGGCAGGGTCGGCGCGACCGACGGCCTCGGGAAGGCCCTCCAGACGTCGAGCGGCGGCGATATCGGCGTGGTATCCTCGCCCTTCGAGGAGGGGGTGGTCGCGGAGGATGGGGATGAAGGTTGCCGAGGCGGCGTGGAAGTCGGCGAGCGTGCGGCCTGCAGCGCGCGTGTCGGCGGCGGAACGGTCAAAGGGCCGGCCTTCGACGAAGCGGATGAGTTCGTAGGCGAAGTCGCCGAACTTGAGAATGGACTCGCGCTTCGGGCCTGCGCCGACGACCTGCGGAACGGGAAAGCCGGCATGGGAGAGGTGGAGGTGCAGGGAGTGGACGGCGCGAAGGCGGCCGAGCAGGGCGGCGTCGGCGAGGCGCTTCTTGAGGAAGAAGACGCCGGCGTCGGCCTCAATGACGATGCGTGTGCAGCGTCCCCAGCGCTGCGGCAGGGCGCGCATGCGGCGGATGGAGCCGATGGGGTAGAGGCGATGGAGCAGGTCGAGTTCCTGCGAATCAAGCATTGGTGCGGCAGTGGTGCGCGAGGCCTTCATTCCACGTTCTGCACCTGTTCCTTGATGCGGTCGATGGCGCCCTTGACCTCGACGATCTCGCGGCTGACCTGCGCATCGTTGCATTTGCTGGCGATCGTGTTGGCTTCACGCAGGAGTTCCTGGGCCAGAAAGTCCAGCGTCCGGCCCACCGGTTCGTCGCCGGTGGCGTCGATGAGTTCGCCGAACTGCGTCAGGTGAGCGCCGAGGCGGGAGATCTCCTCGGAGATGTCCGCGCGTTCGGCAAAGACGGCGACTTCCCGGATGACGTTGAGCTCGTCATGGGCGTATTGCACATCGCGGAGCATCGACTCGATTCGCTGTCGGAGCCGGGCCTGGTATTCCTCAACGATTTCCGGAGATCTCCTGCGGATGAGATCGAGGCGCGACTGAATGGATTCGCGGTGCTTGTGAAGATCGGCGCGGAGCATTTCTCCCTCGCGGACGCGCATGGCAATCAGCCGCTCGCAGGCCTGACCGGTCAGGCCTCGCACAACCTTGCGGAGGTGTTCAAGGCGATCCTCAAGGTCAGCGGGCGGCTGGAGCACGCCGGGAAGGGCGATGAGCGAAGCGACGTCGACTTCGACGGGTCGGCCATCCTTGTGCGGGAGCAGGTTGAGCTTGTCGATGTAGGCCTGCAAGGCCTGGACGTTGATGTCGTAGGCGGCCGTTGCGGTGTTGTCTGAGAGTCTAAGAGCGACGGTCACGGAGCCGCGGGTGATGCGGCGGCGGACCTCGGCGTCGATTTCGGGTTCGAGACCGGCGAGGTCTTCGGGCAGGCGGACGATGACCTTGAGAAACTTGTTGTTGAGGGCGCGTGCCTCGACGCAGTAATGCACGCCTTCAACCGTGCTGGATGCCTCACCGAAGCCAGTCATTGAGCGGATCACGGGCGGCTCACCTCCTGCACGGCTGCGTCTGCGGCCGCGGATTCGTTCAGCGGCTCACCGGCCCCCGCCGTCGGGGTCTTCTGTCGGTTCCTCAGCGGCCGGCTCCTCGGCGGCGGGAGCGGGGTCGGTCTCGCCGCCCTCTGCGGGCTGGTCGGCTGCGGGTTCCTCCTCCGGAGCGGGCTGGTCGCCGGCGTCGTCCGTTGCGGGCTGTTCGCCGGGCGTCGGCATCGGCTCTTCTTCGAAGGGGATCGTTGTGCGTGCGGCGGTGTATTCGGAGCGGAGCTCGCCGCGGAAGGATTCGAGGCGGTAGAAGTAGGTCATGCCCGGTTCGACATCGGTGTCGACATACGAGGTCGTATCGGCCGGGAGGGGTCCGCCGATGGTCTCCCACTGCGCGGGAAGGCGGGTGATCTGGGGATCGAGACTGCGCTGAAGGTTGAAGCCCTCCTCATCCTCCGAATTGTCAACCCAGGTGATGGTGACCTCGCCGGGGCTCGTGACTTCGACGGTGATGTCCGACGGGGCAGCAGGTGGGCGCTCAGCGGCCGAGGCCTCATCGGAATAGCGGGCGTCGGTGACCATGACCGAGGCGATGGCGCTTCCAAGGAAGAGAATAAAGACGCCGACGGTGACAGCGGTCAGCACGTCGCCGGTCTTTGCGCCGAAAGCCGACTGTGAACTGCCGCCGCCTGAGCCGAAGGCCCCTGAAAGTCCGCCGCCCTGCGGGCGCTGGACCAGGATCACCAGGATCAACGCGACGGCGGTGACGATGAAGAAGAGCGTGAGCAATGAGGAGAAGATTGCGTAAACGGTTTCCATAAACGGTGCTTACCTTGCTGGGAAGGGTCGTATCGCCGGACCTCTTGCCCGATTCGGGTGGTCTCAACCGGCGTGAATCGCCCTGACAATAGACGAGAAGTCGGCCGCTTTCAGGGATGCTCCGCCGATGAGCCCCCCGTCGATGTCCGGGCAGGCGAAGAGGGCGGCGGCATTGTCGGGTTTGACCGACCCTCCGTACTGGATCCGCATTGAGGCGGCGGCCGCCTCGGAATACATGGAATGAAGGACAGATCGGAGTGCCTCGTGGGCGGCCTGGGCGTCCTGTGTGCCTGCCGTTCGGCCGGTCCCGATGGCCCAGACGGGCTCGTAGGCGATGACAACCCTGCCTAGGGCCGATTCCGGCACGCCTGCGAGGCCGGCCCGCAGTTGCGATGCGTTGATCGCGTCGGTCTGCCCCGCTTCCCGTTGCTGGAGCGTCTCTCCGACGCAGAGGGTGATGCTCAGGCCCGCGTCGAGGCCTGCCTGCACTTTCCGGTTGATCAGTTCGTCGGCCTCGCCGATCACATGGCGGCGTTCGCTGTGCCCGACGAGCAGCCAGCGGCAGCCGCAATCCAGCAGCATGGCCGTGCTCACCTCGCCGGTGAAGGCCCCGTCCGGCTCGAACCAGGCATCCTGGGCTCCGAGGGCGATTTCCGAGCCGTGAAGGGCGCGGCCGACCTCCAGCAGGTACGGAAAGGGCGGATAGACAACGACTTCGGCCGGTGTGCCGGCAAGCGCGCTGCGCAGCGCGTCTGCAAGGGCGACGGCCGAGGCGCGGTTGGTGTTCATTTTCCAGTTGCCGCCGACGATGGGCCTGCGAGTGGTCATGGTTCTTGCGGGAATCACCAGGGTTGAAAGCCGCGATTATAGACGCTCCAGAGCCGCATTCGGCGAAACACGCTGATCGGGGATGTTTCCGCGTTGCGGCCGAGGAGGGACGCTGGTGAAATGTAGTGACACTCGGAGGTCGGGCCGGAGTCGCGCGGAGGGCGGCTCCGGCATCGACCGCCAGTCAGATGTGAAAGGAGAACTCGATGATCAGGACCGATACAAGGCCGGAGGTCAGACGACCCGTCCGATCTGCTCACAGCGAACGCCTGTATTGTGTTGATCGCATCGAGCCGGAGCTCACCCGGCACAACATTCCGCGCGTCTTCCTGCGAGGAGAGCCGCAAGGCCTGCTTCGTCCGGAAGACGTCGGGACGATGCGGGTGGCTCCTGATGGGTGTCTCCCCTCTGAGTGCTGGATTGGCTGATTGCTGGGGGCTGTTCGGAAGAGAGTCGACCTGCCTGTGGGCCTTGCGCCCGAAAGGAACACTGCCATGCCTGCTGTCTCAAGCGCTCATGCCGTATTCTCCGGAACGATTCAGAAGTCAGACGAATGGCTCCATGAACTGATGAATGACCTGAAGTGGGATGACCCGAATCGCGCGTATGCGGCATTGCGTGCTACGCTGCAAACGCTCCGGGATTGCCTGACGACGCAGGAGATTGCGCAGTTGTCAGCTCAGTTGCCGCTGCTGCTGCGAGGCGTGTGGTTTGAGGGGTGGGTGCCGCGCGACAAGCCCCTCCGAATCCGGAAAGTTGAAGACTTTCTCGATGCCGTCAACACAATGATGCCGCGAAATGCCGATGTCTCGACCTATGCAGCCGTTACGGCCGTCTTCCGGCTGTTGAAACACCGAGTCAGTGACGGCGAGATCGCCGACGTCAAGGCCACGTTGCCGACGGCGCTGCGGTCGCTCTGGCCGGAATAGATTCCAAGAGCGTTCCGTGCGATTACGCTTCGACGAGCCCCTCGCGGATGGCGAATCGCATGAGTTCGGCCCGGGTTGTGATCTTGAGCTTCTTCATCATGCGTTCCTGATGGCCGTCAACGGTCTTGGGGCTGCGGGAGAGTTCTTCGGCGATTTCCGTTCGGCTGCGGCCCTTTCCGATCAGACGAAGCACCTCGAGCTCACGGGCGGTCAGCGAATCGAGCGCGGTCCGGGGGGCGAGGGGGGCGTCGGTGGGGATCTTCTGGTGCGCGGTCGATCCGGCGGTGCCGGCCGGGCGGAGTCGCTGGCGGACCTTGGGCCCCAGGACGAAGACGCCATGCGGGCTTCGTGCGACCTCCTGGACGCCGGTGACGATGTCGCTGAGGTCATCGCCCTTGGCAAAGTATCCCCAGGCGCCGCACTTGTAGGCGGCAGAGAGGTAGCCGTCGCGAACGTGGGCGCTCAGGAAGACGAACCGGGAGTCGGGATGTCTCTGGCGAAGACGGTCAGCCGATTCGAAAACATCAGCACCGGGCATTTCAATATCCAACATGATCACGTGGGGCTGGTGGGATTCGACGGCTTCGAGGAGGTTGTCGGCTGATTCCAGGTGGCCGACGCACTCAATGCTCCCGTTGATGGCAAACTGCGCCTTGAGACCCTCGACCAGGATGGCGTGGTCGTCGACGCAGAGTACGCGGATGCGCGCGCCGCCGGCGCTCTGTCGTCCTGTGCCTTGCGCTGGACGGGCTGCGGCTCGGCCGGAGTCTGACGGTGAGGAGGGGCGAGACGGCATTGGAGACTCCTTAGCGGGGGAGAAGCGCGGCGGTCAGACCGTCGCGGACATCGTCGAGGTCATAGCGGTTGCGGATGAGGATGGGGTCGAGGGCCTTCCAGGCCTCTGCGGAGGATTCCGGCGGCGTACCGAAGAGGACGATGCGCCCTTCTTCCCGGCGTGCTTTCCAGCGGGCCACCGATTCGGGCTCCATCATGTCGGGATCAACGATCCACACCCGCGCCTGCCCGGGCTGACGACCGAGCCGCACTTTGCAGCCGGCAGATTGCAGAAGACCCTGGATCAGCGAGCCGGCCCTGCCGTCCGCAACGGAGAGGCAGGCGGTCAGGGGGGCTGAGCCGTCCTGCGCGTGATCAAACTGGGGGAGGGAGAGAGTGACGACAGCGCCCTTGCCGGGGGAGGAGTCGATGCAGACTTCGCCTCCGGCGCGGTCGGCGATGCGGCGAACCATTGCGAGGCCCAGGCCCGTGCCCATCGCGCGGCTCTTGGTCGTGAAAAACATGTCGAAGGCGCGGCGCTGCACATCGGGCGGCATGCCGGGGCCGTTGTCGCTGACGGAGACATGCACGCGCCGGATGCGCCGGTCGGACCGGGCGATAAGACGGACGCGGCCCCGGTGCCCACCGTCATCCTGCTGGATGGCCTCACCGGCATTGACGATGAGGTTGAGGATGGCCTGGGTCAGCGCGTGGGGGGTGATGGTGACTTCGGGGACATCGGCGGGAATCGAGGCGGTGACCTCGACGGACTTCGGAACGGCCTTGCGCAGCAGTGCGCCGGTCTGCTCCCACCACGTGCGCAGATCGGTGCGGCCGGCCGCGCCGTCGCCGGATTCGGGGTCCATGGCCAGGTAGTGCAGGCCGTCGGCGAGCTGCTGAAGGTAGGCGACGCTCTTCTGGACGGCCTTGATCTGTTCGCGGACCTCGTCCCGCACGCAGAGCGACTCGGCGACGTTCAGATGCGCCCGGACCGGCAGGAGCACGTTGTTCATGTCATGGCCGAGTCCCGCCGCCAGCGTACCGATCGAGGCCATGCGGTCGGCCTCGCGCAGCCGCGCCTGGGCGGTCTTGCGCTCCGTGGCGTCGCGGATGATGCCGGTGTAAAGAACGCCCGGCTCAACCTCGCTGACGGCAAGGTCGACGGGAAAGACCCGACCATCCTTGTGCTGGGCCTCGACCTCGCGGCCGATGCCGATGATCCGACGCTTCCCTGTTCTGCGATAGTTGTCGATGTAGCCGTCGTGCTCCTCGCGATAGGGCGAGGGCATGAGCATCTTCACATTGCGGCCGTACATCTCCTCGACGGAGTATCCGAACATGCGCACGGTGGCGGAGTTGACGGTCTGAATGATGCCGCGGCCGTCGATGGTGATGATGGCGTCAACGGCGGTTTCGAGCACGGCGCTGAGGCGCGCTTCGCTATGGTGCAGGGCTTCTTCGCTGAGGCGTGAGGCGGTGATGTCCCGCGCCACGACGGTCGCCCCAATCGGCCTGCCATCGGCATCGGGCACGGGGTGAAACGATGCCCACAGCAGCACCTCGGAGCCGTCTTTGCGGATGCACCAGACTTCCTCCTCGAAAGCGCTGGCGCCGAGGGGAATGTTGAGAATCCGACGGGCTTTGTCGTGAGTTGAGGCGGCGCCATTGTGCAGATCAGCACAGGGGCGGCCCAGCACTTCTTCGGCGGCGAAGCCGAGCAGCCGGTGTGCCCCCTCGCTCCAACTGGTTACACGACCTACCCGATCGAGAGAAAAGATGGCCAACTCAAAAGCCAACTGCCGTGAAGGACCGACGTGTGGAGCGCTGTGAGCCAAACCAGCATCCCCGGATTGCATCGTGCACGATCCGGGCGGCATACCCGGGGATGCCGATGCGTCAGGATCATTCCCTGTTTCATGATAGTTGGCCCGCCTGCAGCAGTGAAATGACGTACCTGATCGGGGAAGTTTCCGCATTGCGATCACAGTACTTGGGCCGGATCATTGCAGTGTCCCTCGGAACCGTTGCAGTGAAGGGAGGCCGGCCGTGCAAGTCCTGATTCAACCCTGTCTGAACCCTGCGGCCGAAATCGACTTGACGGAGCCGTTGATTGCCGCGATCGCCGAGCAGTTATGGATTCACTGCGGAGGGAACGCGGAGTTGAACTGGATTGAGGCGGAGGCCCACCTGAAACATCTGCTCGGCTCCAATGCAGGCGAGGTCGGCGGACAGGCGCGCGTTGGAACAAAGCGTCGGACGGTATCTGTACGGCGGCGCGACAAGGTGGCGGTACGGCGGCCGGCAAAGCGAAAGGTCAGAGAGCGAACACGGGCGGTGCCGAGGTAGGCCCGCGGAATCGGAAAGTCATGACGACGAAGACAACCAGGACGGTTCTGAACATCGTCGGCATGAAGGGCACGGACGGGCTGGATGACGTCCGGGCTGCGCTGGAGCAGGTCCGGGGTGTGCATCGCGTCGAGATCAGTCTCTTCCGATCTGTGGCCGCGGTGGATCATGATGCGACCTGCGATGTGATCGCGCTTCTGGAGGCGATTCGGGCGGTCGGACTTGGTGTGTCGCTGGAGTTGAGAGGGCGCCATTGAGACGAGGAACGGATGACGTCGTGGAGTGTGCGACCATGGCCGGAACACATGCAACCCTTCGCGCCTCGGATGTCATGATTGCCGATCCGATCTGTGTTGAGCCGTCGGCGACCCTGCGGCAGTTGGCGCGCATTCTTGATGAGTACGACATCTCCGGCGCACCGGTCGTTGACCCGCAGGGGCGGGTGATCGGTGTGGTGTCAAAGACCGATCTGATCCGCCGCTGCGCCCAGGGCATCGTTGATGTTCCGCCGGGGCTGCTTTTTGAGGTGCTTGGAGAGCAGTCGGATGAGGATGTGGAGCTGATTCCCGAGCCCCTGGTCTGCGTGCAGGATTTCATGAGCGAGGACCCGCTGACGGTCACACCGGAAACCAGCGCGAAGTCGGTGGCGCGAATGATGTTTGAGTCGCGAATCCATCGCGTCATCGTTGTTGACGACGACCGGATGCCGCTTGGGGTCATCACGAGTCTTGATCTTCTCGGAGTGTTTCATTCCTGACGCAAGGTTGATTTCGACCTGCGTGCAATCTGCAGGAGGCGGCGGCCATGAAGAAGCAGCAACCATTGAGGGCCACGATCGTTGAGGCCAAGTCCTCGGGACCGGCGTCATCGGTCACTGTCGACGCGGTTCGGCAACGTGCGTATGAAATCTATCTCGAGCGGATCAGCAACGGCGGTCAGGGTGATGCCCTGAGCGACTGGACCAGGGCCGAGCGCGAAGTTGGCCTTTCGGCGTCCGCCTCCGCTCCGCGAACACGACGGTAGGGCGCGATGTGCGGCGTCTGTCGTCGCGTTGTCAGAGTCGGTCGGTGCAGCCGGCCGGGGAAGATCAGACCATGAAACTCCGTACCTGTCTGTTGTTTGTCGTGGACTCGCGAACGGCTCATGCCTTCCAGTGCCGACGCCTCGAGAGCGGCACGTGGAAGATCGATCCACTCGATTCGCTGACCAATCAATGGGAGGACTACCACGAACATGGCCGTCCTTCATCGCTGGGGCGCGGACCTACAGCCAACGCGGCGCAACACTTTGCGGGCCGTGGGCATGAATCCGAGGAGGAGGTGCGTCGGTTTGCTCGCGATGCCGCGGAGTGGATTGCCGGTGTGCTCTCGGCGCAGAATGCTCCTGCATCGCATGTCTTCGCCGCCTCGCGATTCCTCTCGCCGCTGCGCACCGCCTTCGGGTCGCATGCAGAGCAGATGTCGCTTCATGAGGGGGAGTTCACCCGACTTCGCCCCGGCGAGCTGGCCGTGGAGCCGGCGGTTGTCCAGGCATTGAACTCCGCACGTCCCACCTCGACAGGGCGAGAGCGTTGACGGTCTCATTTGTCACCAGGCGTGAGCAGATGGTCGAGCAGCAGATCGCCCGGCGCGGAGTCCGCGACCGACTGCTGTTGTCGGCGATGCGAGCGGTTCCCCGGGAGCGTTTCGTTGAAGCGCGTCTCCAGGAGTTCGCCTACGACGACACTCCGCTCCCGATCGAAGCGGGGCAGACGATTTCCCAGCCCTACGTGGTTGCGCTGATGCTCGAAGCGGCGGGGATCACAGCGAGCGATCGCGTGCTGGAGGTCGGGGCGGGGTCCGGATACGCCGCGGCGGTGCTGGGCTGCATGGCCGGGGAGGTCTTCGCCATTGAGCGGCACGAGGGGCTGGCCGCCAGGGCCCGTCAGCGCATCGAGGAGCTCGGGTACGCTAACGTGCAGGTTCTCACCGGCGACGGAAGTCTCGGCCTGCCGGCGCATGCGCCCTTTGACGTCATCATCGTCTCAGCCGGTGGCCCTGAGGTTCCGAGGTCGTTGCTGAATCAACTCGCCATCGGCGGACGGCTGATCATCCCTGTCGGGGATGATGCGCGCACGCAGACGCTGCTGCGGATCAGGCGGGTGGAGGAGCACCGCTTCGATCGGGATGACCTGGGGCGTGTCCAGTTCGTACCCCTGGTGGGGGCTGAGGGATGGTCGGCCGACGGGCACCCGATTCAGCCGCGGCGCATGACAGCGCCGTTGCGTCTGACCGATTCTGCGAGAGAGAAGCTGAGCCGGCTGATCGCGGAGTCATGCGAGCCGATTGCGGATGGTGAGCGGCCGGATTTTGCGCCGCTTCTGGAGCGCATCGGTGAGGCGCAGGTTGTGCTGATCGGTGAGTCGACGCACGGGACGCGGGAGTTCTACGAGCTGCGTGCGCGGCTGACGCGGGAGCTGATCGAGAAGCAGGGATTCAGCCTCATCGCCATCGAGGGCGACTGGCCTGACGTAAGTGTGCTCGATCGTCGGGTGCGGGGAGTGCCCGGCGCGACGCTGCGCGAACCGCCCTTTGCCCGCTTCCCCTCCTGGATGTGGCGGAACGAGTCGACGGCGGAGTTTCTGCGCTGGCTTTCGGCATACAACGGCACACCTTCAGGGAGCAGGGGCCCGGTTCGGCTCTGCGGGCTCGACCTGTACAGTCTGAACAACTCCATCGGGGTGGTGCTCGAGTATCTCCAACGCGTTGATCCCGAAACGGCGGAGTCAGCGCGGGTTCGATACGGCTGCTTCTCACCCTGGGAGACTGATCCGGCGACGTACGGGCGTGCCGTTGCGGGGGGCCGCCTGCGCGGCTGCGAGCGGGAGGCGGTCTCGGTGTTGACGGCGCTGCTGATGCAGCGTCTGGAGGAGAGCGCCGACGACGACGCGCTGTTCGACGCTGAGCGCAACGCGATCGTGGTGCGCGAAGCGGAGCGGTATTACCGCGCGATGTACTATGGATCTCGCGAGTCGTGGAATCTTCGAGATGAGCACATGTTTGACACGCTGCAGGCGGTGCTCACACATCATGGACCCGGGGCGCGGGCGGTCGTCTGGGCGCACAACACGCATGTCGGGAATGCGGCCGCCACGGAGATGGGCTCTCGTGGGGAGATCAGTCTCGGGCAGCTGGTTCGGCAGAAGCTGGGCCGGTTCGCCTACTCGATCGGTTTCGGGACCGACCGCGGCGAGGTGCTGGCCGCTTCAAACTGGAATGATCCGGCAGAGGTCATGCGGGTCCGGCCGTCGCATCCGGACAGTTACGAGCGACTGTGCCACGAGAGCGGTGTCGGTGCGTTTCTGCTTCCTCTGGCACAGGGCGGGCGGGCGGAAGTGCGTTCCGAACTGCTGACGCCGCACCTGGAGCGGGCCATCGGTGTGATCTACCGCCCGGAGACGGAGATTCTCAGCCACTATTTCCAGGCGACGCTTCCGACGCAGTTTGATGAATACATCTGGTGCGATCGAACGACGGCGCTCAAGCCGCTTCCCGGCGTGACCCGGGCGGGCGATCCGGACCTCTACCCCTTCGGTCTGTAAGGGGAGAGCCGGCAACACTTTGACCTGTCAGAAAGCAAGGCGTGCCGTCGCGGTGAAGCGGCGGCACGCAGTGTACGGCAAGGTGGCACTTGCCGCCTTGTGGGGTCAGGGGTGCGTCAAGACTGAACCGGCCTTTACGTGTTGACCGCTACCTTCTTCGAGGTCGGCTTGACTTCGATGACGCGAGGCTTTGCTTCGGGCTTCTTTGCAACGCGGATGTTCAGCACGCCGTTGTCCATGTCGGCGACGACCTGGTCCGGGTTGATGGTTTCGGGAAGCTCGATGACACGTCGGAATGCTCCGAAACGGCGTTCACACTGGTAGAAGTTCTCATTCTTCTCTTCCTTCTGCTCATTCTTCTTGCCGGAGATGGTGAGAAGGTAATTGGAGAGTGAGATCTCGATGTCAGCTGCATTCACGCCGGGAGTTTCCAGCTGGATTGTCACTTCCTTGTCGGTTTCCCGGATGTCAACCGGCGGCAGCCATCCTTCGGGTCGAACGCCGCGTGTTTCGAAGAGACCCCAGGGTTCGTCAAAAAAGCGACTGATGGTCTGATCCATCTCATCACGAAGGCGGGCCAGCCCGCCGTTCTCAGCAAGCGAGGTGGGAGAGGCTGTCCGTCGTTTCCATTGTGTAAGGCTCATGATCGCTTCCTTTCGAGAGAGTTCGGTTCGCTGCGATTGCGTCGAACCGTTCGTCGCCGGGCCGTTGCGACTTCCCCGTGCCAAGCCGCAGGAACGGCCATCGCATGAACCGGATACAGAGTACCCGCCTTGCGAGGAGGCCCGCAATGAGGAAATCTCCTGCATTCGAATGCGGCGTTGCCGTGCTCTCAGGTGCTGTCGGATGGGGAATCGGAGCCGTCGCCGGCTTCTTCCCGGGCCAGCGACTCGATGACGACGTTGTAACAGGTCGCCAGGAATCCAGAAAGCGGGAATCGGCTGGTCGTAAATGGAGCAGGGCCAAGGCGTTCCAGCAGTGCGTGACGGACGGAGGAGCGTGTCACCGCCGGGACGATGCCGCGGGGATCGGTCGGCGGCACCCAGAATGCCTCACCGGCAACGTTGGCTTGCAGTGACGGGGCCGCCTCACTGAGTTCTGAGGCGTCGGGCTCATGGACGATCTGCAGGCGGCCGCCGGAGGCCTCTGAGGATCGCCGCAGGCGCAGGCGTTCGAGGAACTCATCGCTGGAAAGCCCTCGTATCGTCAGCGCCAGCAGGGGGGACTCGTCGAGTTGCGCCGCGGTGATCCAGGCCAATGCGAGACTGTGCTTGCACCACTCACCGCCGTGGGCTCTGACGGTGCAGGAGCATGCGGGGCGGAGGCGGTCGCTGCGCGGGTCAATGATCGCGGCGTTGATCTGCGTCAGACTCTCGACGGCTTCGTCGGGAAAGCGACCGGCAAGCAGCGCTGCCGCCATCCCCGCCTCAGCGGAGAGATGGGCGACGATGCGCTCCCAGGCACTCCCGTCAAGCGGGGCGATTTCAAGGCGGGTCTGGTACGGCCGCTGTGAACGGCCCTGCACTGCTGCCGCGATGACTCCCGGCTCGATGCGCAGTCGATGGACCTGGCCGGCGCGTGCGTACTCCAGCGCTTCGCCTGCGATCGCCGGGTCGGTGGTGGGACCCTGAAACAACTGCAGCCAGAGACGGGAGGCGGCGTTGGTCCCGGCCGGCGGCTCAGCGCTGCCGAGGCGTTCGCCGCCGCGTACACGGCGGGGACGGTCGCTGCGGCGAGGAGGGGGGAGGAATTCGTTCATGCGCGCATCTCCCGGCCCGCCGGTGTGAGCGTGGGGTCATCGCCGTTTGAGAGGTTCTCATCGTCGCCTGCCAGCAGGAGGTCGCGGCGAAGGGTAAGAATCTCGCGAAGTCTGTCGGTTGAGAGTTCGGTCAGCCACGACTCACCCGAGCCGATGATGTTGGCAGCAAGCGAGGTCTTGTCCTCAAGCATGCGATCAATGCGCTCCTCAAGCGTGCCGGAGCAGATGAGCTTGTGCACCTGCACGCGCCGAGTTTGCCCGATGCGGAACGCTCGATCGGTCGCCTGGTTTTCCACGGCCGGGTTCCACCAGCGGTCGAAGTGGAAGACATGGTTGGCGGCCGTCAGGTTGACGCCGAATCCGCCGGCCTTGAGGGAGAGGATGAAGATGGGATGGGCTCCGTCACGGGCCTGGAATCGGTCGATCATCTCCTGCCGCTTCCCGGCCGGTGTTGAGCCGTGGAGGAAGAGCGGCATGGTGTCGAGTTCATGACGGATGATGGATTCGAGAAGGCGGCCCATGATTTTGAACTGCGTGAAGATCAGGGCGCAATCGCCCTCTGCCAGGACTTCCTCGAGCATCTCGACGAGGCGGGCGCATTTGCCGGAGCGTCGTGCGGCGGCCGTTGCTGAGCGGAGCGAGGCGTCGCTTGTCTCGCGGCCGATCGAGGTCGCAAAGTGCTCGGGATGATTGCAGATCTGCTTGAGGCGGATCAGCGCGGAAAGGACGCGTCCTCGGCGGGCCATGCCGGAGGAGCCGTCGATGTCGGTGAGCATCCGCGTGACGGTTTCCTCGTAGAGGCGTGCCTGTTCGGCGGTGAGGGGGCAGAAGACCTTCTGTTCGATCTTTTCAGGAAGATCGGCAATGACATGGGGATCGGTCTTGAGGCGGCGGAGGATGAAGGGCTGAACGTATCCGCGCAGCTGGGACGTGCGGCCCTCATCGTGGTGCTTCTCGATTGGCAGGGCGAAGGCGGTTCTGAATCGACGCTGGGTGCCGAGGTGGCCCGGATTGCAGAAATCCATGATGGACCAGAGTTCGGCGAGGCGGTTTTCGACGGGCGTGCCCGTCAGGGCGACGCGGCGTCCGGACTGAAGGGCCCGGATGGCCAGTGACTGGCGTGTCGTGGGGTTCTTGATATTCTGCGCCTCATCGAGGCAGACACGCCACCACTCGATGCGCCCGAGCAGGGCTTCGTCGCGGTAGACCAGAGAGTAGGTCGTGATGACGACGTCGTGCAGCAGGGCCCGGGTGACAAAGGGGTCGCCCTGCGTGCGGTCAAGGCCGTGGTGGATCATCACGCGCAGTTCCGGTGCGAAGCGGGCGAGTTCGCGCTTCCAGTTGTCAACGACCGATGTCGGCACAACCAGCAGTGTGGGACCGGGCCCGGCGGCCTGTGGCGCGCTCTGACGCTCCCATTGCAGCAGTGCGATGATCTGAATGGTCTTTCCGAGACCCATGTCATCGGCAAGGCACGCGCCGAAGCCGAGCCGCTGCAGAAATGCCAGCCAGCTGAGCCCGTTGACCTGGTAGGGGCGAAGCGTTCCCCGGAACCCATCCGGCTGCGGCACCAGCGGCATCGCCCGGTCGCTGCCTTCATGCTCACCGAAGAGCCGGCCCACCCACCCGGTGGCGTGCATCCCCAGGACAGGCAGCCCGGTGGTCTCCGGCTCGGTTCCGTATGCAAGGCGCAGTGCCTCGCGAATGGTGATGCGGCCGCCCTGACGCTCGTTGAGGAATCGCAGGGCCGTCTCGAAGTCCTCCCTGCGGACTTCAATCCAGCGTCCGCGGAACCGGACCAGAGGCGAGATCAGCGAGGAGATCTGACGGAACTGTTCCGGGGTCAGCGGCTCATCGCCGACGACGAGTTGCCAGTTGAAGTCAACGAGAGAATCCAGCCCCCGATAGCGTTCATCCTGTGTGTGGAAACCGGCCTCCTGATCGCTCTCAATGTCCTCGCTCTGCACATTGAGGCGGACGCCCATGCGACCCTCCGGCGTTCCCCACCACTCCGGCAGGTCGACGAAGATGCCCGACTCCGTCAGCAGCGGCGCGATCTGGCGCATGAAGGTGCATGCCTGCGCCGTCGAGAGACTCAGGCCCTCCGGTGCGGTTTCAGCCAGCGAAGCCTCCAGCGGCCGAAACATCGTCGCAGCGCGAGCCAGTTCCGAGAGCAGCAGGGCCTGCGGCTCATCAACCCGGCGCCCGCCGACGTTGAGCGATGGACCGTCGGCTGTCCATATCTTGGATGCGGGAACACGCGACGCGGCGTCCTCAGCGCTTTGAAGATGAAAGGTCAGCGCCCAGCGGACCGATTCAGGCGGCTCCTCCAGGTCGGCCACGTTCAGGACTGAACGATCATCCGGCTCGCTCAACTGCAGGCAGAGGTGGAAGGCCTGACCACGTGCGGTCTCGCGAAGGCGGCCGATCCATTGCCTTACACCTCGGAGCAGTTCAAGGCCCCGGTCGGGCTCGAGGCGGACTTCGGAGGTCGTTCCTGTGAGGCCGTGAAGCCAGAGGACGGAGGGGTCGTTCTGATCGCGCCAGGAGGCGACGGCTTCGTGGATGGAGTCCTCGCGGAGGTAGCGGCGAATGGTGGCATCGACGAGGGCCGACACCGCCTCCACGAGGATGCGACCGGGTTCGGCGTCGGCGTGCTCTATCGCGCATCGAGCGATGGGAGGCATGGCGGCGACGAAGCGCGAGAGCGACTGGGCGGTCTCGTTGTCGTGCAGCCAGGGCAGCCAGCATCCGCGCAGATCGGCGCCGGAGCGGTGGGCGAGCGTCGGCACGAAGCGTTCTGCCCGCAAGAGTTCAGAGGCAAACCCTGCAACGGCGCCCCAGTAGCGAACCGTTGCGCCGACGGTGAGGGTGCGATCCTCGGCTGCCGCATTGAGCGTTTCAAGAGCGCTGATTCCATAGGCAGGATCAAGGTCGACGCAGGGAATCGCGACGGCCCGGAACTCCTTTACCCCGTCACCATTATCCGAATCGCGCACGCGCGACAGGGCGCCAAGGCTCGGGCTGGGGTCGGGCACGCCCTCTCGCGCCGGAAGTCTCAGCACCAGCCCGTCATCGCTGCCCGATGCGGCCCTCATGGCGGAAACAGGGATTCCGACCGCAGTCAGCGCCGAGACCAGCTCCTCAGCCGGCAGGGCGAACGGATGGCGTTCCGAAGGAGGGTCGGAGGCCGCAACGGTGTGGCGACTGTGGTCAAATGCACCGGAGGACTCGGCCCACAGCCGGAATCGGCCGCGCGTCCAGTGTGTGTGCACGACAAACATGGAAATCGCCAGTCTCCCTCTTCGCACGGGCCGACAGGTCCGCTGCCGGCCGCTCATCCGATCCACCGCAGATATGATCGCGCTGGGACTCGAACCCAGGACCCTCGGCTTAAAAGGCCGGTGCTCTACCAACTGAGCTACGCGATCGGGTTCAAACAGGAACCTTAACCGCCTTTGCGACTCAATCAACGCAGGCGGCCCCGACATCGTGGTCGGCCGCTACTATTCCCGGTCAGGTTCCTGCACTCGTCGTACTCCAGAAAACGGAGGCATTTCGTGCCGAATTCCGTCCCGGCTTCCTGTCGCTCTCGACAGGGATTCACGCTCATTGAACTTCTGGTTGTCATCTCCATCATCGCGCTCCTGCTGGGCCTGCTGCTGCCGGCGCTGGGACGGGCGCGAGAGTCCAGCCGTATGGCCGGCTGTGCCGGCAACCTGCAGCAGATGGGAATCGGGCTCACGATGTACCTGACGGATTATGCGGACACCCTCCCTCAGGACGGGTCGGGGATCGCGGCCCGATTCGGCGGGAAGGCGGGGTGGATGTTCATTCCGCCCTACATCGATATGACCGTGGGGGCCGACAGGCGCCCGCTGAATCGGTACGTCACCTCGGCCGACCTTGGCGAGGACTCGGAAATGCCCGGGTTTGAGTGCCCCTCCGACGACGGCCAGCAGGACCCGCTCTTCCCGATGGGGATTGAGAGCATGTACGACGCCATCGGCACCAGTTACAACCTCAACGACCATGACCTGACGGCAGAAACGGCCTGGACGCTGATTCCGCCCGGGGGCGGAAAAATGCCCTTCGTGGCCGACACAACCCGGACCTGGGTCATCGGCGACGTGCCGATCTACAACTACCAGGACGGCGGCGATCGGAACCAGCGATGGCACTTCTCCTCCGTCAAGGTGAATCTCCTCTTCCTCGACGGTCATGTGGGTTCGTTTCTGGACGTTCCCGAGGGCATCGTCAACGAGACCCCGGATTACTCCTTCTGGCCCGTTCCCGCCTGGGACGAGCGCCGGCCCGGCTCCTGAGGCGCCCTCTGGCGAACTGTGGCCAGACGGTCGCGCAATTCTGCGGAATCTGCGGCCCCCGGATTGTTTACCAAGTGTTAACCCATGAAGTCTGCATGACTTCCAATCCGATGAACTGTGCGTCGGCCGGACGAATGATCTCGTGTCCGCGACCGACTCAGTGAGGGTTCCCTGCCGGGAAAGCAGGGTTGGATGGGCCGTCCGTCGGTTCGGAGTGATTTCCGGACCAGCGCGAACCACGCTCGTTCTCGTCGGTCGGTTCAGGATCAGAGGCTCAGGGTCTGTTCGCTGAGGCGCGGGTCGCCTGCGTAGGGGAGTTCGCTGAGGGAGCGTTCTGTGGTGAAGTCGCCGGTTGTTCAATCTGTCCTGGAGTCGGAGTCGCTTCCCAGTCTGCCCGCGGTGGCTGTTGAGATTCTCGAACTCACGAATCGAAGTGATGTCGGCCTTGATGATCTGGCCGACGCCGTCATGCGTGACCCCGCCCTGACCGCGTCGATTCTTCGTCTCGTCAATTCACCGCTCTTCGGTGTCACGCGCACCGTCGCCTCGATCCGCCAGGCGACCTCGCTGCTGGGCATGCGCTCCATCAAGGTTCTTGCCCTCTCATTCTCGCTGACGCGGGTCGTCATGTCCGAGGATGAGGGCTATTTCGACTATCCGACATTCTGGCGTCGGTCACTGACCACCGCCGTCGCCGGTCGACTTCTGGCCGACGAGATCAGCCCCGATCTTCGGGAGGAGATCTTCGTCGCCGGGCTGCTCAGCGATGTGGGACAGGCGGCGTTGTTCATGTGCCGGCCCGACCTCTTTGAGTCGCTTGAGATGGAAGCGGGGCGGCTGGGCGACTCCCTTGAGGCGGAGCGCCAGGTGCTTGGAATCTCGCATGCGCATCTCGGTGAGGCGATTCTTGAGAAGTGGCAGTTGCCGCCGGAAATCTGTGCCGCCGTCGGCGCACACCACGGCGAGGGGGTGGTTGCGCTTAAAGGCGAGTCACGCGAACTGGCCGACCTGCTGATCTCAGCGGCTGAACTGGCGCGGCTCTTCTGCATCGATGTTTCGATCGAGGAGATTGATCGCGTCATCGACCTGTGCAGATCGCGCCTGAGCATTGACGCCGAATCGCTGGACACGCTGCTGGACACGCTGGCCAATCATGTGCAGGAGACGGCGAACATCCTTGCCCTGAGTGTCGGTCCTGCTTCAGGCTATGACTCGATTCGTCGTGAAGCGGAAGGCCGCCTTCGTCAACTGGCCGCTCCGCCGAAGTCGGCACCGGCGGTCGCCGCAGACAACTGCTCCTGCAACAAGGGGGGCGCCTCGGCTCTGCTGCCCGGAGTGAACGAGCTCTTTGCGAAGGCCCGGACCAGCGGCCGATCTGTGGCCGTAGTACTCATGTGTCTGGACCAGTGTCTCGGGGAGCAGGAAATGCTGAGCGATCGCGACAAGGATCGCGCCCGCGGCGCGATGATCGCCTGGCTCTCAGAGTTCAGTCGCCACCGCGGGCTGTGCGGCCAGTTCAGCGATGACTGTTTTGCACTTGTCATCCCCTCAGCACCCAGCGTCGAACTGCGGCGGATCTGTGAGGAACTGCAGCGGCAGATTCCCGGAGCAGTCATGCCGGCGCTGGGGGCCGGAGCTTATGCCGTCACCGCCTCGATCGCCGGAACCACAGTCTTTCCGGCCGGAGAGATCGTCGAGCCCGTGGCGCTGCTCAATCGGCTGGCGGCGACGCTTGCGGAAGCCGTGCGGGCCGGCGGCGGACGCGTCGAGGTGTGTGACCTGGGTCTGGCTGCCTGAAAGAGCGTTGACATCGGAGTGGTTCAGACCGGGCGTAGAATCACCCGGTGTTCATCGATCATGCCATCATCGAAGTGCGATCGGGCAAGGGGGGCGACGGCTGCGTCTCCTTCCGGCGCGAGAAGTACATCCCCAAGGGCGGACCCGACGGGGGCGACGGGGGCGACGGCGGCGACATCGTCATCGAGGGCGATGAGAATCTCAACACGCTGATGGATTTCCAGAATCGCCGCCACTGGCACGCTAAAAACGGCATTCCCGGCGGGGGGAAGCAGTGCACCGGGGCGTCGGCCGACGATCTGGTTCTCCGCGTTCCTCCCGGGACGATGGTTTACGACGATGAGTCGGGAGACCTCATCGTCGATGTCCGCAGCCACGGGCAGCGGGAGGTTGTCGCGCCAGGCGGCAAGGGCGGCAAGGGCAACGTCCATTTCAAGTCTTCCACGCATCAGACGCCCACGGAGTCAACCCCGGGGGGGCCGAGCATTGAGAAGCGCCTTCGCCTTGAACTGAAGCTGATAGCCGATGTCGGCCTGGTCGGCATGCCCAATGCCGGGAAGAGCACGTTGTTGCGAGCCATTTCTGCCGCTCGGCCTGAGGTGGCCGCATTTCCTTTTACGACGCTGTACCCGGTGCTTGGGATTGTGGAGACCGGGCGCGAGGAGCGGCTGGTCTTTGCCGACATCCCCGGGCTGATCGAGGGGGCGTCACGCGGGATCGGCCTGGGGCACGACTTCCTCCGCCACGTTGAGCGCACGCGCGTTCTGGTGCATCTCCTGGACCTCATGCCCATCGACGGCTCAGATCCGGTGGAGAACTACCAGACGATCCGCACAGAACTCGCTGAGTACTCCCGCACGCTGGCCGAGAAGGAGGAGCTGATCGTCCTGAACAAGATCGACCTCGTGCCCCAGGAGGATCGGGAGCGCCTGATCGAGTCGATTTCGGGCAGACTCGGCTTCCTGAAGGGCGATCGGCCGGTGGTCATCTCCGGCGTGTCGCGTGTGGGAATCGGGGAGTTTCTGGAGGCGTGCCGGGAAATGATCGCCGTTGCCGCGGAGGGGTGAACCTGCCGGGGCGGCCCGCGTTGTGAGTCGAATCCGGGGCACACCTACACTCCCGCCGATGTCCGTTCCGAGGCCCACCAGACCGATTGCCGCCGACGACCTCGCCGCACGAATCGAGCGGGAGTGCATGCTTGTCGATCGACATCGCCTGCTGCGGCAACTCCGCCAGATCACGACCTCCCACCGTCCGGGAGGGCGGCGACCGCTCTCGCTGGAGGCGCTGAAGGCCCGGGTTGATCAATCCGCCGAACTCTTCAATCGCCGGGCCCGATCCGTTCCGAAGATACCCTGGCCGCCCGACCTGCCGATCGTCGAGCAGCGCGAGGAGATCGCTGCGGCGATCAATGCGCAGCAGGTCGTCGTTATCTGCGGCGAGACCGGCTCCGGCAAGTCCACGCAGCTGCCCAAGATCTGTCTCGATCTCGGTCGGGGGATTGCCGGCACGATCGGTCACACGCAGCCGCGCCGCATCGCCGCCCGCTCAATTGCCGCGCGCATCGCTGAGGAGCTTGGCGTTTCTGTCGGCTCAGTCGTGGGATACAAGGTGCGCTTCGGCGACGCCGTTGCGCTGCACTCGCTGATCAAGGTGATGACCGACGGCATCCTGCTGGCCGAGACGCAGTCGTCGCGATTCCTCGATGAGTATGACACGATTATCATCGACGAGGCGCACGAGCGCAGTCTCAACATCGACTTCCTCCTCGGCTACCTCCACCGCCTGCTGCCTCGGCGACCTGATCTCAAGGTCATCATCACTTCGGCCACCATCGATCCGCAGCGGTTCAGCGACCACTTCAACGGCGCACCGATCATTGAAGTCTCGGGCAGGACCTATCCCGTGGACATCCGCTACCGGCCCGTCGAGACGGGAACAGACGAGGAGATCGACCAGCGTGCTGATTCCGATGCAGAACTGGGCGCCATCGTCGCAGCCGTCAACGAGATCCTCGCCGAGGACCGTACCGCCAACACACTGGTCTTCCTGCCCGGCGAACGGCAGATCCGCGACGCCGCCCGCGCCCTGCGCAAGCACGCTCCGCCCGACCTCGATGTCCTTCCGCTCTACGCGCGCCTTCCCGACGCTGAACAGCAGCGCATCTTCCGTCCGCGCGGCGGGGGCCGGCGGGTGGTGCTGGCGACCAACGTCGCCGAAACCTCGCTGACGGTTCCGGGCATCACCGCCGTCGTCGACACCGGCCTGGCGCGGATCAGCCGCTACAGCGCAGCGCGCAAGGTCCAGCGCCTGCCCATTGAGCCGATTTCCCAGGCATCAGCCAACCAGCGTGCCGGACGTTGCGGCCGAATCGCCCCCGGAATCTGTATCCGGCTCTATTCCGAGACGGACTACGCCTCGCGGGAGGCCTTCACGCCGCCGGAAATCCTGCGATCCAATCTTGCCGCCGTCATTCTCCGGATGAAGGCGCTGCATCTCGGGGAGATCGAGGACTTTCCCTTCCTCGATGCGCCGCGCCCCGGCACGATCCGCGACGCCTACGCCACCCTGCATGAGCTCAACGCCGTTGATGACGCCCGGGCGCTGACGCCTCTGGGCGATCGCCTGGCCCGCCTGCCCATCGATCCGAGACTTGCCCGGATGCTGGTGGCCGCCGATCGCGAAGGATGTCTTTCCGAAGTGCTCACGATCGCCTCGCTGCTGGAGGCGCAGGACCCGCGCGAACGTCCGCATGACCGACAGGAAGCCGCCGACCAGGCGCACCTGAAGTATCGCGATGAGCACTCCGACTTCATCTCCATCCTCAACCTCTGGAAACACGTTCACGAACAGAAGGCCCGCCTCTCTTCCTCGCAGCTCCGCCGCTCCTGCACCCAGCAGTTTCTCTCCTGGCCGCGCCTGCGTGAATGGATGGAGGTGCACCGCCAGTTGCGAGAGCTCTGCCTCGAACAGAAACTCCGGCTCAACCGCAAACCCGCAGACCACGCCTCCATCCACCGCGCCCTGATGACCGGTCTGCTCTCCAACATCGCCCGCAAGGATGAGCAGTCTCCCAGTCGAGAATACAAGGGCGCCGGCGGAAAGACGCTCGCCATCCACCCCGGCTCCGCCCTCTTCCGATCAACTCCACGCTGGATCATGGCCGGCGAACTCGTCGAAACAACACGCCTCTATGCGCGCACAGTCGCAAAGATTCAGCCAGAGTGGATCGAGCCGCTCGCCCAGCACCTCGTAAAACGCGACTACGCCGAACCGCACTGGCAGGAGACCTCCGCCCAGGTCGTCGCCTACGAACGCGTCACACTCTTCGGCCTCGAGATCGTCTCCCGCCGCCTCACGCATTACGGCCCGGTCGACCCGGCCGCCTCCCGGGAAATCTTCATCCACCACGCGCTGGTGCTCGGCGAGTACCGATCCAACGCACCCTTCTTCCGCCACAACGCCTCACTTGTGCAGGAGGTCGAGCGCATGGAGGCCAAGGCCCGCCGGCGCGATCTGCTGGCCGATGTCTCCCGCCGCTACGCCTTCTTCGACGCGCGGATCCCGGCCGATGTCTACTCGGGTTCAACCTTTGAGAAGTGGCGCAAGGAGGCGGAGAAGACCGACCCGCGTCTGCTCTATCTCTCCCGCGACGATCTGCTGAACACCTCAGTCGAAGAGATCACCCCGCAGCGCTACCCCGACCGGATCGAGATCAACGAGCAGACGATTCCGCTCCGCTATCGCTTCGAACCGGGCCACCCTGCCGACGGAGTGACGCTCCGCATTCCCCTCGAAGCCCTCAACCAGGTGGATACGCGGCAGGCCGACTGGCTCGTCCCCGGTCTGCTGGAGGAGAAGGTGCTGGCCCTGATCAAATCCCTCCCCAAGCACCTGCGCACCGCCTTCCTCCCCGCCTCCGACTGGGCGAAGCGCTGCGCTGTCGCACTCGAACAGGCCGGCTCCCCCTCAACCCCGCTCACCGAGGCGCTGGCCGAAGAACTCTCCCGAATCTCCGGTCTGCGCGTTGCCGCCACGGACTTCCAGACCGAGAAGGTCCCCGAACACCTCGCGATGAACTACAACGTGCTCGATGAACGCGGCAAGGTGCTTGATGCCGGGCGCGACCTCGACCGCCTCCGCGCCCGTCTGCGCGGCAAGACCCGCGCTGCCCTCAACCGCGTCCCGACCGCCAATTACCCGCAGAGCGGCATCACATTCTGGAGCTTCGGCGACCTCCCGCAACGAATCGACCTCCCGCGCAAGGGAGGAACCGTCATCGCGTACCCCGCCGTCGTCGATCACGGCCGCTCCGTCTCCATCGAACTGCGCGATGATGCCGAATCCGCCGCCGCCGAATCCCTCGCCGGCATCCGCCGCCTCTTCCTGCTTGCAGCCAGAGACGACCTCCGCGCCCACGCCGCCTCGCTCCCGCACTTCGACCGCATCGCCATGCTCCACGCCACCCTCGGCCCTGCCGATCGCCTCCGCAATGACCTCCTCGCGCTGGCTGCCGACCGCGCCTTCATCGCCGACGCCGACCTGCCGCGCACACAGGCCGACTTCGAGGCCCGGCTCCGCGCCGGCCTGCCGCGGCTGCACGTCGTCATCGGCGAAGTGTGTTCGCTCGCCCTGGAGATCCTCACCCTCCGCCACGAACTCACCATCGCCCTGCTCGTCGATCATCCGCCTGTCTGGCGTGAGACCATCGCCGACCTCAAGGCCCAGTTGCATCGCCTCTTCCCGCCCGACTTTCTCATCGCCACCCCCCGCGACCGGCTCATCCACCTTCCGCGCTACCTGCGGGCCATGCAGCATCGCCTCGAACGCCGACGCCACGCCGATGCGAAGCGCGAGCGTGAGGCCATCGCCGAGCTGACGGAGCTGTACGCCCGGTATGAACAACGCCGCGCTGCCCTCGACGCCCTGCACCAGGGCTCAGCCGACCTCGAGCGCTTCCGCTGGCTGCTGGAGGAGTACCGCGTCAGTCTCTTCGC
>CAZPFK010000031.1:0-29935 GCA_964585855.1 uncultured Vicinamibacteraceae bacterium
GAACCCGAGCCCATCATTGTGCCTCGCACGACGGAGTATGTCGTGAAGGAGGGCGACACGATGCGCTCCATTGCGCGTGAGTGGTTCGGCGACGCCAACAAGTGGGTGCTGATCGCCTATGAGAATCCACTTGTTGATCCGCAGGGCAAGCGCTATCGCATGAAGGCCGGAATGACGCTGCGACTTCCGCCGAAGGACGCCCGGCTGGCGGAGATTCCCGAGGACTTCCTGCACACGCTGGAAGGAATCCGCTACATCGTCAGCCGGGGAGACACTCTCTCGGGAATCGCCAAGGCCTATTACGGCGATCCGAACAGGTATCGCCTCATCCACGACGCCAACCGCGCAGCGCTGGGCGACGACCCGAACGCCATACGCGAGGGCATGGAACTGCTCCTGCCCCCGCTGGATGAACCGGCCGAGCCGTAATCGCTCTCAGCGGGCGATGGGCTTGTCGAGCTGCACGGTTGAAACACCTGAGACGATGGTCTTCCCGGACTCCTGCGCATCGGTGAAGGCGACGACGAGGTCCCCCGCCTTGAGGTTGAAGTCGCCCTGAAGGTACTGGGCGCTGCCGGTCTCGCCCGACTCGACGGGATTGAAGGCGGAGAGCTCGAAGTAGTAGCATGGGCCGACGATGGTCCGGTCGCGGTGGGCGTCGAGCTCGGCGCCGGCAAACGACCAGGTGCGTGATGGCTGCGCATCGGGCCGGCCGAAGGCGCCGGCGGGATAGAGACTGAAGGTGAGCGTTCCGGGGCGATGCAGCGGGTGGGGATAGGGCTGGGACCAGAGATACACCACGGTGACAATGGTGTCGCCCATGCCGTTGGCGTTTCGGTCCAGCGGGTAGACCTGAGGCGAGAGCGTGAGGTGATTGACCACCAGCCCCGAAGGCTGGGCCGGCACGTCGCGCGGAGGTGCTGACATCGGTTCCTGGCCGGGCTCAAGTTCGGTCACACATCCGGTCAGAAGGGCCGACAGCAGGCCGCAGGCGAGAAGACGGATCACGGCTGTTCCTCCTGTGGCTCCTGCTCGGGACGGCGCGGGCGATCCGTGGGCGGCAGGTCGGGCAGGTCGAAGTACCAGTCCTCCTGATCGATCTGGCCGTCGAGCAACTGCTCACGCGTCCCCTGGGGAAGCGTGAGGTTGTCCACTTCCTCGCGAGTCAGCTCGTTGGCCGTGTCAACGCCGCCGTTCTGTCCCGGCGTCGTGATGACATGCGGCGTAATGACGACCAGCAATTCGGTCTTCTCACGGCGCATCAGACTGGTGCGGAAGGGCGCGCCGATGAAGGGAATGTCTCCAAGGAAGGGAACCTTCTGCTTGCGGCTCTCCGTGCGGTTGGAGAAGAGTCCGCCGATGACGACTGTCTGCCCGTCGCGGACGGTGACGACCGTCTCGATCGTGCGCTTGTCAATGATCGGCGAATCGAAGTCCTCGGAAATCTGCGTCGTCCGGGCTGAGAGGGATGAGATCTCCGGCCGCACCGCCATCCGCACGAAGCGATCCGGGCTGATGGAGGGCTCGACATCGAGGATGATGCCGATCTGCTGCCGTTCGACGCTGGCATTGGAGTTACCGGTGTCGGTGATCTGAATGTTGGAGACGATGCCGATGTCCTGACCCACCTGGAAGTTGGCGACCTCGTTGTTGTTGACCGTAATCACCGGCCGCGAGAGCACCTCGACCCTCCCCTGCGCCTGCAGCGAGCGGATCAGCAGCGAGAAGTCGTCAGCCGAAACCGAAAGGTTCGGCACGCCGAGCCCGGAGACGCTTCCGGAGGCGATGCCGAAGGACGACCCACCGGTGACATCCGAGCCGCCCAGCGGGCCGACGGAGAAGTCCATGCCCCACTGGTCGTCGGTATCGAGCGTCACTTCCGCAAACATCACGCTGATGAGCACCTGGGGCGGGGCATTGTCGAGCTCGGAGATGATGGCGTTGATCTTGTCGAGATACCGCGGCGAGGCCGAGACCATCAGCGAATTCGACTCGGGCACACCGACGACGGAAACCTCGCGCTCCAGCTGCTGGATGAGCGAGCCGGACCGCTCCGGCCCCAGCGTGCGGAGAATGCGCTCCTGCTCCTGCGTGAGGAAGGTATTGAGGGCGGTCGCCACCTCCTCGGCCCGGGCGTTCTTGAGGGCGACCACCTGCTCGATGCGGGAGGCCCCGGCCATGGAATCCAGCTGGTTGACGACGTCGGCCACGATCTCCAGGTACGTCGGTGTTCCGGAGACCAGCAGGGAATTGGTCCGGGCGTCCACGGTAATCGAGAGTTGCTGCCGCTCGTCGGGGACGGTGATGAGGTCCACATCGCCGAAGGCGCCGACGACGGTGGAGGGATCGGGCTGCGCTCCCGGCTCGCCGCCGGGGATTCCGACATCGCGAGGCCGCAGCACGTAGAGGTTGCCGGCCTGCTGAAGGTTGAAGAGGTCGGCGAGAATCTGCGACATCTGGATCGCATCGGCGTTGACGAGGGTGAAGATGCGGACCCGCTTGGAGCCGGTGTCGGAACTGTCCAGCGCATCGACGAGTTCGGTAATCAGCCGCAAGGACGACGACGGCGCTGAGACGATGATGGAGTTGGTTCGCAGATCGGGCGTCAGGCGGATCGCTTCGCGGATGGCCGTCGTGATCTCCGTCTCCGTCGGGGGCTGGCCGGTCTGATCCTCCAGATCAGCAGCGGCTTTCTCCCGGATAAAGCGCACGATCGTGGACTGCAGGTCTCTGGCACCGGTGCGACGGCCCGACTCCAGCACGTTCTGCAGAAGCGAGACCGTCTCGGCGGCGTTGGCGGCCTTGAGGGCGATGACCTTGATCTCGCGGATGTCGGTCACCTGGGCCGATTCAAGTTCGGCGACGAGGCCGCGAATCTGCTCCACATCGGCAGCGGGCGCGGAGACGACGACGGCGTTGAGACTCTCATCGGCGGTGACCCGGACGGTTCCCGTTCCGCGCTCTTCGTTTGCGCGCTCCACGTAGAGCTCGTTGAGCAGGTCGAGCAGACGCTGCGCGTTGCCGCTGCGGACCATGATGATCTCGGTGATCTCATCGGCCCGGGCCTGCTGCTGCTCGCGATCAAGCGTTGTGATCAGACCCCGGATGACCTGAAGGTTCTCGTCGGAGGCGGCGATGATCAGCGAATTGCTCACCTCGTCGGCTTGGATAACCGTACGGTCGCGGGCGGCGCGGCCCGACTCCGCCAGTGCCTGCTCGCGCTCGCGCATGATTGTCTGGATGCGCGGGGCAAGCGTCGAGGCGTTGTTGTTGGAGAGCGCAATCACGTGCAGCCCGACGGCCGGATTCAGCGGCGTCTCCTCCAGCCGGGCCACGATCGCCTTGACACGATCGAGATCCGCCGGCGATGCGGCGACCAGCAGCGAGTTGGAGCGCGTGTCGGTGAGGATCAGCGGGCGCTCGCGCTGCGCGAGGTCCTGCGGCAGATCGGCGTACTGACGCTCGAAAATCTCATCGAGCGTCTGCGCCAGGGCGGCGACGTTGGCCGACTGCAGCGGGATCACCGTTACATCGGCAAGGTCAGCCCCGCGGCCGGCATCCAGCGACGCGGCGAGCCGTTCGACGACCTCGTACGACTCGTTGCCGGCGGCCACCAGCAGGGCGTTGCTGCGCGGCTCGGCGATGATCGTCGCCTGCTGAAGTTCGGCGGTCTCCGGTTCGACGCGGCGAAGGCGTTCCAGCCGTGAATCCATCAACCGCTGGATGACCGGCGCGATGAGCGAGGCGGAGGTGTTGGAGAGGCGGATGGTGCGGATCTCGTGCATCTCCATCGCCATCGGCGAGTCGAGTGTGTTCAGCAATGATTCAAAGACCGCAAAGGAGCGGGCGCTGGTGGTGACGATCACAGAGTTGGTCCGTTCATCAGCCGAGATGATCAGGCGATCTTCATCGCGGATGGCGCCGCTCTGCACCTGCTGATCGAAAAGGTTGCGGGCCACCTGCGCCACCCGGCCGGCCGACCCGTGATTGAGCGCATAAACCCGAACGGCCGCATCCGGAGCGGCTGCGGGGATATCCAGTTGGGCGACAAGGGCGGTGACGATCTCGATGTTGTCGGGCGTTCCGACAACGAGCAGTGCGTTGAGCTGCGAATCGGGCCGGATGACCAGCCGGGAGAGCGGAACAAAGAAGTCCGACTGCGGGGCCCCTTCCGGATCATCGGAGATTTTCCCGCCGTCGGCAGTCACGCGCAGCCGGCCGACCTGCCGCTGAATGGCGCCATCCTGCTCAGAGGTGGAGCGGCCCTGCACGATCACGGCGTCGAGCGTTTCGGCCAGTTCGACGGCATCGGCGTGTTTGATCTGAATCAGGCGGGGCTCGATCCAGCGGGCGGACGACTCGCTGTCGAGGCGGGAGATCAGCACCTCCACCAGCGCCACCGAGGCCTCGCGGCCTGCAACGATCAACGTGTTGGTGCGCTCATCGACGGTCATGGCAACCTGGTCGATCAGCGCGCCCCCCACTTCACTGGCCGGCTTCCCGGAGACTTCCGACCCCGGCTGGCGCGCGAGATTGCGCCCCTGCTGGAAGAGTTCGGAGACGACGTTGCGCATCATCGTCGCCGACATGTTGGTCAGCGGGAAGAGGCGGATCGAGACGGCCTCGGTGAGGGGAAGCTTGTCGAAGAGGCGTGTGATCTCCTCCATCGCAGCGCAGTTTTCCGGCGTGGAGGTGATGAGTACGCCGTTGATGCCCGGAGCAGCGCTGACGCGGATCGGCATAGTAAGATCGAGGTTCATCACCTCGGAGCCGAACTCACCTGAACGATGAAGCCGGAGCCGGCGGACCTGCTCGCGGAGCGAGTCAGCCAGCGGGTTCTGCACATGTTGCTCGGCGGGGTTCAGGATGTCGCGGAGGATCGCAACGACTGCCTCGGCTCGTGCCGTAGAGAGTTCAACCAGGCGCACCTCCGCTTCGGGCAATTGCGGCGCTGCGTCGAGGGAGGCGATGATCGAGAGCAGCCGTTCGCGGTCGCCGGGGCTGACAAGAATCGCAAGCGACGGCTTCCCGCCCGGCAGGATGGTGATGCGCACCGGTTCGGAGAGCATGCCAAGGCCCTGCCCGACCGGCGAGCGGTCCAGCTGCAGCGATTCGAGGATGCGCTTCATCTCTTCGGGCGCCACGTGCTCGACGGGAACGATGAGGATCTGCTGATTACCGCCGGGCCCGAGCGAATCCAGCTGCGAGACGACCTCGCGAATCTGCTCGAAGAGTCTCGCGCTGCTGGCGACGATGAGACTGTTGCCGGCGACATCGGCCTGGATGGTGAAGGGCTCATTGAGCTCGGCCGCCGTGGCCGCAAAGCTCTGCTGCACGGCTGCCACGATGCGCACCGCCGACTGCTGCTGCAACGGCAGAACGCGGACCTGGAGTCCCTCCCGCCCCGACGTCTGCTCCAGCGCCTGCGCCAGCGCCATGATCTGCGCAAACTCCTCCGGCTCGGCCCGGACGATGATCGTGTTGGAGGTCTTGTCGGCCGTGATCAGCACGCTGCGGCGGCTTGACGCACGTCCCGCCCCGCCCCGGGCGGAGACATCGGCGTAGGTGGCCCGCAGCGATTCGGCCAGCGATTCGGCATCGGCATCGACCAGCGGAATCAGCCGCACCGGCGGCAGCTTGGCGTAGTCAGCGACATCGAGCTGATCGATGATCGTCGCGATCTTCTCCATGTTCCGGCGCGAGGCCGAGACGACGACCGAGTTGGTCACCGGCTCCGAGGCGGCGCGAACGAGATCGGTGTCATCCACGAGCACACGCGGCGCCTCATCCTGACCAGCGAACTCGCCGGAGCCGGGGCCGCCGCCTCGCCCCTGATCTCCCTGACCGCCGGGGCCGCGTCCGGCGACCTCCGGGGCAAAGGCCTGGTTGATTGCCGCCGCAACGGACTGCGAATCGGCGTACTGGAGCGCAAAGACGTCGAGGCGCAGCGTGGCGTCGTAAGCCTCGGTGTCGAGCTTGGCAATCAGCGCCCGAACCCCCTCCCACTCCGTCTCGTCGGCGGTGACAACCAGCGAATTGGTCGCAGGATCGGCGACGATGGAGACGTTGCGCTTGCCGGGCGTGTCGGCCTCCAGAGCGTACCGGCCGTAAAAGACGCGAAGCGCGTCGGCGACCTTTTCGGCCTGGGCGACGTCAAGGGTGACGAACTCCGTCGACCGGGCTGAGTCTGATGGCTTGTCGATCTGCTCGATCAGCCGCATGATCTCCGCATGCTGATCGGGCGTGGCGGCGATGGCGAGACTGTTGTCGCGGGAGGAATAGCTGATCGCCGGAGCCGGGGTGTCGCGTGCGTCGGAGAATCGTCGGGCCAGGAGCGTCGTGAGCGAGCCCCAGACCTCATTGGCGACGGCATGCTGGAGTTTGACGATGCGGTACTCCCGTTCGGGTACGGCCGGCGCCTGGTCGAGTTCCTGAATCAGCCGGGAGATCACGGGGATCGACTCCGCCGTGGCCGTGACGATCAGCGCATTGGAGCGGCTGTTGGCCGTCACACTCGCCTCGATCTCGATCGGCTCGATGATCGCGTTTGGATCGTTCGGGTCATCACCTTGTCGCTCGATGATGTAGCGCGTCACCGTGTCGTCGGCACCGCCGCGCGGCCCTCCCGCGCGGAGGAGGTCAAAGGTCTGGTTAAGGGCAGTCACGACCTCGGAAGCCCGCGCGTTCTGCAGTGAGAAGGTCTTGACGACCCGGGTTACGCCCGCAGGCGGGGAATCGACCATCGTGATCACGCCCTCGATCTCGGCGAAACGAACATCGGGCGCACTGACGACCAGCGAATTGGTCCGGGAGTCGGCAGTCACGATGACGTGCTGATCGGCGGCGGCGCCCCGGATCGGAAAGAGCTGCCGCAGCGTCTGCAACGCCTCAGCGGCCTTGCCGTGCTCCAGCACATACAGCTCGATGCGACGGTTGTCGCCCTCGGCCGGGACGTCGAGCTGACGCAGCAGGTCCTCGATCAGCAGCAACTGGTCCTCAGTCGCGCTCACCACAATCTTATTGGCATCAGCCGCCGGCGTAATCGTCAGCGCCTCGTCGGGGAGGTTGGCTGCGCGGGACCGGCTCGTAAAAAACCGATTGAGACTCGTGGCGATTGCATCGGCCCGTCCGTGCTCCAGGGCGAGGATGCGGATCATCTGGTCGGGCCGTGCCGCCGCCTGGTCGAGCCGCTCGACAAAGGCCGCCACCTGCTCCAGTTCATCTGAACCGCCCGAGGCGATGATGAGCTTGTTCCGCTCGTCAGCGATGACGCGGAGTTCATCCGGCTGCGACTCGTCGTAATACCAGAACCAGAAGTCATTCTGCTGCTGGCTGCCGAAAGCATCCTCGACGGCGCGGGCGATCAGATCCACATCCCCAAACTTGACGTTGAGCACCTTCACATCCCGGGCAGCGCGAAACTCGGCCGGCACATCCAGCGAACGGACGATGCTCTCGATGAGCTCGAAGTTTTCTCCGGAGCCGGAAACGATCACCGAGTTGGTCCGCTCATCGGAACTGATGGCGAGCTTGCCTCGCTCATCGCTTCGGCCGCCCCAGTTTCCGGCGTCAGGGTCGTAGGTGAGCGTCCAGGCCATGTTGTCGATGATGATCTCGACATCCTGGGCACGCGCGTGCTTGAGCGGAATGACCTGAAATCGCAGGTCCTGCTGCTCCGACGGGGTATCGAAGATCTCAACCAGACGCTCGATCTCGGCGAAATCCTCATCGTCAGCCGCCACGAAGATCGACGAGGAGCGCGTATCGCCGACGATGGAGATTCGCCGTCGCGGCGCTGGCTGACCCGGCTGTTGACTGATGCGTGCCCGATCCTCAAAGAATCGCTGCAGCGTCTGCGCGAGGCGGTCGGCGTCGGATCGCTCCAGTTTCACCGCTCGGATCGGCAGGTCCTGTGAATCAACGCGGTCGATGTCGGCCACGATCTCCCGGATCAGTTCCATGTCCTCATCGGGAGCCCGCACCATCAACAGGCGCGAGGGATCATCCGGCACGATCACGATGCGGTCGCGGCGGCCGGGATCGGCCCCGATCACCACTTGGTCAAGAATCGTCTTGAGACGAGAGGGGACGGCCGAATCCAATTCGATCAGCGTCAGCGGGCTGACGCTTTCGGCCAGCGGGGCGTCGAGCGTCGCCAGCAGTTCTGAGACCTCCTCAAAGTGCTCCTCGCGACCGGTCACCAGCAGCATGTTGGTCCGATCGTCGGCGGCGATCGTCGGACGAATCACCGACGCCCGGGCGCCGGGGCCGGCCGCGGCACGCTCGGCCTGGAACCTCGCATCGAAGACACGCTGCAACGTCGCTGCCAGTGAGGATGACTCCGCATGGCGGACTGCGAACTGGCGGATCGAGGCGATGCCGTCTGTCGGCGTCTGATCCAGTAGCGCGATGTATCGATCGATCACGCGCAACGATTCCGGCGGCGCGATCACGATGAGCGCATCGTTACCCGGAGTTGTCGTCACGCTGACCCGCATCGGGTCAAAGGCGGCCGGCTCAGAGGCCTCCCCATTGGTTTCCACGCTGAGCATCAGCTCCCGCACCCGCTGCGCCTGCCAGGGCCGGCGCACGGCTCCGCCCGAGGCGACATTGAGCAGATCGTCAATGGCCGCCTGCGCGTGCTGGGCCGTCATTGAGGTCACGGGGTAGATGCGGATGGTCAGTTCCGACCCCGGCGCAGGCCGGCTCAGGGCGGCGATCAGCGAACCGACGGTCTTGAAGTCGAGGTCGTTGGCGCTGACGATCAGGCCGGGTCCGGACGGGTCGGCGATGACGGCGACCTGCCCGGAGAGACCGTTTGGACGCTGCCGCAGGTTGTTGAGCGTGGAATTGATCAGGGAGGCGATCTGCCCGGCATTGGCGTTGTCTTCCAGCGCGATGTAGCGGATCTGCTCGGGAAGCGCGGGGATCTGCTCCTCAAGCGCGGCCACAAGGTCGGCGATGCGCCTGGTCAGAAACGGTGAGCCGACGACAACGAGACTGTTGGTCGCCTCGTCAATCGCAATCGTCACCGCAGGCGGTTCGGCCGTCTCCTCCTCCGATTGCTCCTGAAGTGCCAGCGGCGCAAAGAGCAGTTCGCGCTGCAGTCGTTCCCACGGCGAGATCGTGGGTGGAAGCAGGTCAACTTCGTGAAGGAGGCTGCCGGAGTCGTCGGCATCATCGGGTTCGGCTGTCTCTCGCCGAAGCAGTTCATCGATCGTGATGATCTCAACGGCCCCAGCCCCCTCCTGCTGCTGCAGGAGACGACGAATCGTCTCAGCCGTCTGCGCTGCAGTGGCCCGTGAGCGATCGACGGGGATGACCTGCATCTGCCGGGCCGAGACCATCGCCGCGCCCTGGAGACTCTCGATGACCTCCTCGATCATCGCATACTGCGCATCAGTCGCCCGGACGATCAGACTGTTGGTCTCCGCATCGACGCGGATCACCGGCGGCTGCACATCGCCTTCCTGCGGATCGCTGAAGATCGCCTCCAGGTTCTGCGCCACCTGCGCGGCGTCAACCGTGGTCAATGCGATCACGTTGATCTTCCGCTGCCGGGAGGGGTCGAGCACGTTCGGATCGGCATCAAGTTGCCGGATCATCTCTTCAGCCATGTCCAGCACGGAAGCGGGGGCGGAGACGATGACGGCATTGAGCCGAGGTTCGGGCACGACGCGCACGTCAGGGCCTGAATCCGGGAGTTCCATCCCGCGCTGAATGGCCGTGAAGCGGATCCACTGGTCAAACTGCTCACCGGCGAGCAGCTGCGTGACAATCGGCGCCACCGACTCGGCCCGCGCATGGGCCAGAAAGACCGTCCGCACATGGGGCTGGTCAAGACTTGTGCCCGATTCCAGCGGCTCGATAAGACTCTCGATCTCACTCATCTGTTCCGGCGTGGCGGCCACGACGACCGAGTTCGTTGAGGCCTCTGCGGAAATCGAGGGCGCAAGCCGCTCACCGCGATTGGCTGACCACACCGCCATCGTCTGGCTCAACGAGGAGGCGACCCGCTCGGCATCGGCCGTCTGCAGGTTGAAGACTCGGAGTTCCGTGGCGCCCTGCGAATCGTCACGCGGCTGATCAAGCTGCCCGATGACCTGCCGGGCGAGGTCCATCAGGTCGGCCGGCGCCGAGACGAGCACGCGGTTGGCCGATGCGTCGGGTGAAACCGTCGGCTGGGCAATGACGATGCCGGCTCGAACAGCCCGGCGCAGCTCCTCGGGCCAGCGGCTCGTGTCGCGGAGAATCGGCGTCAAGGTCGAGGTCAGTTGCGCCGCATCAAGATACTGCAGCGCAAAAACCTGGAGGTCCATGACGGGCACGGCCGGCGTCTGCTGATCGAACTCGCGGAGCAGGCCCATGACCCGATCCAGCTCGTCAGCGGGAGCAAGCACGACGACGACGCCCGCCTGCGGGTTGGCGATGATCTCAACCTGCGACCGCGAAGTGGTCTCCTCGATCACGCCACGGACCAGACCTGCAAGCGCTGCAGCGTCGGAGCGATGAGGCGTGAACGTGCCGACCTCGCGCTGGCCCTGAGGGTCGGGGACGTCAAGCTGCTCGATCAGCGTCGTCGCCAGCGCCAGCGTCTGCTGCGGCGCTGAGACAATCAGCGTATTGGTTCGCGTATCGGCCTCGACACGGATCGGCGGCTTGCGGTTGAGCAGGCGGTCGATGTCACGCGAGCGGAGCAGCGCCAGCTGCACGCGAGGATCCATCTCCTGCTGATCCATCAGCAGCCGCTCGACGACATCGGCGATCTTCGACGCCTCGGCATGACGCAGCGGAAAGGTCTGCGCTGCCAGCGCATCAAGCGCGGGCCGGGCGTCAAGCGGTGCAATGAGCTCCTCAACTTCCGCCAGATCACGCTCAGCACCGACCAGCACCAGCGCGTTGGACCCGGCCGCCGCCACGATGTTCACCGCCAGCGGCCGACGGCGGCCCGAGGCGTTCAGCCGCGTCACCGTTTCGTTGAGCGTCGTCGCCACGGCGTCGGCTTCAGCGAAGGTCAGCGGAAGAATGCGGATGATCGAGTCGGAGGCGGCGGCCACCTCGTCGTCAAGTTGCTGTAGAAGCTGCTCGACAATCGGGATCATCGAGGCCGGGGCGTTGATGATCAGCGTGTTGGTCGCTGCATCGCTGGTCACTTCAAGCAGCGAGGAGACATCCAGCGTCGTCTCCGAAGCGAGATCCTCCTCCATGCGGGCAATCAGCACGTCGCGAAGCAGCGGCGCCAAAGCATCCGACCGCGCGTGCTCCAGACGGAAGAATCGCAGCACCGTCGCCGGCCGATCCGGCTGCGCATCCATCTCCGCCAGCACCTCCTCCACCCGGGCAAAAATCGACTGCGGGCCTGCAACAATCAAAGTCCGGCTCATCGGCTCTACGCTGATCGAGATCGTCGCCGGCCGACCCGAAGACTCCGCCGCAAGCGCCCCCGACGAGGCGAGCTGCGCAAGCGTCTGACGAACCGCATCGAGATCGGCATGCCGGATCTGCCAGGTGCGCAGCTGGGCATCGGTCGGGATCTCCGCGGCATCCAGCTGCTCGACGAGTTGCTCGAATCCGGCAAGTCGCTCCACCGGCGCATCGACAATCAGCGAGTTGGTCTGCGAATCTGCCCGGACGATCACCTCGCGCTGCCTGGCAATCTGCGGCATCGGCCGGCCTCGGCTGTCCACCGGAATCGGCGGCTCGGGGAACATCTGGTCAAGCGTCTGCGCCAGTTCCTCCGCCCGGGCGATTCGGAGCGGGAAGATACGAATCTCGCGGCCTGACCGATCCATGGTCCGACTGCGGTTCAACTCCTCCACAACCGACTGAATCTCTGCAAACGGCTCCGGGTGCGCGGAGACCAGCAACGTGTTCGTCTGCGGGTCGGCCCGCAGCGAGACCGGCTTGAGAGCTCGCTGCTCGGCAGGCCGGGAGTCGTAGACCTGGGACAACGTGGTTGCGAGATTCTCTGCATCGGCCGTCTCCACCGACAGGAGGCGGACCGGCGGCAGTTCCTGATCCTCGACGACATCGAGTTCGGAAATGAGCGCTTCGATGATCGGCAACTGCGCCGGCTGTGCGGCGATCATCACCGAGTTGGTCCGCTCAATCGGCTCAAAGAGCGGAGCCGGTCCGGGCGTCGAGGACCGGAAGGACCGCGATGTTTCTGCAAGATCACGCAGAAACTCCACGACGTCTGCCGCCTCAGCATGTTCGAGGGCCCGCAGCCGAACTTCCTGGCCCGGCCCGAGAGATTCCTGCAACTGATTGATGATCGAGGTGAACCGGCCGAGCGAGAGCTCGTCGGCGATCACCATCAGCGTCCCGGAGTCGTCATCGGCCTGCACCTCGACGGGTCGGGCGTCGGGCAGTTCGCGAGTCTGCTCTTCGTAGATTGCCGTGGCGCGCGCCGCCAGATCCGACGGCTTCATGTTCGTCACCTGCAGCACCTGCAGTCGCCGTTCGACCGGCACTTCCTGCAGGTCTTCCAGCAGATCCTCAACCTTGGCAAACGTCTGCTCGTCACCGGTCACAATCAGCGTCCGGCTCGTCGGCTCGGCCGTGATGCTCACCGGAACACGCGGCCGTCCCGCCGTTGCTGCGCCGCCAAGCGCCCCGGACTGGGCCAGGTTGTTGAGGGTCGCGACGATCGTGTTCAGGTCCGCACGCTGGATCGAGTATGTCCGAAGCTGCGCATCGGCAGCCAGTTCGATGCGATCCAGCTTCTCCACCAACGCCTGGAAGGCGGGCATCCGCTCCGCCGGCGCATCCACGATAATCGAGTTGCTGTTCTGATCGAAGGAGATGCGCACCTCCCGCTCGCCCCGCGCCCACGGCATCGGCTGCCCCCGGCGGTCCAGCGGCATCGGCGGATCGGGGAAGAGGCGCTCCAGGGCGGCCGCAAGATCGGAGGCCCGCGCCGTTTGCAGCGTGAAGATCTCCGTGACGCGGTCTGTCTGCGTCATTGACTCTTCGTTCAGCTGCGAGACCAGCGCCTTGATCTCCTCAAAGAGCTCCTCGTGCGCGGAGACAATCAGCGTGTTTGTCGCCGGATCGGCCTGCACCGTCACGGGACGGGTCAGCCGGTCCTGTGTGCCGCGCTGATCGAACTGCCGTGTCAGCATCGTCGCGATCGCCTCGGCGTTGGCCGTCCGCAGTTGCAGCAGCCGCAGCGGCGCCGTCGCCTCCGCCGCAGGCACATCCAGTTGCCCCGCCAGTTCCGCGATCATCCGGTGCTGCGCCGGCTCGGCCGTGACCAGCAGACCGTTGGTCTCCGGCATCACCGCAAAGGTCGGCGGCGGCACTTCCCGGGCCGGATCAATCGGGTCGGCCTGCGCCAGCAGCGACTCCAGCCGAGCCAGCACGTCGGCCGCGGACGCCTGCCGCATCTGCACAAAGCGCGTCTCACGAGCAGGCGGCGTGATCTGCTGCAACTGGCTGACGATGGCCGTGAAGGCGTTGATCCCCTGCGATGAGCCCGTCAGCAGCAGGGAGCCCGACGCGGAATCCACCTCCACCTGCACGGGCCCGTAGAGATCCTCATCCAGCGTCTCGGTCTGCTCGGCATACCGCGCCGCCGCCTCATCGGCCAGCGATTGCGGATCGCGACGAAGCGAGGAAATCACCCGGAACTGCACGTCGCGCGGCCCCGGCTCATCGAGCGTCTCGACCAGGTTCTCGATCACCGCCCACTGCGCCGGCTGCGCTGTGGCAATCAGCAGGTCCATCTCATCGACGGCGACAAAGACCGGCGGCGCAAAGGGTGCAGCCGTCGCTCCGGTCGCCGTCGGCGTCAGCATTCGTGCCGACAGTGAGGTCAGCGTCGGTGCGATCTCGGAGGGCTCGGCATTGAGCAGCGTGAACCGTCGCGTCTCCCGCTGCACGCCGATCGTGGACTCAATCTGTGCAAACAGCCCCTGCCAGCGCGCCACCGCGTCACGCGAGCCGATCAGCGTCATCACGCCCGACTCGGCGTCATACTCCACATCCACCCGGTGCTCGGAAGACTCCGCATCAACCTGCCGGCCGTAGAGGGCCGTCGTCCGCTCGATCAGTCCAGGCGCGTCAGCGCTGGCCCCGCCGAGATCAACAAGGCGAATCTCCCGCGGCTGATCGGCCGGTACATCCAGCGCCTCCACGAGATCACGCACGGCGGAAGCGTCTGACTGCGGACCGGCGAGAATCAGCGAGCGTCCATCCGGTGAGGGCAGAACCCGCACCAGACGCTGCTGCCGAGGCGTGAGCAGCCCGGCGACCGCCGCGCGAACCGCATCAGGCGATGCATGCTGCAGCGGAATCACCGACATCGTCCGCGCCAGGTCGCGGTCGGCCATGCCCTCGGGCTGGGCCTCCTCGTCCACCTGCTGGATCAGCGTCACCGCCTGCATCAGCGCTGCCGCCGGTCCGACTACCGTGATCTTGTTGACCTCGGGCAGCGGGACGATCGTCGGCCGCTCCTCGGGCTTCTTCGAGGCGAACAACTGATTGAGCAGCCGCCCCGCCTCAGCCGAGTCGATTCCATAAAGCGGGATCGTCGTCATCTCGCCGCCAGCCGGCGCCGTGGCCGGAACGTCGAGCATGGCGATCATCTGCTCAAGCGTCTCCAGCCGGGCCGTCGGCCCCTTGGAGATGATCGCATTGGTGCGATCGTCGGACTCCATCCGAAGCCCTGCCAGGTCATCTTCTTCCAGTTTGACCTGCTCACCCTGCTGGTTGATAACGTACTTGACGATCCGCTCGCTCATCAGAATCTTGAGCGTGCCCAACAGGTCCCGGGCCTTGGCGTTGCGCACCGGGAAGATGCGCACCTGGTCCTTGTAGTCCCCGCCCTCATCCAGCGTGCTGATGATCGACTGCAGACGCCGGCACTGCGCCGCCGTCTCGGTCAGCAGGATCGTGTTCTGCTGCGGAAGCGGAATGAATCCGCCGTATGAACCCACCAGCGGCGCCAGCCGTTCGCTCACCTCCTGCGCCGTGATGTTCTGCAGCGGCACCAGGACCGTCACCAGCGTCTCGCCGGAGACGTCGCCGGGAATCTCGCCCGCGACATACGTCGGGCCCGGGGAGGCCTTGTCGAACTTGCCCAGGTAGAGGAAGTCGCCCTCGCGCCGCAGGGTGACTCCCCGCGTCTGCAGGATGATGTTGAGGATGCTGAACGCTTCGTCGAAGGTGTAGGGATTCGGCGCGAGGTACGTCAGCGTGCCGTCCGGAGGCGGAACCTGCTCAATGACCGGAAGATTCGTCGCGCGGCTGAAGAAAAAGATCACATCCTTCAGCGGCGTCTCTTTGAAGGTGAACTGGATCGTCCGCTCCTGCGCCTGCGGCTGCTCGGCAGCGGCCGGCGGCGTGCCCTCGGTCGGCTGATCCTGCGGCTGCGTCCCGGCAGCGGCGCCCGCGAAGACGAGCGTCGCCAGCATCAGGGCGGCGGCGCATCCTCTTCGACCCGTCCATCTCTCTGCGGTCTTCACGGTGGGTCCAATCGTCATCATGACTTCTGTAGGAAACGAAAACTCCGGCGCACAGGCATGCCTGCGCCCCGGAGACGCTGTATCGATCACTCTGTCACCCGCCATCCACGCCATCGCTCGAGTCCATCCTACGGGGTGGCCGTTCGTTTTCCGCCGCGATTCCTGCGGCGTCGTCTGTCACGCATCCTCCTGCGCTGCCGCAACCATTCGCCCGAGCCGTCAGGGCCGGGCGCGACAGAACCGCTGGTGATGCATCGTTGAATCAGTGTCGGCGTCCACCTCCTGCGTCTGCCGGGTCACATGGAATCCCAACCTAGTTTACTGCCCGGAGGGCACTCTGTCGCTGAGTTTTCGCCCAATCTCCACGAAGAATCTCGCACCCCCCTCCTCCTCGACCACCGCCCCGTCAGGCCGCGCCTCACGAACCGTCAGCGCATAAAACGCCTCTCCCACGGCAAGCTGCTGCATTGCACCGTTGCCCACATGGCGGAGCCAGACCTCCGACGACCCGTCAATCGCCACCACCGCGTTGACCTCCCACTGGTCATAGGGAGGCGGCGGAGGACCCGGCGGATCATGCCGCACCTGCACAGGTGGCGGCTGCGGAGCGGGTTCCGGCTTCGGCGGGGGAGCCCGGAAGAGCTCCCGCCCTGACAACTCCGCAAACCGGGTCGCAGCCGCCGGCGGAACCGGTTCGGGAATCTCCTCGGGCTCCGTCGGCAGATAGATCACCGTCAGCCCCACCGCAAGATCGACTGCCGACCCACCCTCGCGGGGCCGCAGGGCGATCGAATCGATCCGCTTGAGCATCGGGTCGGCCTCGATCAGCTCCACGACCTGCAGCGCCTGGGCATAGGAGCCCCGACCCGAGAGATCGGCTGTGACCTCGAAGAAGTCCGGCTGCTGCCGCATCGACGAGGGCAACCCCCGCACCGCGCCCAGCGGCGGCTTGATGAGTTTCGGCGATCCCGTTGAGACGCTCAGCCCCGACAGACCCACTCCATTACCGATCAGGTTCAACCGGGTCCGCAACTGGCTGACGACCTCCTCGGCACTCCCGCCGAGTGTCAGGTCGGCGAGTTCCTGCAAGTCGCGCTGCAGCCGGCGCTCGTAGCGCAACCGGTCCTCCGCATCCTCGATGCGCCGCTCAGCACTGTTGATGGCCGCCTGCAATTCCTGCCGAGGCGTCAGGTACATGCTCCGCACCGTGCAGGAACCGATCCACAGCGCCACAAACGCAACCACCCCGCCGGCAATCAGGTTCCGCCGCATCATCTCGTTCATCCGCCCGCCCCCTCGCCCGTCGGCGGCTCGGGCGGATCCTGGAATCCCGCCCGGGACGACTCCTCAGCATCTTCAGACGAGGCCTCCGCCTCACCCAGCGGCGTCGGATCGACGAT
Organism: uncultured Vicinamibacteraceae bacterium; assembly: GCA_964585855.1. Classification (GTDB taxonomy): domain Bacteria; phylum Planctomycetota; class Phycisphaerae; order Phycisphaerales; family UBA5793; genus CAZPFK01. The sequence goes on from CAZPFK010000031.1 coordinate 16,868, forward strand.
CGTCAGGCGCAATGAGAAGGATTCCCGATACCGGTCATCGGCCGAGACCGAGTCTGACCCGACCGGCTGCGTGCGATACACCGGATCTGAAACCAGCAGCAGGCGCAGCGAATCGGCAATCTCCCGGTTCACCGCCGCTCCGGAAAATACGATCGCCGCATCCTGCTGCACGCTCCAGCTCACCTTGCCGCCCCGCGTTGTCGCCTCGATGCGCGGCCGGCCGTTGTTGAAGACCAGCGACCCCAGCAGCACCTGCTCCGGACCCGGCAGCCGCTGCGTCAGGTACTCAAGATGATCCAGCCAGCGCACCTGCGTCCGACCCCACTGTTCGATGTGCTCCAGTTGCGCTTCCCGCCGCTGCAGCCGCTGCACCTTCGGCTCCAGATCGTTCCACTCCGCCTCCAGCGCCGACTTCTGCGCCTCCAGCCGGCCAAGGTGCACATGGCTGAGCTGCCACGCAGCCAGTAAGGCAAAGAAGACCGCCGCAAAGGCCCCGAGAATCCGCACCCGCCGTCTCGCTGCAAGATCAGGCGGCATCTTCGGAGTCACGAAGTTCAGCACATCCCGGCCCTGGACATACTCCACCCCCAGCCCCGCAAGCGACCACCCCGACCCGAGATCCTCCACCGCCCCTGTGACGGCCGCATGGCCGGCAAAGACCTCCGCCGGACGGTCCAGCGACTGCCGCACCTCCATCGCCACGCCTTCGGCAACACTGTGGGCCCCCATCACCATCACGCGCGTCACATCCGGCGCGTTGTCGTTGAGGCGGTAGCTCATCCACGAGCGCTTCGCCTCCGTCGCCAGTTGCCGCGCCTCCTCTTCGTGGTCGACATCCTCCGTCAGCGAGAGCAGTTCCGCGCCGCGTGCAAACCTCAGCATTCCCTCATGGGAGACGACCAGCTCAACCTCCCCGAACGCCCGGAGATCAAGCCCCAGAACAGCGCCCGAGGTCGGCCGCGCCGGGTCATCCAGAATCGCCGCCGTGCCGAACGCCCGCACCGTCACCCGCGCCAGGCGATACCCCGCCGCCTCTGCAATCTTGCGGAACCGCTCCAGCGTCGCCGTGCGGATCGCCGCAGCCACCACCTCTGATCTTCCATCCCCCTGCTTCAACACTGCAAAATCGATGACTGACTCGTCCACCGAGAAGGGCAACTGCCCCTCCAGTTCGATGCGGACCATGTCCGGCAACTCATCGGCCTCAACCGAAGGCAGCGAGAATCGCTTCATGCCCACGAGGTGACGCGGCACCACAAAGACCAGCGGCGCCTTGCCCAGCCGATGCTCGTTGAACGTCGTCGAAAGCCACCGCCCAAGCCACTCCTCATCGGACGGGTCCACATCCGCAGGAACGTCAGTGGAAACCGACCCCCCGATCACCACCCGCCCACCCTTGATCAGCACCCGCGCAGCCGACAGAAACTCCCGACCAAGATCCACCGCGATGAAGTCGCGTAATCCCGCCTTCTTCCTGAATAACTGAGGCATCATCCTGACGTCCACCGGCCGATCGGCCTGATCTGCGGTTTTTCCGGTTCCGAAGGCGTTTCCATGCCTTCATCGGCTTCAGAGGCCTCTTCGTCTCCACCGTTCCCGAACGGCCCGGACTCCGAAACCTCCTCATCATCAACAAGATACCGGTCCTCGTCGGGCGAGGAAAGCGATTCCGAGGCGAATTCCGCGAGATCGTCGCCCCCTTCCTCACCGGCACGGGCCAGGAGGTCGGCGGCTGTCTCAAGTCGAGTGATGTCCTGAAGATGCGCCACTCGCGCCCGGGGCGATGACAGATCGATCACCGCCTCCCACACCGTCTCCCCGGCCACCCGTACGTCATCGCCCCCTCCGCGCAGAATCTGCGCCTGCACCCGGACCCGCCACACAAACGAGCGAGCCGTCAGGTATGGCGCTGAAACCACCCACTCCTCATTGCTCAGGATCCCCGCCGAGACCAGCCACGAGACGCCCCCCTTCTGCTCGGCCGTCAGCGCCTCCCGCGAATTGACAATCGCCGCGGCCTTCTCCGCGTCCAGACCGGGAACCGCCGCCAGCACCGAGGCCGACGCTCGGTTCAGATCGACCCGGCCGTGATAGAACTGCTGCTCATCGACCGTGAACGCGTCGAGATACTGGTCCCACTCCTCCGGCGCAAGCCCAGAGGCGGCAAGCGCCTGGTAGACCCAGTCGCCCTCGATCTGCTGCTCCGGATCGTTCTTGATCGCCTCGATCAGCGTCACCAGGTCAGGCCCGAATCGTCGCTCGATCCGTTCACGCATCCGGTCATCAAGATCGGCCGCCAGGTTGATCTTGTATCGCCCGGTGTTCTGCAGCACCGGCTCGTAGTTCCATGTCGTCAGCAGCGACCTCCACCCTGACGATCCCACGACCGGCGCAGAGTCTGACGAGAGCGCTTCCAGCCGCGCGGCAAAGCGTGCCTCCTCACTCGACTCATCGCTGACCGACGACTGCACGGAAATCTCGCCGAGCGCCCCGTACAGCCGCTCCGCCGTCACCCCCTCCACGGCCAGCAGGTCGCCGGGACTGTGAAACCGCTCGCCGCTCAACCCCGCGCGGGCCGCGATGATCCGATCGGCGAAGGCCTCACCGACGGCCTCCAGCCGTGTCAGCATCTCCGCATCCACGGCATTGAGATCCAGTTTCGCACTCTCAGATTCCAGCAACGACTCGCCCGCAACCGGCAGCAGACGAATCGTCCCGCGCGAAGTCGGCGTCCCGAAGAGCGACCAAGACTCCGTCATCTCCGGCGTCTGCCCCGCCAGGATCGCCTCGCGCTGCGAATCAAGCTCTGCCATGACCGCCTGCAGCCCCGACCACGCCAGCGCTCGAAGCTGCGCTGCATCGCGCTCCGCCGCCTCCGCGCTGCGCTCCGCCCGCGCCATCCAGACCGCCGACGTTGCCAGCAGCAACCCGGCCGTTGCGATCATGAAGACGACAAAGAGCGCAAAACCCCGCCGATCATGCCGCGCAGAACTCACCATCATGGCCCGCCTCCCCCGACCGCCCCCGTGTCCTCATAGGAACGGCTGAACTCATACTCCGGCGCATCGGGCACCACCACGAGGCGGACCCGGTCCGGATCGCCCCACAGCTCCTCCTCTGCCGCCATAAACGACTCATCCATCTCCGCGCCCGACGGCGCCAGACTCGACTCCTCATCCAAGAGCGACATCGACTCTTCCAGCGCTTCTTCATCGACGCCGCCCTCCGGCCCCTCCAGCGCCATCTCTTCCTGGAGTGTTGCCGGCACGGCATACCACACCGCCACCTCGATCGCCGTCGGCAGCCCGCCCGCCGAGCGGGAATCGAAGCGATCCTGCCACTGCCGGCCGTCGTGATAGCGGAACCGCACCCGCCCGAGCCGGTCACTCAGCGTCGATTCCGAAACTGTTGCCGACCCGGGGCTTTCCGCGCGCGCGGTCAGTCCCCGGCCCTGCCGGAACTCGATCGTCACCACCTGCAGGTCGCGCAGCCCCGCCTCCTCCCCCCGCGCTGCAGCCGCTGCATTCACGCCGCGAGTACACAGCCGAAGCCGCGTCGCCGTGCCCTCGACTCCCGCGCCGAACTCCCCGCCGTCGGCGATCACAGTCGCCAGATCGCGCTCCAGCCGGTTGAGCAGCACCCGAAGCGCCTGCTGCCGCTCAATCGAGATTGCCAGCCGCTCCCGCGACTGCGTCAGGTTGCTCCAGTAGGCAAAAACCAGCCCCAGCAGCACGCTCATCAGCGCCACCGCAATCAGCATCTCGATCAGCGTGAAGCCCCGGCGATTATTCATCGGGAACCTCCGCCTCCTCGAAGTCCGCCGGCTCGCCCGCCCCGCCGCGCTCAAGCCGGATCAACTGATACAGCGTCACCGTCGGCCGCTCCTCCCGCTCCGAGAGCGCCCGCTGCGTGTCGTAGACGCGAAGCGTGACCAGCGTCAGCCCCTCGAACCGGCTCGCCTCCGTCATCACCTCGATCCGCCACCGTTTCGGACCAACCTCACGCTCGTCAAACTCAACATCCCCCGTGGCGTTGAACGACTCTTCAGCGCTGTCGTACTCGGCGTCGTTGAGACGCTCCACCGTTGTGATCCCCGCCTCCAGTTCAACAAGCCGCGAGATGGCCACGTCAATCGCCGCCCGGCGATCCTCCTGTTTGCGCAGCTCCAGCCGGATGCTCGACAGCGCTGCAAGCGCCACGCCTGCGGCCCCGACAAAAATCGACAGGGCGATCAGCACCTCCAGAAGCAGGGCGCCGCGCCGACTCACGGCTCCTCCCCGGAACTCGCTTCAGGGGGCTCCTCCGCTTCCAAGTCGTCTCCATCCGCAAACTCCCCTTCGGGCCGGGGCGCATCCTCAACGGAGACCAACCCCGTCCACTCGTCAATCCGCAGCACCACACGCCGCTCCCCCCCGTCATCCAGCAGCAGCGGCCGGGCGTACAGAGCCGAGCCATCGTTCAGATAGGTGCACAGCGTCAGCGCTTCGGAGACCTCGCCGCCTGGCGCCGCCATCATCTCCTCCGCCGACGGCGCGGAAAACGACTCCTCGGAGAAGAGCGCGTCATCCTCAACCTCAGCCACATCAAGCGGCCGCAGCCGAATCTCAGCCGCCAGCGTGTGCTCCCGGATCGGACGCTCCGCCCCCGCAGACTCAAACGCCGCAGCCCCATCCGTCTCCGGCTCATCGCTCTCAACAGCGACAAATGCCCCGACGTCGCCCACGGCCGAAACCTCGTGCCGCACGGCCGTCAATCTTCGCGACTGCGCATCCCACGTCACGTCAACGGCCGACCCGAGGCGCTGCGCCTCAGCCCGAGCGACATGCAGAAACGAGCGGACCTGTTCAGCCGATTCGGTAAACTCCGCTGCGTTCAGTCGTCCCGAGAATTGTGGCAGAACCAGCGCTGAGACGGCCGCAAGCAGCGCCAGCACCAGCAGCACTTCGATCAGGGAGAAGGCGAAACGGCAACGACCTCGATCAGCCGCCCGTCCCCATGTCGAGGGTGTCCTCGTCGTCCCGCCAGGACTTGATGTCATCCTCGGTCCCCTCTTCGCCGTCCTTGCCGTTGGACCAGAACTGGTACATCGTCTCGTCGAGCTCACCGGGGAAGCGGTAATTCCACGGGTTGCCCCAGTAGTCGTTCTCGATCGGCTCCTTCAGGTAGGGGCCCGTCCATTTCTCCTGGTCGGCCTCATCCTCAAGCAGCGTCTCGTCCCAGAGCACGGCAATTCCCTCATCCTCCGTCGGGTAGCGGTCCAGATCGACGTAGAACTGCTCCAGCGCATCTTCCACGATGTCCAGCTGCGCCTGCATGATGTTGTTGTTGGCCCGGTCCCGCTGCGGCAGCAGGTTGTACGCCACCAGTCCGCCCAGCGAGACGATGATCGCCAGCACGATCAGCACCTCAACCAGCGTGAAACCCCGCGCCCGCACCGTCCGCGTCTCCGTCATCATCGTCAACCTCCTGGTCTTGCGGTCTCCGTACCCTGTTCAGATTCTTCTTCGGCCGCTTCCTGCGGCTCTCTCCCGAAATGAGTCTAGTGCCCCCGCCGACTGCCCGCAATCGCCCCCGGCCCGCAATTCCGGGCCCCGGCAGGCCCTACAGCGTCCGCGTCAGCATCACCAGCGGAATCACCAGCGCCATGATGATAAAGAGCAGACTTACGCCCAGAATCACCAGCACCAGCGGCTCCAGCAGCCGCACCGACGTATTCAGAATCCGCCCCACCCGGGCATCCAGCGTATCGGCCAGCGTGATCAGCACCTCATCCAGGTTGTTGGCCGACTCCCCGATGCTGATGATCTCGATCACATCCTCGTCGAAGAGCCCCGATTCCCCCAGCGGTCCGGAGAGCGTCCGGCCCGCCTCCACCGACTTCTGCGCTGAATCCACCGCTGCCGTCAGCAGCACGTTCCCCGCCGCCTCCTTACTGATCTGCAGCGCCGAAAGCATCGGAATCCCGTTAGCCAGCAGCGTTCCCAGCAATCGTGAAAACCGCGCCACCGCAATGCTGGCAAGCAGCGGCCCGATGATCCACACCCGAAGCGACCACTTCGCAAGCGCCAGCCGGACCGCCGGCAGCGACGCCACCCAGCGCAGCACAACAACCGTCGCGATAAGCCCGACCAGCACCGCGACCCCCCGGTTGATCAGCAGGTCGCTGACCGCCATCACCACCACCGTCGGAAACGGAAGCTCAAGACCCTCGAACATCGGTTCGAACTTCGGCACAAAGACCACCATCACCACGCCGACAATCAGCGTACCCAGGGCCAGCAGCACCGCCGGATAGATCAGCGTCGCAAGCACCTGCGACCGCAACTCCGCCTGCTGCCTCAGAAAATCCGAGATCCGCCGCAGCACCTCTTCGAGAAAGCCGCCCTTCTCCCCGGCCCGCACCATCGCCACCTGCACCGTCGGAAAAATCGCCGGATGCTTGTTGAGCGCATCGGCCAGCGCCTCGCCGTCCTCCACATCCTGCGCCACCTGCGTCACAACCGCCGAAAGTCGCGGCGTGCTCCGCATCCGCCCCAGCAGCCGCAGCGCCCGAAGAATCGGAACGCCGGCCCGGAGCAGATCCGACAACTGCCGATAGAAGAGACCAAGAGCCCGTGCCGACACCCGCCCGCGACTTGCCTGCCGCATCGGCCCCCGCCGCGCCTCCACCCGCACCGGCACCAGACTCCGCGATCGAAGATCGCTGATCACCGCAGACGCCGATGCCCCGGCCGCCTCCCCGCTGACACGGGCACCTTGGGCATTGCGCGCAATGTATCGAAAAGTCGGCATCGATGGAAGTGACGATAGCCGCAGCCTCCCCCGCAGGCACGACCTCGCCGAAGCCGCTTCATACCATTGCCCATGACCGTTGAACTCCGCCGAACCGTGCGCCTCTGCGTCGACGATGCACCTGCCGGGAACTCTTCCGCCTGGGCCGCCCGGCAGCCGCGCGACAACACCTACGCCGCCTGGCCCACCATGGAGGGCTTCGGCCGCTACTACGAAATCGACGTCTGCTGCCGGGGCGAGGTTGACGAGCGGACCGGCTACTTCCTCAACATCAAGGAGATCGACGATGCCCTCCGCACCGTCGCCATCGACCGTCTCGCGGCCGCCGGCTCCGGAACCCCGATCCTCCCGCTCTGCACCGAAATTCACCACGCCCTGGCGCCGGCGCTGCGAGGGACGCTCGCCTCGCTCCGCCTGCGCCTCACGCCCTGCCTCTCCGTCACCACCGAGTCCAACGCCATGAACCACTCGCTCATTCAGCAGAACTTCGAGTTCGCCGCCTCCCACCGCCTCCACTGCGACTCCCTCACCAACGAGGAAAACAAACGCCTCTTCGGCAAGTGCAACAACCCCAACGGCCACGGGCACAACTACCGCATCGAGGTCTCCGTCGCCGTTGAGACCGGCCCCGATTCCCCACCGCAACAGAGCAGCAATGCCCTCTTTCCCGTCATCGACCGCATCGTGAACGAGACCGTCATCCAGCGCTTCGACCACATGTACCTCAACATCGACTGCCCCGAGTTCCGCACCCTCAACCCCAGCGTCGAGAACATCGCGCGCGTCTGTTACGAACTTCTCAGACCCGCCTTCTCGGATATCGCGCTTGATCTCCGTCGCGTCCGCGTCTGGGAAACCGAGAAAACCAGCTGCACCTACCCCGCACCACACGACGCCGCATGACTTCCAGGAACCACCCCTCGTGAGCCAATGGCGCATCGATCATCCCGAAGCGCTCTGGCTGGCCCTGCCGGCGCTGCTGGCCGCCCTGGCCGCCTGGCGCACCCTCCGCAACACCGACGCCCTTCGCCGCGCCGTCCTCGTCGCCCTTCGCTGCATCGTCTTCGCCTCACTCATCCTCGCGCTCTCAGGCCTCTCCGCCCTGCGGCAGCATGACCACCTCTCCGTCATCGCCGTCGTCGACATCAGCGGCTCCGTCCGCCGCTTCGCCGACATGCCCCACAACGCCGAGTCCATCACCCTCGGCGAGGGTGCGCCGGCCTACCTCCGATGGTGGCTGCGAAACGCCGCAGAAGATCGCCGGCCCGATGATCGTTTCGGCCTCGTGGTCTTTGACGGCAGGCCGCGCGCCGTCGCCACTCCCTCCACCGGCGACTACTCAGACGACGGCTTCGACCGCGAACTCGCCGAGGGCTCAAACATCGAGGAGGCCCTCCGCTACGCCCAGGCGATGTTCCCCCCCGACACCGCCCGACGCCTCATCCTTCTCACCGACGGCAATGAAACCGCAGGCTCCGCCGTCGCCGCCGCGCGCGAGGCCGCCGCCGGTTCCGCCGGCATTCCCGTTGACGTCGTGCCCGTCGCCTACCGCGTTGCCGGAGAAGTCCTCGTCGAACGCATCGAGACGCCGCCTTTCGCCCGGCCCGATGAACCCGTCACCGTCCGCATCGTCCTCCGTTCCATCGAGCGCGTCGAGGGAGCGCTGACCCTGACCGGCGAATCCGGCCCCATCGACATCAATGGCGACGCCCCCGGCTACGCCCGTCGCATCACGCTCGAACCCGGCCTCAACGTCGAACTTGCCACCATCGTCCTCGGCGATGAGCCCGTGACCCGTCTGGAAGCCCTCTTCGAACCCGCCTCGGGTACGCGCGACGCCATTGCCGCCAACAACCGCGCGGAGACCTTCATCTTCAGCCCGCGCAAGGGCGTCGTCCTTCACCTCGACGGCATCACTGCCGGTGCGGGAGGCGGGACACTCCAGCGGACACTTGAATCGGCCGGCTTCGAGGTGCAGTCCGTCGTCCCGACCCAGTTGCCCGGCAACCCCCTGGCGCTCTCCGCCTACGACCTCGTGATCCTCGAGAACGTCCCCCGTGAAGACATCTCTCTCGAGAACGAGGAGTTTCTCATTCGCTACGTGCAGGACCTCGGCGGCGGGCTCATCGTCACCGGCGGTTACGACGCCCTCGGAGCCGGCGGCTGGGATGACACCCGGCTTGAAGAACTTCTCCCCGTCGAACTCGGCCTGCCCGAGGAGATGCAGATTCCGACCGCCGCCATCGCCCTGGTTCTCGACAACTCCAACTCCATGGCCCGGCCCGTGCTCGGCACGCAGTACACCCAGCAGGAGATCGCAAACGAAGGCGCTGCGCTGGCCGTCGAATCCATGGACCCCCTCGACTGGGTGACCGTCATTCAGTTCAACAGCTTCACCAGCACCGTCGTCGAACTCCAGCGCGTCGGCGAGGGTCGCGACGTCACCCAGGCGATCCGCTCCATCAGCCCCACCGGCGGAACCAACATGGGGCCGGCCCTGCTCCGTGCCGGCGAAACCCTCCGCGATGTCGAAGCCGACATCAAGCACATCGTCTGCCTCAGCGACGGGCAGAGCCAGCCGGCCGACTTCGACGCCATTGCCCGCCGCCTCCAGGCCGATGGCATCACCGTCAGCGCCATCGCTGTCGGCGACGGAGCCGACGAGTCCGTCATGCAGGCCATCGCAGCCGTCGGAGGCGGCGAGTTCTACGCCGTGCGCAATCCGCGCATTCTCCCGCGCGTCTTCGTCCGCGACATCCGAATCATCCGCCGGCCCCTCATCCGCGAAACCGAGTTCGTCCCCATCATCCTGCCGACCGGCTCGCTCATCACCGCCGACTTCGCCACACCCGCGCCGCTGGGCGGCTTCGTCCTCACCCAGCCCCGCCCCGACCCCCAGGCCCGCGTGCTCATGCAGGTCCCAAGCGGTGAGCCGCTCCTGGCCACCTGGCAGGCCGGCCTCGGCCGCGTCGCCGTCTTCACCTCCGACGCCCACGACAACTGGGCCGACCAATGGATCAACGGACCCGAATACGCCAGTCTCTGGAGCCGCCTCGCCCGCACCACCGCACGCTCCGCCGGAACCCTCGATCAGGAGCTGCGCACGGAAATCATCGACGGCCGCCTCCAGATCCGCCTCACCATCGCCGAAGGCGACCAGCAGCAGACCGTGCCGCTTTCCATCCCGGCACAGGTCTACGGCCCCGACGGCAGCGCCTCCTCCATTCGCCTCCGCCAGACCGCTCCACTCGAATACACCGCAAGCGTTCCAGCCCCGCTCACCGGAAACTACATCGTCGCCGCCACGCCCCGCCGCGGCACCGAGCAACTCGGCCTCGCCATCGGCGGCGTCACCCAGAACACCGGCGTCGAGTTCCGCCGACTCTCCAGCAACATCGGTCTGCTCCAGGAAATCGCCGACGCCTCGGGAGGCAACATCCTCGATCTCACCGACCCCCAGACCGCCGACCTCTTCCGCCGTGACACCCTCACCCCAATGACCAGCGTCCAGCCCCTCTGGCCCCTGCTCCTCTGGCTCAGTCTCGGTCTCTTCCTGCTCGACGCCGCCGCACGCCGCCTCGCCTGGGACTCTCGCACGCTCCGCCGCGCTGCCGCCGCAGCCGCCTCCCTTACCACTCGAAGCCAGAACCATTCCGACGAAGCGGGACCCCGCGCCGTCGACTCCTGGCGACGCGTCCGCTCCCGAACCCGCGCCGGCCGCGCTGCCGACGCACAGCCGCCTCCCCCACCCGGCCCCGCCGCGCCCCCGCCCTCAAAGCCGGCGGTCCAGCCCCAGTCCGACCAGGAGCGACGCCGCGCTGCCCTCGACATCCTTAAGGGCCGCGGCAAGCCCGCTCCGCCGCCCCCTCCGCCCCCGGCCGCCGATGAGCCCGACCCCGAGCACCGCTCCGCCACCACCTCCGGCCTCCTCCGTCGCAAACGACAATTGCGCGGCGATTCCGACGCACCCGACGCATAGTCGACAGGCCCGCCCACCGGCCCCATCCGGTGTCACCGCCCCGCGTTTCGCGATAGACTAGGTTTCACCCCCTTCCCCGCCCCGGCCCCGATTGAGCACACGGAAAGGCACAGCATGAACTCTTCCCCGGTTCGCGGTTTCACCGCCCTCGTTCTCCTCGCCTCCGCCGCCTTCGCCCCCGCACAGAACCCCGGAACTGTCGACCTCCCGCGCTTCCCCGCCCTCAGCCCCGACGGCCGCCAGCTCACCTTCTCCTGGCGCGGTGACCTCTGGATCGTTGACGCCGACGGCGGACACGCCTCCCGACTCACCGTCCACCCTGGCGACGACCTGCAGTCCGCCTGGAGTCCTGACGGCAATCGCATCGCCTTCTCCTCCGGTCGCCTCGGCTCGACGGACCTCTACCTGATGAACGCCGACGGCACCGGAATCACCCGTGTGACCTCCATCGACCGGGGCATCACCCTCGAGGCCTTCGGCACCGATGAGGACGGCAACGAAGTCCTCACCTGTTCCTCCTACCTCGAAGGCGACATCTACCGCGCGCCCCGGCCCTACATGGTCTCCACTGCAGGCGGCGAACTCCGCCGCGTCCACGACGCCTTCGGCCACGGCGCCGTCGTCAGCCCCGACGGCAACCGCGTCGCCTTCGTCCGCGGCGACTCCTCCTGGAACCGTCGGCACTACCGCGGCCCCGATGCCCGCGAAGTCTGGCTCTACGACCGCGCCGACGCCTCCTTCACCCAGCTGACCGACTGGGAGGGCAACGACGGCATGCCCCTCTGGCTCGACAACGACACGATCCTCTTTGCCTCCGATCGTGAACTCGACTGCGTCAACGTCTACCGCATGGATGTCGATCAGGGTGAAGACTCCGTCGAGCGACTGACGTCGTTTGAAATCAATGACGTCGTCTCTTTCTCAGTTGCCCCGCAGGCCGAAATGGGCGTCGTCATGGTCTGGGACCGGCTCTACACCTTCCCCACCGGCGGCGGCGACCCGCAGGCAATCGTCATCACCGCCTCCGAGGATGATGAGGACAACTTCGAGATCAAGTCCATCAGCCGCGACGTCACCGAAGCCGCCCTCAGCCCCGACGGACAGGTCATGGCCTACGTCGCCTACGGCGAGGTCTACGTCCGCAACATCGACGAACGCAGCCCCACACGCCGCATCACCCGTGGTGAATCGCACGAACACGGCATCGCCTGGTCACCCGACGGCATGAAACTCTACTTCACCAGCGACCGCGACGGCTCCGACTCCATCTACGCCGCCACCGTCGATCGCACCCGCAGCGACGTCAAGGACGCCTTCGAGGAAGCGACCGCTCCGCCGAAGGAAGAAGACGACGCCGGCGAAGAATCCGATGAATCCGGCAACGCCGAAGCCGACGACGATGACCCCATCACCGGGCGCTGGGACGGCAGCATCACCCGCGCCGACGGCCGCGCCCTGCCACTCTCCGCCTGGCTCGTGCTCAACGACGACAACACCGTCTCCGGCCGACTCGAATCCGCACGCGGCTCCGGCACGCTGCACGGGTCATTTGCCGATGACACCCTCACCCTCACCGCCGCCATCGACGACGGCTCGGAACTCTCCCTCTCCCTGACCATCACCAACGGCTCCGCCGAGGGCACGGCCACGATGGGCGATGATGAGGGAACCATCGCCCTCGCCCGCGCCGCCGACCCCGCCCCGAAGGCCGATTCAAAGAAGGACGACAAGGCGAAGGCCGACGATGACGATGCAGAGGACAAGCCCGATCCGAAGCGCTGGCACGATGCGATGACCTTCCTCATCGAGCCCGTGCTCGCCGACCCCGGTGTGCACCACCGCCAGCCCCGCCCCTCGCCCGACGGCAAGTATCTCGCCTACCGGGAAGGGCGCGGCGACCTCATGCTCCTGGACCTCGAAACCGGCGAATCCCGAAACGTCGTCCGCGGCTGGGACTTCTGGATGGACTGGCGCTTCAGCCCCGACGGAAAGTGGATCGCCTGGAGCCAGTACGACATCAACTTCAACTCCGACATCTGGGTCGTCCCCGCCGACGGTTCGGCCCCCGCCGTCAACATCACCCGGCATCCCGACAATGACCACAGCCCCCGCTGGTCCGCCGACTCGAAGATCATGACCTTTATCTCTGAGCGCACCAACGAGGAAGATGACGTCTGGATGGTCTACCTTGACAAAGACCTCGAAGCCCTCACGCCTCAGGAACTTCTGACCTACTACACCGACGCCGCCAAGGCCGCCAAAGACCGCAAGCCCCTCGAACCCAAAGCGCCCAAAGC
>CAZPFK010000031.1:30035-32349 GCA_964585855.1 uncultured Vicinamibacteraceae bacterium
TGAGGCCGATGAGACAGAGAAAATTGACGACGCCCTCGATCTCGACGACGCCTGGCGACGTGTCCGCCGAATCACCAGTCTCCCCGGCGGCGAAGGCAACCTCGAACTCACCCCCGACGGCAACTGGACCATCTTCACCGGCAACGACGGCGGCAGCGGCCTCTTTGCCCGCAAGTGGGACGGCTCCGAAACCAAGCGCATCAGCGATGCCGTCAGCGTGCAGCACCTCACCCTCACCGGCGACAAGATCATCTTCGTCTCCGGCAGCCGCGCCGGCGTCGTCCCCGTGACCGGCGGCAAGACCGAGTACTACGACATTTCCGACCGCATGCGCATCGACCTCCAGGCCCAGTCCAGCCAGAAGTTCCTCGAGGCCGCACGCATCCTCGGCGAGCTCTTCTATCACCCCACCATGAAGGACCTCGACTGGCCCGCCCTGACCCGAAAGTACCACGCCCTGGCAAAACAGGCCCGCACCGCCGATGAGTTCGGTCACGTCGCCAACCGCTTCATCGGCGAGCTCAACGCCTCCCACCTCGGCATCTTCCCCGCAGGCGGATTCTCCTCCCCCAACGCCCTGCCCTTCGGACGCCTCGGCGTCACCACCCGCCGCGTTGACAACGGCTTCGAAGTCCTCGCCATCCTCCCCGATTCACCCGCCGACATGGGCGCGATGGCTCTGCACGTCGGCGATGTCATCACCGCCGTCGAACTCGACCCCTTCGAACCCGCCGACACACTCGAGTCTCGGCTCGAAGGCCGCGTCGGCGACGAGACCATCATCACCGTGCAGCGCGGCGATCTCGGCGAGATCAACCTGCTCCTGACCCCCATCAGCTACAACGCCCAGCGCGACCTCATCTACGAAGCATGGCGACTTGACAACGCCCGCAAGGTCGAGGAACTCTCCGACGGTCGACTCGGCTACATCCATGTCGAAGGCATGAACCAGCCCTCGCTCGACGTCTTCGAACGCGACCTCTACGCCGCAGCCGAGGGCAAGGACGGCCTCATCATCGATGTCCGCAACAACGGCGGCGGCTGGACCACCGACCGCCTCCTCGCCTCCATCACCTACCCGCAGCACGCCTACACCGTCCCGCGCGGCGCCGATCCGAACGTCACCACCGGCTACCCGCAGGATCGCCTCTTCATCCAGCGATACACCCTGCCAATCAACGTCCTCTGCAATGAGAAGTCCTTCTCCAACGCCGAAATCTTCTCCCACGCCTTCAAGACCCACAAGCGCGGAACACTGGTCGGACAGGAGACCTACGGCGGCGTCATCAGCACCGGCGGAACCGGTCTCATCGACGGAACCTTCGTCCGCCTGCCCTTCCGCGGCTGGTACCTCCCGGATGGAACCGACATGGAAAACAACGGCGCCATGCCCGACATCCTCATCCCGCAGACTCCCCAGGCCGAGTCGGCCGACAACGATGAGCAACTCAAAGCCGCCGTCGACGACCTCCTCAGCCGCCTGGACTGACCCCATGACCCCGCTGGATCAGAACGTCGGCATCATCGGCCTCGGCTCAATGGGCACAGCCGTCGCCTCCCGCCTCCTCGCCTCCGGCCTTGTGCCCGCCGATCGCCTCCGCGCCACCTGCCTCCATGAAGACTCCGCCCAGCGCGCAGCAACCGCGCTTGGCATCGAGTGCGGAACCGACAACGGCGTGCTTTCACACTGGGCCGACATCCTGCTGATCGCCGTCAAGCCCCACGACGTCCTTACCGTCCTGCGCCAAGTTGCGTACAAGCGAAAGGGCGATCTCCCTCTGGTCCTCTCCGCTGCCGCCGGCGTCCGCCTCGAATCAATGGAGATGGCCCTCGGCGAACGCAGCCGCGTCATCCGCGCCATGGCCAACACCCCCTGCCTCGTCGGCGAAGGCCTTACCGTCCTCTCACCCGGCACGCGCGCCGACACCGACGACCTCGCCCTCGCCCGACGAATCTTCGAAACGACCGGCCGCGTCCTCGAACTGCCCGAGAAACACCTCGATGTCGTCACCGCCCTCTCCGCCAGCGGCGTCGCCTTCATCCTCACCGTCATCGACGCCCTCGCCGACGGCGCCGTCAGCCGCGGCCTCCCCCGCGCTGTCGCCATTGAAATCGCCCTGCAGATGACCCGCGGCTCCGCGGCACTTGCACAGGAGACCGGTCGCACCCCCGCCGACCTCCGCGATGACGTCACCACCCCCGGCGGCTGCACCATCGAAGGCCTGCTTGCCCTCGAACGAGGCGGCCTCCGCGCCGCCCTCGCCGATGCGATCCGCGCAGCGACCGATCGGGCTGCCGGATTGGGATGAACTAC
>CAZPFK010000032.1:0-30824 GCA_964585855.1 uncultured Vicinamibacteraceae bacterium
ACCGCCCCGACCGTTGCGGCCGGGGCGGCGTGGAGTTCCTGATAGATCGTGCATCTCACTCGACGACGAGGTTCGCCTCAAGCCGGATCGCCCGCGAGAGGTTGTAGTAGTTCGGCGAGGTCGCCTGCACCGTGCGGTGAATCTCCTCGAACTGTTCGGGCGTGCCGTTGCCCTTGATGCGCACCGTGTAGCGGATGCGGTCGTAGCCGGGTTTGACCTTCTCATCGATACCGAGGAAGCCGCGCAGGTCGAGCTCGCCGCGCGACTCGATCTGCAGACTCTCCAGCGTGATGCCCTTGAGGGCGGCACCGACGACGTAGCCGACGGCCATGCAGGAGTTGAGCCCGGCCATCAGAATCTCCTGCGGGTTGGCGGAGGTCGCGTTGCCGGCCAGTTCGGCCGGTTCATCGGAGATGATGGTGAAGTCGCGGGGGAGTTCCCTGCCGTCGAAGGACCAGGCGGTGACGCGGTTTTCGATGCGGGCGCCGCCGGTCCAGTCGGAGGTCACGCGGAAGCCGGCGATGCCGTTGCAGGAGTCGCTGGCGACGCTGTCGATGAGGCCGCGAACCGCGGCGGTGTCGATGCCGTTGATGACGGCGTGCTGGGTGGTGGTCATGATGTGAGTTCCTGGTGAGTTGTTGGAGTGAACTGTGCGAACGGGCCCTGCTCGCAGTGGTGAGCTGGCCGAACCTGTATCGACCGTTGACGGACCAAGAGTACCGCATGGGCGGGGATCGACAATTGACTTCGGGTGCGGCGGGAGTTGACTCGGAGTCAAGTGGTGCGGATTCTCAGATCGGGGCGGGGGTGCAGGCGGCAGCGCGCCGGAGGAGCAGTATGGCCCTGAGCACACGTGAACGGCTGATCAACGTCGGCCATGAGATGTTCTACCAGTCGGGCTTTCACTCGGTCGGCCTGGACCGGCTGCTGTCGGAAGTGGGGGTGACGAAGACGACCTTCTACAACCACTTCGAAAGCAAGGAGGATCTGATCCTCGCGGTGCTGCAGCAGCACGATCAGTGGTGGCGAAAGACCTTCATGAAGCAGCTGGAGGAAAAGGCCGGCCCCGATCCGGCGGCGCAGCTGCGGGCGATCTTCGATGTGGTGGATGATCTGCTCAAAGATGAGACCTTCAAGGGCTGCATCTTCGTGAATGTCTCGGTGGAGTTTCCGATTCCGCATGAGCCGGCCCACAAGTTGGCGGCGGAGCACAAGGCGCAGCTTGAGGCGCAGATCCGCGACCTGGCGCTGCGAGCCCGTGCCAAGGACCCGGTGGCGCTGGCGGAGCAGATCACGCTGCTGATGGAGGGGGCCTACGTGACGACGCAGGTCTCGGGGAACCGCAATGCGGCGTCGATTGCCCGGGCGATTGCGGATCTCATCTTTAATGATCAGTTGCCGCCGGCGAAGGCGTGAGCGCAGCAAAACGGCCGGCTCTGAAGCCGGCCGTCGATGTGGACAAACTGTTGCGTCAGACTTCGGCGAGGATTTCCCGCACGAGGCTGTCGGGCATGCGGCGGTAGGTGAAGGGCTCCATGCTGGAGGTGGCGCGGCCCTGCGTAAGCGAGCGGAGCGTCGTGGTGTAGCCGAACATCTCCGAGAGCGGCACTTCGGCGGTGACGACGCGGGTGTTGCCGCGCGACTCCATGTTGACGATGTGGCCACGACGGCTGTTGAGGTCGCCGGTCACCGAGCCGAGGTAGTCCTCGGGGGAGATGATCGTGACCTTCATGATGGGCTCGAGGAGGCAGAGGCCGGCCTTAGTGCATGCCTCGCGCATCGCCAGGGCGCCGGCCTGCTCGTAGGCGACCTGCGAGGAGTCGACGGGGTGGTAGGAGCCGTCAATGAGCGTGACCTTGACGTTGATCAGCTGGTAGCCGCCGAGCACGCCGGTGAGGGCGGCCTGACGGCAGCCGGCCTCGACGGAGGGAATGAACTCGCGGGGGATCGTGCCGCCGACGATGCCGTTCTCGAAGGCGACGTTGTCCTTGAAGTCCAGTTCCTCGGCCAGCGCCTGCTCCTTGGTGAAGGGCTCGACGCTGATGATGCAGTCGCCGTACTGGCCGCGTCCGCCGGTCTGCTTGATGAAGCGCCCGCGCACTTCCTTGGCCGTGCCGTAGATGGTTTCGCGGTAGGTCACGCGCGGCTTGCCGACGTTGACGCCGATCTTCATGTCGCGGATGAGCTTGTTCTTGATGATCTCCAGGTGGAGCTCGCCCATGCCCTCGATGATGGTCTGTCCGGTCTCATCGTCGAAGTGCGAACGGAAAGAGGGGTCTTCGCGGCGGATGGTCGTCAGCGCCTCGCTGAGCTTCCGCTTGTCGTCGGCGGTCTGCGGCTCAATGGACATGGAGATCACGGGCTCGGGGAAGTCCATGCGCTCCAGAAGGATCGGGTTGTCAGGGTCGCAGAGGGTGTCGCCGGTGATGGAGTTCTTGCAGCCGACCAGCGCGACGATGGTGCCGGCGCTGGCTTCCTCCAGCGGAATGCGCTCCTTGGCGTGCATTTCGAAGATGCGGGCGACGTTTTCCTTGCGGTCGTTGCCGGGGTTGAGGACGCGGGAGCCGCGCTTGAGGGTGCCGGAGTAGACCCGCACATAGGTCAGGTCGCCGTGGCTGTCGGTAACGACCTTGAAGACCAGGCCGGAGAAAGGGGCGTCCGGATCGGGCTCACGGGTGAGGTGCTCATCCTTATCGCGGGGGTTGATGCCCTTGACGGGGGGCACTTCCAGCGGATTGGGCAGGTATTCGACGACGCCGTTGAGCAGTCGCTGCACACCGATGTACTTCAGGGCCGAGCCGCAGAAGACGGGGTAGCACTTGCGTTCGATGGTGCCCTTGCGGACGGCTGCCTTGATGTCGGCAATCCCGATCTCCTCATCCATGAGGAACTTCTCGGTCAGGGCGTCATCGAGTTCGGCGGCCTTTTCGATGAGTTGGTGACGCCAGAGGGAGGCGAGTTCGGCGAGGTCCTCGGGGATGTCGCGCTCTTCGACGACGGCGCCGAGTTCGGAGGAGTCGAAGTAGTACGCCTTCATCAGGACAAGGTCGATGATGCCCTGGAACGTGTCGGCGGCGCCGATGGGGATCTGCAGGGCAATCGCGTTGGCGCCGAGGCGCTCGCGGATGGAGTTGAAGGAGAACTCAAAGTCAGCGCCCATCTTGTCCATCTTGTTGATGAAGCAGAGGCGGGGGACGTGGTAGCGGTCGGCCTGCCGCCAGACGGTCTCTGACTGCGCTTCGACGCCCTCCTTGCCGTCAAAGACGGCGACCGCACCGTCAAGAACGCGGAGGGACCGCTCAACCTCGATGGTGAAGTCGACGTGGCCCGGCGTGTCGATGAGGTTGATGCGGTACTCCTGGCCCTCGTGCTGCCAGGGGCAGGTCGTCGCAGCCGACTGGATCGTGATGCCGCGCTCCTGCTCTTCGATGAGGAAGTCCATCGTGGCGGTGCCTTCGTGGACCTCGCCCATCTTGTAGTTCTTCCCGGTGTAGAAGAGCACGCGCTCGGTGACGGTGGTCTTGCCGGCGTCGATGTGGGCACAGATGCCGATGTTGCGTGTTCGGGTGAGGTCGAAGTGCATGGTGTGATTCCGTTCCTGAAGGTCTTTCTGATCGCCGTCTGAGGCCGTTTGTCAGGGTCCTGTTTCAGGACCGCCTGTCCCCGGTCAGCCCTGTGCCGACCGTCGGGATTCGGAGACATCCGGCCGCGACTGACGCGGCTTATGGTTTCGTGGCTCGTTCCGTCCCCCTGCGGCCCCGGTGGCTGAGGGGAGAGGCGGAAACGTGCATGAAAGCTTGATTTAGTGTTCTCGGCCCACGCCCCGCTGAGCGTCCTGCGTGAGCCGCGAGAGTTTTTCGATGGTCACTCTGGCACTCCCTGGCGGTTCACGTGGCGCCGAAACCCCGCAACTGACAATAAAAGAATATCCCCGCGATCGCGGCCTGCCCGCGACAACGTCACAACATTCTTCGGCCACACTGGTGTCCGAGGTGCAAACACTAACCGAAAGCGGCTATGGGTCAAGGCAAGAAGGACCCGTTACGGGGCCGAAGCGTGCTTTTTGCGCCCTCTGAACCCCCTGGGTGGTCCTGTCCGGGTCACCTGTGTCCCGTTCCCGCAAAATCGCGATCCGATTGCCGGGTGGCTGAGTAGAAAACCGGCATTGTGCGTCTATCCTGCCCCGACGAGCCGAGGGGCTCCTCGACAATTCTGCGGATGTGGCGAAATTGGCAGACGCGCCAGATTCAGGTTCTGGTGGGAGTAAAATCCCTTGGAGGTTCGACTCCTCTCATCCGCATTGCCTCAACGACTGAGCAGCACCCGCCTCTATCCAGCGATTGATCCGTGAGCCCCGACGCTCTTTCGAGTGCCGGGTCTGTTCTTTTTCTGCCGGATCGGCTTGACGATTCGGTTTGTGTTCGGTATCGTGGCGATGCGTGAATTGCGGCCCGACTTTCGGCGTCCTGCGTGACCCCGGGCCACCAACCCCTGTCCCTGTAGGAGAGCACCATGCCAACCACGAAACCGATTCCCGAAGGCTTCCATTCCGTCACGCCTCACCTCATCTGCGCCGACTGCACCAGGGCTCTGGACTTCTACGGCAAGGCCTTCGGAGCCGTCGAACGCTTCCGCATGCCAAGCCCCGATGGCTCAAAGCTCTGGCACGCCGAGATTCAGATCGGGAACTCAGTCGTCATGCTCGCAGATGAGTTCCCGGAGATGGGCTGTGTCGGGCCCAAGGCGCTGGGCGGCACGCCCGTGAACATCCACCTCTACGTTGAGGATGTCGACGCCGCCTTCGATCGGGCCGTCAAGGCCGGCGTGGAGGTGAAGATGCCCCCGACGGACATGTTCTGGGGCGACCGCTACGCCAAGATCGTCGACCCCTACGGCCACTCCTGGTCGCTGGCGACGCACGTCAACGATCCTACTCCGGAGGAGATGCAGGCCGCTGCAGCCGCGATGGCTGGGGAAGATTGCTCCTGACGGATTCCGATTCCATGCCTCCGCAGCGCAAGGAAGCGCGGAGGGAGAGAGAGCGGCTTACCTCTTGAAGGAGAGGCAAGCGCAGAAGCCGGGACCGGAGTCATCCGCGTCCCGGACTCTGTTTTTCTGCAGCACTATCCCCGCATCGACCGGTAAGTCCGACCCGGAAGCGGCCGCCCCAGCGCCTCCTCGAGCATCCGGCCGGCCTCGACGACCTTCGCCAGATCGATGCCGGTGCGCCACCCCATCCGCTCGAGGCAATACACCGCGTCCTCGGTCGCCAGGTTTCCCGCCGCACCCGGCGCAAACGGGCAGCCGCCGACACCGGCCACGGAGGTGTCAAACCGCCGCACGCCCAGCTCAACGCCCTTGAGCAGGTTCGCCAGACCCGTCCCCCGCGTGTCGTGAACATGCAGGACGGTTTCGCCCGGCTCAATCGTTCCCTGCAGCCCTTCGTACAGCCGTTCGATCTCAGTGGGAGCGGCGACTCCGATCGTCTCCCCGAGGTCGATCTCCTCGATGCCCAGATCGAGCAGACGCCGGACAACCTCCGCAACCTGCGCCGGGGCGATTGGCCCTTCGTACGGGCAGGCGACGACGCAGGAGATGTAGCCGCGAACTGCAACGCCGGCCGCTCTTGCCTCCGCTACGACGGGAGCGAAGCGCTCCAGTGTCTCTTCGATTGTCGCATTCGTGTTTCGCCGGCTGAAGGTCTCCGAGGCGGCCGTGAAGACGGCGATCTTGTGGACACCGGCCTCCATCGCCGCCTCGAATCCCTTGAAGTTGGGAACCAGGGCGCTGTAGACGACTCCCGGACGCCGCTGAATACCCGCAAAGACCTCGGCAGCATCGCCCAGTTGCGGCACCCACTTCGGAGAAACGAAACTGGAGACCTCGATCTCCGAAAAACCGGCATCACTGAGGGCGTTGACAAGGGCGATCTTCGCCGCAGTCGGGATGGGCGTCTTCTCGCTCTGCAGGCCGTCCCGTGGCCCGACTTCGCAGAGGGTAATCTCCGGTCTCGCGGTCATGGCGGAGTGTAGGCCGCAGGCGTGAATATCATTGCGATTCCTGTTCCCCCCGGATGACCGGAGTTTGACACGGCGTGACTTCAAACGGCCTGCACGACATCCACCTCTCCATCCTCGCCCCGGCGCACAACGAGGAAGACAACGTCGCGCCCCTGGTCAGCGAGGTTCGCCGCGCCATCACGCCGCTGGGCAGGCCCTTCGAGATGATTCTGATCGACGATGGATCGACCGATTCCACGAGGCGTCGCGCGCTCTCGCTTCGCGCGGAGTTTCCCTTCCTGCGCGTGCTCGCAATGCAGCAGACGCCCCCGGGGCGCGGCCACGGCCAGTCGGCCGCATTCCGGGCCGGCATTCTCGCCTCGCGAGGGCGATTGATCGCGATGCTCGATGCCGATCTCCAGAACGATCCCGCCGATCTTCCCGCCCTGATTGCTGCGCTTGAGGCCAACGGGGCCGACATGGTGCAGGGCGACCGCTCGGCCAACCGTCGCGATCACGTCGGGCGGCGCGCCGCCTCCTGGGTGGGGCGGACCTTCCGGCGGATGATTCTCGACGACGCCATCCGCGATACCGGCTGCTCGCTGCGCGTCCTTCGGCGTGAGGTCGCGCTTGCGATTCCCCTTGAGTATCGCGGCCTGCACCGCTTCATCCCCGTCACCGCCCGTCAGTGCGGCTTTACCGTCATCGAGGTTCCCGTCACGCACAGGCCCCGTGCCGCCGGAACAGCCAAGTACGGAACCTTCAATCGCGCCATCCCCGGTCTTGTGGACTGCTTCGGCGTCCGCTGGATGCGAACGCGCCGACGCCCCGTGCTCGCCACCGAGATCGACGCTGATGAGTCGGACGGCAGCCGGCCATGACTGAGACGCTGGAGATTTCCGGCCCGGCCTTCGTGGCGGGGCGAACGCTGACAGCCGACGACCTGCTCGCTCCGGACTACCTTGCCTTCGACCCGGCCGATGAGTCGCAGGCCCGGGTGATGGCGGCCTACGCCCTTGCCGATGTGCCGGGTCTTTCCGAACCGCTGCTCCCCCCCGGCGCAGAGACGGGACGGTTTGTCGTGCTGGTTGCCGGTGCGGACTTCGGGGCCGGATCAGCCCGGGCCCACCCTGCAGCCGCGCTTCGTGCCGCCGGCATCCGCGCGGTGCTGGCACCCTCGTTTTCCCCGCGCTTCCACAGAATGGTCGTGAACGGCGGCTGGTTTGTCCCGCTGGCCGTTCCGCAGACGGTTCTGGAGCGGATCGTGCATGGCACACCTGTGCACCTGACGTGTGCCGCCGACGGGTGCCTGTTACGTCTTGACGACTCGGCCCCGATTTCCCTCCCGGGCCTGGGAGTCGTCTTTGAGATCCTTCGGGCCGGGGGCCTGCTCGCGCTGCTGCGGAATGAAAAACCCTCCGCCCGGAAGCAGGCGGAGGGTGAAGATTGAGTCAGGTCGATCGGGTCGGATCAGCCGTCGGAGTTCTTCACATCCAGCAGTTCGACGTCGAAGATGAGCATGGCGCTCGGGGGAATGACCTGGTTGCCGCGCGGTCCGTAGCCGAGGTTGGAGGGGATGATCAGCTTGCGCTTGCCGCCGATCTTCATCGTCGACACGCCTTCAGACCACCCCTTGATGACGTTGGACAGCGGAAACGAGATGGACTGGCCGCGAGTGTGGGAGCTGTCAAAGAGCGTCCCGTCAACCAGCCAGCCGGAGTAGTGAACCGTCACCTCGCTGGAGAGGTCCTTGGGCTGCGCCCCGTCGCCGACGACGATGTCGGCATACATCAGGCCGGAGGGAAGCGTGATCAATTCACCCTCGAATGCCTCGCCCGGGAAGCGGGCCAGCGCCTCGTTGGTTGTCACATCCCCGGTCGCCGCGTTGATGACGACGTGGTGCTTCGACTCGGCCGAATACAGCGTCAGGTCCCAGGCCGGACCCTCCTCGGTGGTCGTGAAGGCAGCGCTGTGTACCACGCCTGACGTCGCTTCCTGTGCGGCGGCGATGGCATCTGAGAGCGGTGTCGAGACCGCGCTGATCTCTGCGTGCACATCCGACGCCTTGGGCGGCATCTTGGAATAATCCACGGGCTGGAGGGCCACATATGCTGTCGAGGCCGCAAGCAGTCCCGCTGAGGCCAGTCCGATACCCCCGATGAGATTCCCGATAGGCATGTCTATCTTCCTTTGTCTTTCTTGATTCGATCTCTGGTTCCGATCGTTTCGCCCCTGCCGCCCCATCCCTCAGTCGGAGCGAATAATGACGCGGATAGGGTAGTCGATCATTCCCCTTTTGACCAAAACTGCAAGAAACCACCCCCTCATGCCCAGAAAACCAGCCGGCTCCGCGATGAAAACCCTCCTGCCCAACGCCCGGGAGTTTCCGAGATTCGCCGGAATCCCGACCTTCTGCCGCTATCCGCTGCTGGATTCTCTGGACCACGCCCCCGACTGGGCGCTCTACGGCGTTCCCTTCGATGCCGGCGTGACCTACCGCCCCGGCGCACGCTTCGGACCACGCGCCATCCGCGTCGCCTCCGCCTACGTCAAGCCATATCACCTCGAACACGACCTGAATCTCGCCGAGGTCTTCAGTCTCGCCGACGCCGGCGACTCGCCCATCTCACCCTACTCGACGGAGAAGACGCAGCACGCCACCGCGCGCTTCGCCTCAGGTCTCGGCGACCGGCGCACGCGACTTTTCGCCGTCGGCGGGGACCACTCGATTGCGCTTGCGAACCTTCGGGCCGTCCGGAAGCGCCACAGCCCGAAGAAGCCGCTGGCTCTGATTCACTTCGACGCGCACCTGGACACCGTCGACGTGATCAGCGGGGAGAAGTACACGCACGCGTCGCCCTTCATCCGCGCTGTTGAGGAGGGACTCATCGACCCGAAAGCGATGATGACCATCGGCATCCGCGGACCCCTCAACACCGCAACCGACCTCGATTACGCACGGCAGCACGGCATCACCATCCTCACCATGCGCGATGTCGCCTCCGGAAGGGCCACCGCGGCGCTCGCCGAGTTCGTTGCGGAACTCCGCCGATCGGGCCGGCCCACGTACCTGACCTTCGACATTGACTCCATCGACCCCGCCTTCGCGCCGGCCACAGGCACGCCCTCGGTCGGGGGCCTCACCACGCACCAGTCGCTGGAGTTTCTCCGCGCCTGCCGGGGTGTGAACCTTGTCGGGGCCGACCTCGTGGAGGTGCTCCCCGACCTTGACCACGCCGGCACAACGGCATTCCTCGCCGCCCACCTGATCTTCGAGATTCTCTGCGCCTCGGCGCCGCTGTGACGACCATGTACGAACTCACGATCGAACACACCTTCTGCGCTGCACACGCCATCCTCATCCGGGGCACGCGCGAACCCCTGCACGGACACAACTGGCGCGTGCGCCTCACTGTTCTCGGTGAGACCCTCGATGCCGACGGCCTGCTCTGCGACTTCCACGAACTCGAATCCCTGCTTTGCAGTGTCGTCGCGCCCTTCGAGAATGCAAACCTCAACGAGACGCCGCCGTTCGATCGGATCAACCCGACGGCCGAGCTGATCGCGCAGCACATCGCCGAGTCGGTGGCGTCCGGTCTGCCCGAAGGTGTGCGCCTCAGCCGTGTGGCGCTCACCGAAGCGCCGGGATGCGAAGCGGTGTATCGGCCGAAGTGACGGTGGTCACTCCTGTGGATGATCGAACAGGCCGGGGGCCTTCACGCAGAGGACCGCAGAGAAGAAGGTCACCAGCGCCGTGATTCCCGCATCCCTGATGCCGGCTTCTGTTGGATCGGTGGCCACTGGTGTGACTGATGTGATACCGGCAAGCGCGCCTGCGAGGAAGGCCAGAACAATCAGCGACAGGCGCAATCGCATGTTCATTGAAGGAACTCGGAGCCGAAAGTACGCAAATGAAGCAAGTGCGACCAGCGGCAGCCCCCAGGTTCGAATCAGCAGCAGGTTCAGTATGGGTGAGGCGGGGAAGCCGGAGTCTTCCTGCACTGTCAGGCCCGAGTCAGCCAGAAGTCCCGTTGCGTACCCGATGAGGCAGGCAACGCTGAAACCCATCAGCAGGGCTGCAATGGAAATCACTTTCGTGGGTCGATTCAGAACGCTCACTGTTGCCCACCGATCTTCGAAAGCGCGTCGACCATCTTCCGCGCCGCCGCCCCCCGGTGCGAGAGCCGGTTCTTCTCCGCAGGGTCGAGTTCCGCACTGGTGCAGCCGCGCTCCGGGAGATACAGCAGCGGGTCGTAGCCGAAGCCGTTGCTCCCGGCCGGTTTGAGCGTGATGACTCCCTCAAAGACGCCGCGGCTCTCGGCGAGGATGATTCCGGCAGCATCGGCCAGGCACATGGCGCAGACAAATCGAGCCGTTCGTTTCGCCTCGGGGACCTCGGCAAGCCGGGAGAGCAGGAGGGCGTTGTTGGCCGCATCGCGCCGGGTGCGATCCCCGGCAACTCCGGCGTATCGTGCGCTTCGCACGCCGGGTTCACCCCCCAGCGCATCGACTTCGAGACCGGAGTCATCTGCAAGACAGCGCATTCCCAGCGCCTTTGCGTAGTAACACGCCTTGATACGGGCGTTGTCGGCAAAGGTCTCGCCATCCTCAACCGGTTCAGGCAGGTCGGCCCCGCCGGCCTCCTCCAGACTCAGCACTGGAACCTGAAGCGGCCCGAAGAGGGCGCGCAGTTCCTCGACCTTATGGGGGTTCGATGTCGCCAGAACGATCGCCGTGGTCACGTCCGCTCCTTTCACTCCCGCCGCAGTCGATGGATCGAGGCGATCAATCGCCCCTGCGCATCGGTGAAGGTCTGCACCGTCTCCGCCTGCGACTCAAGAAATTCAGCGACGACGCCCGGTGTCACCGCCGGATCGTACCAGCCGTCAGTCTGGCTGAGCCGATGCAGTTCCGACCAGTTCACGCTGATGATGGTGATTCTCTCCTGCTCCCGCAGGTGCCGGCGCCACGCGGCGGGATCATCGGCATTTTTCCGGATTGCCTCTCCCAGCGGCGAGCGATCCCAGGTCGTGTGCCAGAGCACGTTGTCGCGCAGCAGGTAGAAGGGAGTGGAGTCGCCCAGGAGGTAGATACGCTCCGTCGGGTCGGTCAACAGCGCCAGGGACAGCCGAGGGTCTTGCCGAAGGCGCTCCGCCTGCTGGTCAGCGGGCAAGTCGAAGAAGGCCGCGCCGGAGATGACCGCCAGCCCGTCGATCATTGCCGTCGGCTCTCCGCCGCGCTGCCCGGAGAAGAGAATTGTCGTGCTCACCGAGGCGACCAGCGCCATCGCCGCAGCGCACACGACGGCCGCCCGTCCGGGAAGAGACGATGCCCCGCCGACGGCAAGCAGGGAGAGCGGCACAGCGCAGGCAATCAGGAAGCGGCTCTGCGCGTGCGTGGCGAGAGTCCAGAAGAGCCCTTGAACACTCACGACGACCAGCAGGATGACCAGATTCCGCCGCTCCGACCCGCGCCCGGCAAGGGCAAGGGCGATGATGCCGGCCAGGCCGAAGAAGAAGGCCCCGGCCCACTGCGGATGCAGAAACGCCATCTCCATCCACGCCCCGGGAATCTCCGCAGGAGCAAGGTCTGCCCGATGCGCTGCCGTCCACCGCTGCACCTGCTCGGCTGACCAGTGCGCTGAGCCGAAGAGGCCCGTTGCAAAGGGAAAGAGCGGGTTGCCTCCCTCGGCCCAGTTTCGCACAAGCCACGGCAGCCCGACGACAGCGCCGGTTGCGATGCCGGTCCCGGCGACTCCGAACGCTGCCCTCCCTCTCCAGCAGAGCAGGGCGACAACGCCAAGCGGAAGCGCCACCGCTCCGACGCCGGTGAGTTTCGCTGTACACGCCGAGGCCGCCAGCGCTCCAAGCGCCACCCCGCACTTCCACGGGGCTACCCCGGCCCGGCTCCAGTCGAGGCACACGCCGAGTCCGGCAGAGAGGAAGATCAGCGCTGGAATCTCGTTGTAGGCAAGCGTGCCGGTCACGATGACCCAGGGAATCGAGGCACACAGCACGCCCGCCAACGGTGCAAGCACCGTCGGGGCTGAGGGCCACAGGACTCGTGCCGTCTGCGCAACGCTCACCGCCAGCCAGATGAGCATGAAGGCGTGGAGCATCTGGCACGAGACCGCCGCCCGCGCTGCCGCATGCAGCGGCGGCTCGGTCAGCGGCAGGTGCAGCACCGAAAGGTGGTAATAAGCTGCCTCCACGTATCCGGGAAGCCAGGAGTAAACGCAGTGCTCCAGCGGCACGATGCGTCCCGACTCGATCCACTCACGCGGCAACTGCAGGTGGTAGGAGAGCACATCGAAGCCGCCGAACTCGCTCTCCCACAGCCAGCCCGGCGCGGAGGCCGCCGCCAGGGCCGCAACGGTCGCCGCAGGCGCAGCGCAGAGCAGTGCCGGCCCCCAGGACATCCCGCTCGTCGTCGTGTCGCGATTGAACCGCAGCGTCGCTGCCCAGAGCAGGAGACCCAGGCCGATCGGCAGCCAGGCCCCGAGATTGCCCGGCCCTGCCTGCAACAGGCCCAGGACGCCGAGCGCGTGTGAGAGCCAGAGCATTGTCGCCAGCCCGAGCGCCGGCGCAAGGCCGAACGTGTCACCCGCTCCGGGTCGCAGCAGCCGAAGCGCTCCGCGCCCGTAGCCCACCGCTGCCAGCAGATACAACGCCGGTATCCAGGTTTCGGTCAGCAGCACCCAGATCCACCCGACCCATCGGCCCGGCGAATCTCCTGCAGCATCCGGACGGAGCAGCCACGCCGCAACCCCGGCGGCGATGACGATCGCGCCAAGCGGCCAGAGTCGGTTGCGAAACATCTGCGCGCGCGCTGACGCGCCTGGAACGTCAGACGGTGGATCGCTGGACCGGGAGCGGCGGGTCACATCGAAAGGTTAGTGCCCGTGGCCGTCGTCTGCCTGCCGCCGCGCGCCGCCGTGGAGGTCGGCCGGAACGGCGTCGATATCCATGACAAACTCCGCAGCCCACAACTGGCTCGATCCGGTCTCGGTCGCGCTCTCAGTCCGCTGGCTGGTCCACATCATGTACTTGCCGTCGAAGGAGAAAACCGGCAGGCCGTCGAATCCGGCGGCGTGGGTGACGCGGCGCTTGTTGGTTCCGTAGCGCACGGGTCCGGGGGAGGTCGGCAGGTCGCCCGGATCGGCGTCCATGATGTAGACCTCGTAGTTCCAGTGGCCCTGCTGACTGGTGGTGTAGACGACGTGGCGGCCCTGCGGATGCCAGAAGGGCGCCCAGTTCACGTGGCCGTCGTTGGTGAGCTCGTACTCACGGCTGATGCCCGTCGGACGACCATCCTCATCGAAGACCAGATCGGCCGCATACACCTGCAGGTAGCCGTCGCCGCGACGGTCGGAGCGGTAGATGAGGCGCTTGTCATCGGGGCTGAAGAAGGGGCCGCCGTCATAACCGTCGGCGACGATGATGGGCGTTTCGGTCCCGGTCCCGGCGTCGTAAATCCACAGGTCGCCCTCGCCCTCCTCCGGGTTGTAGCGGCACCAGACGTAGTACCGTCCGTCGGAACTGATCGATCCCTCGGCGTCGTAGCCGGCGTGCTGCGTGAGCACCTTGACGTGGGTGATCTCGGGCTTGTAGCCGATGCGGATCTGCAGCCCCTCATCGATGTTCTGCAGGAAGGGGAGCCCCTGGTAGACGATCTCCATGTTGTCCGGGAACATCCACTTGTACGCCCCCGACTCGCGCTGGTACCCCTGCACCTCGCCTGAGGGCAGAATCGGCGGGTCGATCGTCGAGGCGTAGAAGACGGTTCCCATGTTGGCCGCCGGGTTAAAGAAGCCGCAGGTGTTGGCCGAGCCCGGCAGACTGATCCGGAAGGTGCGGTCCAGGCCGGTGATGTGGCCGGCCTCGTCGTAAACGATGTTGGCCACGTACATGGAGTAATACTTCTCCGCCTCCTCGCCCTCCTTGGGCTGCGGAATGGCCTGGAAGATGATCCACTTCCCGTCCGGGCGGAAGTATGCCTCGCCGGCCTTGAGGAACTGCTCATCGCTGGTCAACTGAACGTGATGGGTCAGGATCTCCGCCTCAGCGTCGCGCCAGTGCGGCATCGGGCCCCCGGGCTGGGCTGCGGCAAGTCCAGTGAGGCCAAGAGCCGTCGCCATCGTGCCAAGGGCTGTCATTCGAGGGTCACCCGATCGTACCTGCCTGTGCATGGTGCCGTACCTTCCGTGAATGCCTGGATGGAGTGAGTCAAAGACGGTAGTTTAGGCCGTCGTTTCCCTGTGCTGTTCTCATTTCGACGCGCCGATGTTCGGTTTCCTGCACCGCTTCGGCGTTGAGGCCCCGAGTGGTCATTTTCCGACGCAGAATGTCGCAAAGATGCGTCCCAGAACCTCATCGGGCAGCACCGCGCCTCCGATTTCGCCCAGGCCATCAAGGGCCGACCGGAGCTGCGCAGCCACGATCTCCGGCTCTCGGGGAGACGCATCCCCCGGCTCAACATCATTGAGGATCAGACAAAGCGATTCCTGCGCGCGCCGGAGCGCCGACTCGTGACGGGGCAGCAGGGCGAGACGGCCCTCGTCGGGACCCGCACCGGCCGTCCCGAGCCGCTCGGCGATCAGCAGCCGAAGGCGATCCAGGTTGGCTCCGGTCGCACCGCTGACATGCAGGTCCACATCAGTTCGCTGGGCTTCGATGTCGATCCTCGACTGCACCCGCAGAACGCGAGGATCGCTCATCAGACCCGAGAGGACGCCGGGCATCTCGGCCGACGCATCAGCAGACAGCAGCAGCACGATCACATCGGCCTCGGAGATGGCCCGCGCGGCGGCTCGCTGCATCTCCGGGTTGAGGCCCGCTTCGGAGGGGTCAGCGCCGGCAGTGTCGCAGAGGAGAATCTCGACGCCTCCCTCAGGTGTCGTGATGCGGAGAGGTTCGGCGAGCACGTCGCGGGTCGTCCCTGCGGTTCCGCTGACCACCGCCCGCTCCCGCCCCAGCAGGGCGTTGAAGAGCGTGGATTTGCCCGCGTTGGCCGGGCCGGCGATGACAACCCTCGGCAGAGCGCTCCAGGCCTCGGCCCCGGCGCTCCGTGACTCAATCTCGCCGATGGCCGTGCTGCAGGCGGAGACCTCGGCCCGCAGCCGGTTGCAGTCGATGGCGACGACATCCTCCTGATCGGTGAAGTCGATACCCGCTTCAACAAGCGCCAATGTGTCGACGAGGCGGTTGACGATGTCGGCAACCGCGCGGCCGAGCTTGCCGGAGGCCAGGCCCGCAGCGGCCCGGAGCTGGCGATCGGAAGCCGCGCCGATCAGGGCGGCGACCCCCTCGGCCTGATCGAGACTCAGTCGGCCGTGGTACCAGGCCCGCGCGGTGAACTCGCCCGGCTCAGCGGCGCGGGCGCCGGCGGCCATGGCCAGATGTGTGAGTCGACTGAGCAGATCGGGATTGCCGGGCACGAGCGCCTCGAAGGTGTCCTCGCCGGTCGCGCTTCCCGGCCCCGGCAGCCAGAGCAGGAGACAGGGAAGTGTGAGGTCGCCGGTCATCTGAAGCCGGGTGCGGTGGATGCCGCGCTGCACCGTGGCCAGGTGCGGGCAGAGACGCGCCAGCACGGCGGCCGCGTCCGGTCCGGAGGCGCGAAGGATTCCACGGGCGCTTCGGCCGGGCGCGCTGCTGACAGCGACGATGGTGTCCTGCGTGCGAAGGATGCCGCCCTCGCTTGCCGCTCAGCGGCCTTTGCCCTTGGTTCGACTCTTGCCGCTCTTGGCCGATGCCTCCTGCCGGCGGGCCGCCTCCTCCATCGCCTTGCGCCAGGCATCAGCCCATCGGCCCCGGAAGCCGCCTTTCTTTACCGGGGCAGCGGCCTTGCCCGGTTTCGCAGCGGCCTTTTCCGGCTCAAGTTCGAGGGCGTCAACATGGGCCCGGATGTAGCGGCTTTCGATGATGCCGATGGTGCTGGAGGTGATGATGTAAAGCGTCAGACCCGAGGGGGCGCTGTAGAGCATCAGCGGCATGAGCACGATCATCATGATGCGCATGATCTTCTGCTGCCGCTCCTGATCCGGTGAGAGGGACGCAGACTGGGGAGTCAGGTATTTCTGCTGCACGTAGAAGACCGCGCCCATCAGCAGCGGGAGCACGTTGATCCCCGAGATGTGCCAGAAGCCGATCCGGAACGACGTCGGGAAGACGTAGAGGTGATCGGGCTGGGAGAGATCGGCCAGGAAGGACCAGTTGTTGAGCATCTGGAAGACGCCGTAGAAGGCCGGCTGGTGCCGGAGTTCGATGGCGAAATACAGCATCGCGTAGAGGGCGATCCAGATCGGGGTCTGGAGAAGGGTGGGCAGGATTCCAAGGCACCCTGCGAAGTTGACGTTGTTTTCGCGGTAGAGTTTGAAGGACTCTTCCTGCACCTTGCGCGAATCATCGGGATATTTTTCGCGCAGCTTCTGAAGCTGCGGTTGCAGTTTCGCCATCTGTCGAGAGGTCCGCATCATCGCGACCTGCCCCTTGCGCGTCAGGGGGTGCAGCAGCGTGCGGACGCAGATGACCAGGATGATGATCGCAATCCCCCAGTCATGGACTCCGATGCCGACCCCGCCGATTGAGAGCAGGTCGCCCTCGATCAGCCGCAGGAACCACAGCAGGAAGTGCGCCAGCCACTGGAAGGTGCACATCGCGCAGCCCAGCTGGTAGACGATCAGTTCCGAGAGGTTGAAGTGCGAGAACGGCTCCTGCTCCAGCGACGACTGCGCCAGCGGACCGGCATACATCGCCATCGAGAGATCGATGACCTCGTTGGGCCGGGCCTCAATCGCCGGGCTGATCATCTTCAGCGACATGTACCGATTCGTCGGGTTGGCCAGTTGCGCCAGCCGCTGGCCCTGCTCCATCGGCTCAACGGCCAGCCAGAACTCCACCTCAGAGGTCGGTCGCAGCGCGTAGGTGATCGGCCGGCCGTCAT
The DNA here is from genome assembly GCA_964585855.1 of uncultured Vicinamibacteraceae bacterium. Taxonomy (GTDB): domain Bacteria; phylum Planctomycetota; class Phycisphaerae; order Phycisphaerales; family UBA5793; genus CAZPFK01. Next base: position 16,941 of record CAZPFK010000032.1, read on the forward strand.
CCCCGGGGGCGGGGAAGACCGCGATGCCGAAGTGGCGGTTGGTCGTCGCCACCCAGGAGAGGGTGTAGTTCTTTTCCAGACTCGTCTCGTTGGGCCAGAGGAGGTGGAGGTTGGGCTCGACGCGGCCCTCCTTCCACGCCTTCTCATCGCGTTTGCGGGCGCCGTCGATAACCTTCTGGCGTGTCTGGAGGTAGTCGCTGTGGGAGGCGAAGACGATGGACTCGGAGCGGGGATCGAGGTAGCCGAAACGGACACGACGGTAATCGCCGTAGCCGTCCTGGTTGTAGGGGAGGTCACCGGGGCCGTACTGCTCAATGACCAGCGAGAGGCGCTCCGCCGCGTTGTTGATCACCTGCTGTTCGAGGCGAAGTTCGCCGTCGGCCTCGCCGACGACAAACCGCCGCCGGATCGTCAGCACGGCCTCGCCGGCCTCATTCTCGATGACCGCTTCAAAAACGCCCGGGGCGCTCTCGTGCCAGGCGTCGAGGATCAGTTCGCCGGCGGAGTCCTCCACGGCGTTGACGTACTGCCCGTCGACCCACAGCGCGCGCAAGCCGAACATGGGCCGATTGATCGGCGCATTCTCTCCAAGCACATAGCGGTTGCCCGACGAGTGGTCGAGGGTCTTGAAGTAGTCTCGCAGCACGATGACTTCGACGCCGCCCCCGACGGCGCTGAAACGCACGAGTTCGGCCGTTGTCTCCCCGGCCGTCGGGTCGAGATTCCCCAGCGGCGTCAGTGCGGGCGGCTGTCCGTACCGACGGAAGCGAAGGCCCTCAAGCCCTTCAGCCGGCTCCACTTCGGCCTTCTCGGCGATCTCCTCGTCCGTAGGGGTGTCAAGCTGTTCCTGTCCGGTGACGGGGCCGACTTCTGTGGGCCGGTCTCCGGGGTCAGCGGGGGACTGCTGCGCGATCTCGGGAGTAGTCGGGGGTGTAGTGCCGCCGGTGCCGCCGGCCGGGCCGCGCAGTTGCGACCAGACCAGCAGAATCGCCACCGGGATCAGCGCCAGGGGAATGAGAACTCGCAGGAGTCGTGGATTCATGCCACCCATCTTCCGGAACAGATGCCGGCGATTGCCTCCGACCGGGGCACTCGCCTCGAAGTAAAGCCCTCATCGTAGCCGCACGGCATCCGGGCCGTCTGCCGATGCCCCTGCCGCGGCTACCGACCCTCGTAGAGGCGGTCAGCCAGCCAGCCGGCGAGGGCTTCGACGCGCCTGATCTTCGTGGCGGTCTCGTCCACGTCGTAGGCGACGCGATGGAAGTCCACACCCTCATCGTCGATGACGACGTAACTGGCGCGGGGGTCGCCGTCGCGCGGCTGTCCGACGGAGCCGACGTTGACGATCGCCTTCTCCCCGGGCTGAAACTTGAAGCGCCCCTTGAGTTCATCGGGGGAGTAGAAGTCGGGCTCATCGGTGAAGACGCCGGGGACATGGGTGTGGCCGACGACGGCAATACCGTCCACCCGCTCGAAGATCTGCTGAATCTTGGAGGTCGCGTTCACCGCATCCTCCGGAAAGATGTACTCGTTGACGGGCCGCCGAGGCGAGCCGTGCACGGCCAGAAAGCGATTGCCCTCGCCGAACTTCACACGCACCCGCAGCCGGGCCAGGTACTCCCACATCTTCGTGCGCTTGGCCTCATCGGCGATCTCTTCGAACTGCCGACGCGTCCAGAAGGCGGCCTGCTCGGCGCCGGGGTTGAAGTTGGTGGGCTCGTAGAGCACCCCGAAGTCATGGTTGCCCATGAGAGACCACTGGCATCGTTCGGCGACAACGCGGACGCACTCCACGGGGTCAGGCCCGTAGCCGATGATGTCGCCGAGGCAGATGATGCCCTCGACCTTGCGGGTTTCGATATCCTCAAGGACGGCGCGCAGCGCAGCGGAATTGGCATGAATGTCAGAGATGATGGCAAGTTTCACGCGCCCGCGCTCCTGAGCCCGCCGCTCACACCGGCACTTCCGGGGGCCGGTGGATTTGAAGGGCCAGTGTAGAAACCGGGGCCGGAGGCGTCAATTGTAGATCGACTTCACCCTCCATCAGTGAGATCGGCAGGCCCGATGGATCACCCGCGACTGGTTTTCGAAGGCGATCGCCGTACGCAGACCTTCACCCTCGAAGACCGGCAGACCTACCACATCGGCCGACATCCCGACAACGACATCGTCCTCCCGGACGATTCGGTCAGCCGCTTTCACTGCGCCGTCGCCCCGCTGGCCACCGGCGTCTGGATCGTCAGAGACCTCGTTTCGCGCTCCGGAACGGCTGTGAACGGTCGCCGGGTCAGCCGCGACACACCCCTGCGCGACGGCGACGTCATCCTTGTCGGCGAGTGCCGGCTGCGCTACGCCGATCCGCGCCAGGCCCGTTCTGCCGCCGAGAAGCCGGAGGCGAATGGCCGGACCACTCGCGAGTTGCGTCTGCCTGAGGAACTGATCGACCGGCGGAACTACAACGCGCTGGTGGCGGACCTTGTGCTCAAGAAGAAGCGCCAGCAGGGCGCTGCGCCTCCGAAAAGATTGCCGAAGGTCGCGGCGGCGGCCGTCGCTGCCGATCCCCGCCGGCGGTGGCTGCATCAGTTGGGCATGACGCGCGACACGCTGCTTCGGGCCAAGCACTTCTGCCGCAAGACCAGCGGAATGCTCCTGATCGCTTCGCCCTCCGACGCCAGACGGGATGAGGTCATCGCTGCCGTGATTTCGGAGATCGACCCGACGAGCCGGGAGATTCTCGCCTTTCCCGATCTCGATGCCGCGCTGCCGCCCGGCGTCCGCAGCGCTGCTGCGGCGGGATTGGACCGGCTTGACGATGTGCTCGGGCATACCGCGCCGGTGATCCTGTTTCGGCAGATGCTCGAACCGGCGGAGTGGGACCGGGCGGTTGCCGCCGCCAACAGGCATCGGCTGGTCCTCGCGTCGGCGCAGGCGGGCGATGCGGTGACGGCGTTGCAGGAGGCGATCGCCGACGGGGCCTCGCCGGAGCATGTGGCGCGGGGCATCCGGCTGGTGATCGCCGTGCGCGAGGTCCCGGGGCTCTGTCCGCTTTGCCGCATCTCGCGGCTGCCGACGGAGCTGGAGGAGCAGACGCTCGCCTCGATCGGGCTTGAGGCGGCCGAGTTGTACGAGTCGGAGGGGTGCCGCAAGTGCAACCAGACGGGTCGGGCGGCGCCGGTGGCGATCTACGAGTCGCTGAAGGTTGAGAAGGCGGTGCGGGATGCGATCCGTGGCGGCGGCGGCGCAGAGGCGCTGCAGGGGGCGTTGAACTCGGAGTGGTACGAGCCGTGGTGGTGGGAGGGGATGCGTCTGGCGACGGTGGGGCGTGTGTCGGTATCGGACCTTTTCGGGACGGCGGCGGGCAAGGCGGCCGGTGAGGGCTGAAGGGGCATATCTGGAATGGAGTTGCAGTTCTTGCGGACCCGCATTTTTCGTGGGAATTTCTGCCTTTTGCTGTAGCGGAAGTCGAATCAGTCTGTATATTGGAAGCGTCGACGGAGAGGAGAACGTTCGGCGTGGCCGTGGCAATGGCCGGTCTGACGCGGGTTCTCCAGAGTATGTGTTCGCCCTGTTTCGTCCGGGGCTGTCGAAGCGTTCGCGGCCCGGACGACTGGTTGTGGTTTTCCATGATTTGAAAAGGAGATGACAATGCGGAATTCAGTCAAGTGGTGCGCCGCCCTGGCGGCGGTCGGTACATGCACAGCGGTCACTTCGGCCAATGAGCCCATCCTTCTCGAAGACGGCGCGATCACTATGACGCCCGCCGGCGAGGTCACCCCCTTCGATCAGATCCTGCCCGCCGGGTGTGCCGATGTGTATCGCAACTTTGATGAGCCCTCCGATCCCCCGAACTACGGCACCGGCTGGACGATCTCGGCCGGTTTCGTCGGTTGCTGGGGCCCCGGCTCCAAGATCAGCGTCGCCAGCGATACCACGTTGTGCGAGATCATGGTCTCCGCCACGCACGTCACCGGCACCAATGCCTATGAAGTCGCGCTGTGGGAAGACGGCGGCTCGGTTCCCGGCGCCATGATCGCCTCCTGGGATTTCACCAACATCCCGCAGAACCAGGCCGGCCCGACGCCGCTGCTGGTTGCAGATGCGTCCGATATCTGCCTCGAAGCCGGTGACTACTGGCTCTCATTCCGCACCTTCGGCGCGGATTCTTGGGGCGTCCTCCGCTGGTCGTCGGCCGGAACCTCCCCGCTGACCAGCGCCAACTACGGCTGCGGCGGCCCGTGGGCCTCCTCCGGCAGCCGTGATCCCGGCGCCTGGATTGTGACCGGCACCGACGGCTGCGGCGGCGGCGGCCTCACCCTCATCGGCGAAGGCGACTGCCCCGGTCGCTACTCGGCAACCGCCCGTGGCGCAACCGCCGGCGGCCCCGTGGCCTTCCTGCGCTCCAACAGCGCCGGTTCCTTCGTGATCCCCGGCGGCGCCTGCGCCGGCACGCAGACCGGTCTGGGCGCTCCCGTGACCCTCGTGCAGATCGTCAATGCCGACGCCAACGGCCTTGCCACCGTCAGCGGCAACGTTCCTGCGGCCGCCTGCGGCGTGATCAACGTCCAGGCCATCGACGGCACGACCTGTGCAACGTCCAACGTCATCGTCATCAACTGATCGCAGTTGCCACGAGTGACGCAGTTCTGACCTGATGCCGGGCGGTTCCCTCGGGAGCCGCCCGGTTCGTTTTTCTCCCTCCGACACGGCTGCACTCTACCATCGGGGGCATGTCGGCCCTTCGTTTCACGATTACCGGACGCTCTGCTTCCACCCATGCCCGCACCGGGCTGGTCGAGACGCCCCACGGCGCCTTTCGCACGCCCGCCTTCGCCCCGGTCGGCACGAAGGCCTCGGTCAAGGGGCTCACCCCGGCAATGATCCGGGCCACTGGCACGGAGATCATCCTCAACAACACCTACCACCTCATGCTCCGCCCCGGAGAGGAACTCATCCGACGGCTCGGAGGCGTACACACCTTCATGCGATGGGAGGGGCCGATCCTGACCGATTCCGGCGGGTACCAGGTCTTCTCGCTGGCGCACATCAACCGCATCGGCGAAGATGGAGTGACCTTCAAGTCAGTCGTTGACGGATCCGACGTTCACCTTACTCCGCAGCGGGCGGTGGAGGTGCAGAACGCGCTGGGGGCCGACATCATCATGGCCTTTGACGATTGCCCGCCGGCGTCGCGCGAAGAGATCACGGAGTCGGAGTACCGTCAGCGCGTCGAACAGGCCATTGACCGCACGGCCCGCTGGCTGGAGCGGTGCATCGCGGCGCACCAACGACCCGAGGAGCAGGCGCTCTTCGGGATCGTCCAGGGCGGGCTGGACCCGCAGCTGCGCCTGCGATCGCTGGAGCAGGTCTGCGCCTTCGACCTGCCGGGCTTCGCCGTCGGCGGTGTCGCCGTGGGGGAGAGCCGCGAAGATATCGCCCGGGTGGTGGAGTTCACCATGCCCCGGCTGCCGGAGAATCGGCCGCGCTACCTCATGGGCGTCGGGTATGAGTGGGACCTGTACACGGCCGTTCGGGCCGGGTGCGATCTTTTTGACTGCGTGCTGCCGACGCGGAACGGCCGCAACGCCAACGCTTTCACCGCCCAGGGGCCGTTGCGGCTGCGCAATGCACGGTATGCGGAGGATCAGTTGCCGCTGGAGGCGGAGTGTCCCTGTGAGGCCTGTCGCGCCGGCTACAGCCGGGCGTATCTGCGGCATCTCTTCATGGCCGGGGAGATGCTCGGACCGATCCTGGTGAGTCTGCACAACATCACCTATTTCCAGCGCGTCATGGCCGCCCTGCGCGCGGCGATCGCCACCGACGAGTGGAAGGGGCTGCATCGGCAGTTTCCCCGTGTCCTCGGACCGGCTCGCGCGGAAACCTGATGAAGAATTGGGCGGCCGGGCGGCGGCCGACTACCCTTGTGCCTGCTGCGGCCGGTTCGCCACGTGCGGCGATCGGGAGAGGCGACGGAGTCTTCGGGGCGGGTCGTTGCATGGACTTCAGGAGATGGATTCGATGAGTTTACCGCCGTATGTGGTCATTCTGGGACAGTCTGACGGGCCCGTGGTCGGCCCCGCGCCGACGGAGGGGGCGGCCGGTGACCCCGCTGCCGGAGCCGCCGGCAACGGCGCCCCGCCGCCGAATCAGCCGAGCATGTGGCCGTTCCTCGTACCGCTGCTGCTGGTCTTCGGTTTTCTGATCTGGTCGAGCAGTTCTGCGCAGAAGAAGGAGCGCAAGAAGCGGGATGAGTTGCTCGCCAGCATCAAGAAGCATGACCGCGTGCAGACGATCGGGGGGATCATCGGCTCGGTGGTGGAGATCAAGGACAACGAGATCGTCCTGAAAGTCGATGAGGCCAACAACATCAAGATGCGCTTCTCGAAGTCGGCCGTGCAGCAGGTGCTCTCGGAGACGAAGGGCCGGGAGACGGCGGAGCTTGGGGCGAAGTGACGATCCTGATCAGCCCCCGGAGTTGATCGTCGCCGCGACGGATTTCACCGTCGCATCCTCCGCATCGATCCGCTGCGCGATTCCGAGCCACAGCCGCGCCTTGCTCTCGTCGCCGGCCTTGTGGAAATATTCGGCCGCCTTCGCGGGGGGCAGTGCGATCTCAGGATTCTCGTTGGCCCAGGCGATGTACTCTTCGGCCGCCTTCTCGGGCCGACCCATCAGGGCCCAGCAGAGGGCGAGTTCGTCAACGACCTCCGGGCTGTAGCGCTCAACCGGATCGGAAAGAGCGTTGAGCAGGGTGAGGGCTTCTTCGGCACGGTTGAGGCGGCGAAGCGCCCGGGCCTCCACGAGCCGCCAGTGAAGGTACTCCGGGTCCAGTTCGCGCGCTTTGCGCACATGCTGAAGGGCCATTTCCGGCCGGTTTTCGATCAAGGCGAGTTCGCCGAGGTTTCCCCAGGCCTCGTGGATGGAGTCGTCCAGCACGGTGACGCGCACGAGGTGGGTGCGCGCCTGGGCGTAGTCGTGCAGTTTGATGAACATCTGCGCCAGGTAGAGCGGATGCTTGGGGTTGCGCGGATCGAGCCGGCAGGCCCATTGAAAGTGTTCCGCGGCCTCGTCGATGCGACCGAGCAGCGAGGCGACGACGCCGGCGTCGAAGCGGAGTTCCGCATCATCCTTGCGATGCAGCATCAACTCGAGCATTACCGGATAGGCGATCTCCGGTTCGTTGAGACTCAGCTGGACTTCGACCCAGACGGCCAGCACTTCGGGCTGACCGGGGTGCTTCTCCATCAGCGGCTCCAGCCGCACCAGCGCCTCATCGGCCTTGTCGGCCAGCACCAGGGCGGTGATGTCCTTGAGCCGGGCCACCAGCGCATCCATCTCCGACTCTGAGAGCGAGGAGCCGTTGGCGGCGGGCGTCGGGTTGAGGGCGCGGACGGACAGGAAGACGACGGCGATCAGGGCGACAGCGCCGACGGACGCCGCTGCCAGCCGGAGGTTCCGGGCGGCGGGTCGTCGGGCGGGATCGTCAGGCGATGGAGCAGTCATGGCAGTCTTTATCGACCGGGTCTTCTGATCGGATTGAATCCCGGGCAGGTTACGGGCCGGTGATGAGGCTCGGGTCGTAGGAGAGGGGTCCGTCGGGGCCGAGGTTCCAGTCCATGTTCATCCAGAGGATGAGGAAGGCGATCCAGACGATGCTGAAGGCGATGGTATAGGGAAGCATGGTGGCAATCAGCGTTCCCATGCCGCCTCGCGGGACGAACTTCTGCATGAAGACGAGGATGATGATCAGGTAGGCGTTGAGCGGCGTGATGATGTTGGTCACGGAGTCGCCGATGCGGTAGGCGGCCTGGGTGAGTTCCGGGGAGATGCCGACCATCATGAACATGGGGATAAAGATCGGCGCGAACATGGCGTACTTGGCCGACATCGACCCGATGAAGAGGTTGAAGACCATCGTCAGCAGGATGAAGGCGACGATGAGCACGCCGGTGGAGAGCCCGGCCTGTCCGAGCGTCTGTCCGCCCCAGATGGCGAGCATTCTTCCGAGGTTGGAGTAGGTGAAGAACTCGATGAACTGCGCGGCGAAGAAGGCCAGCACGATGATCGGGGCCATGTACGCCATCGACTCGATGAGGAGTTTCGCCACGTCCTTGTCCGAAGCGATCTTCCGCAGCGCCACGCCGTAGACGATCCCCGGCACGACAAAGCAGATGAAGAGCATGGGGACGATGGAGTCGACCCAGCGGGCGAAATGCGCCTCCGAGGGCACGACGACGGTCGTTCCCGAAAGCGAGCTCTCCTCGGGGGTGGAGGCGACGACGATCTCGCCCTCGGGCGAGTCGTACTCAATCCGCGAGGCGCGGAAGAAGTAGATCTCCGTGTTCAGCGGCATCGTGTCCACCGAACCGGAGGGTGAGGTCAGGTGGACCACGCCGTCAATGACTTCGAAGGTATTCTCCGCGGCGAAGGTGAAGATCGACCATTCATCGCTCGCCTCGTCGTAGCGATGCAGTTGCACCTCGCGCAGGCGGTAATCGCGCACCTCCCGGTCATCGTGGCTCGGATACCAGAGTTCCGCCACCGCCCGGCTCTTGGGGTTCTCCCGGTCCACCATGTCGTAGGTGTACATCGGGGCGCCAGGGATTGCCGTCATCGCGACAAACGCGCCCAGCGTGAGGGCAAAGACGACAGAGGTGATCTTCAGCCCGCGAATCTCCTCGGCCTTGAGGCGCTGCTCGGCCAGGTCATCGGCCGAGGGCGGTTCGGGACCGCCCTCATCGACGGGCTTGCTGTTGAAACGCGGCTCGACAAACCATGCGGTCACCGCCCAGCCCGTCAGCGTGATCAGGAAGGTCGAGGCGATCATGAAGTACCAGTTGCAGGCCGGGTTCATCACATAGCCCGGGTCGATCACCTGCCCGCCGAGATTGGCAAAGCCGGCGAGCATGGGCTCCAGCCCGGTGATGAAGAGGTTGGCGTTGAACCCGGCCGAGACCCCGGCAAAGACGGCCGCGAGACCGGCAATCGGGGAGCGCCCGACGGACTTGTAAAGGGCTGCGGCCAGCGGCGGCAGGACGACGTAGCCGGCATCGAGCGTCATCGAGGACATGATGCCCAGGAAGACCATCGCCGGCGTGAGCGCGGCATTGGGCACGACGAGCATGAAGGCCTTGAGCAGGGCGGCGATCAGGCCGGTGCGCTCGGCGACGCCGATGCCGAGCATGCCGACGAGGACGACGCCCAGCGGCGGGAACTTCATGAAGTTCGTCACCATGTTCTTGATCGACCAGAAGAAGCCGTCGCGCGTCAGCAGACTCTGGGCCCGGACTTCCTTCGGGTCGCCGTCGGCATCGAGGACTTCCCTCCACTCCACCACGGGCTTGCCGGTTTCATCTGTCTGCGTGACCAGCTGTGTCTGCCCCTGCTCGTCGGTCTCTTCGACCTTCACTGGCTGCGGCAGCCGCTCCACGACCGTCCACTCCTGCCGTGCGGCGATGTGGGAGAGAATCATCACCAGCACCGCTCCCAGCAGGAAGAGTGTTGCCGGATCGGGCAGGCGATTGCCGAGGCGTTCGACGAGATTGAGCAGGCCTGATGAGGAGGAGGACGCGGAGTCGGCGGATGCGGGCATGGGTGGCTCCACGAGGGCAGGGGAACGGGGATTGTCCGGGCAGTGTAGCGGAAAGAGGGCGGCTGCGAAAGTCTCAGAAGGGCGCGGGGCTCTCGAATGTCAACGGCTCCCCGCTCTCCGGGTCCCGAAGACGCAGGAAGCAGGCGTGCAGGAGCAACCGCGAGCCATCCGCCCGGCCGTAGAGCGAATCACCCACGATCGGGCAGCCGAGGCCGCCGGCAGCGCCTGCCCACGCCGCATGCAGCCGCAACTGGTGCGTCCGCCCCGTCAGGGGGACAAACTCGACACGCGTCCGCCCCGCCGCCTCATCGCGATGCAGCACCCGGTAGCGCGTGCGGGCCGGCTTCCCCTGGAGCAGGTCAACGGTCTGGCGGGGGCGGTTGGGCCAGTCGGCAAGCAGCGGCAGGGCGATCTCGCCCTCATCGGCCTCGACGATTCCCTCCAGCACGGCGAGGTAGCGCTTCTCAACCTGCTGCTCCATGAACTGCCGGGAGAGATGCCGGTGCGCCTCGGCATCCAGCGCGCAGACGATCAGCCCCGAAGTCTCCATGTCCAGCCGATGCACCGAGATCGGCCCTGTGGCATCTGGAAACATCGCCGCAACCCGTGTCGCGACTGAGTCGCGCTTCTCGGGGCCGCGTCCCGGAACCGAGAGCATGCCGGCGGGCTTGTCGATGACGACGAATCGCTCAGCACGATGCACGACTGTCAGCAGATCGCTCACAACACCACCAGCATCACGCCGATCCAGACTCCCGCCGCGATCATCACGACGGCCGTATAGCCGACGATCTCCCTCGCCTTCACGCCCGTGATCGCCAGCAGGGGCAAGGCCCAGAAGGGCTGGAGCATGTTGGTCAGCTGGTCGCCGTAGGCCACCGCCATGATCATCTTCTCGATCGGAATGCCCGCATCGATCCCCGTTGAGAGCGCGATCGGCCCCTGTATGCCCCATTGCCCGCCGCCGGAGGGCACGAAGAGATTCACAACCGCTGCCGAGATATAGGTCAGCAGCGGAATCGTCGTCTCATTGCCGAGACTCACCATTCCACGCGCCACCTGCGCGACCAGCCCGGAGACCGCCATCATCGCCATGATCCCGCCGTAAAGGGGAAACTGCAGGATGATCCCTCCGCAGCCCCGCGCGCCCTCCTCGGCCGCCGCCGCATACGTGCGGACCGAGCCGTGCAGGATCAGTCCCAGGGCAAAAAAGAGGGCGTTAATCTCGTTGAGGCCGACCCTCGCAAACCCCTCCGTCTGCCCGTAGCGCACGATCCCGGCCAACAGCGCGGCGGCGAGCAGCCAGGCAATCGGCGGCGTCGTCTCCAGAATCTCGGGGATCGTCCGCTCCGGGGCCGGGGGCGTCTCGGCCGGCTCTTCGTGGAGATTGAGATCGGCCATGGTGGTGATCTCCTCCCGGCGTCGCGGCTGAAGGAGGACAAAGAGCAGGGGAGCGCCGAGCACCAGCCCGCCGGTGATGATGAGGTTCGACGTCGAGAAGATCGTCGCCGTCAGCGGCACGCCATCTTTGGGGATCTGCGCGAGATACTGTGCGGAGAGGACGTTGGCGGCCCCGGCCTCCGTCGTCATCGCCAGCGGGGCCGAGCCCGACAGCCCGCCGTGCCAGACCATCAGCCCGACGTACCCGGCGGCCGCCAGCAGCGGGTAGTGAACGGCCACGCCGCGCCGGTGCATGGCCCGGCCGACGTCGCGGGCCATCAGCGCCCCGACGATCAGCCCCAGCCCCCAGTTGATCACCCCCGCGACCGCCGCCATCAGGGCTACCAGGGCGACGGCCTGTCCGGCTGAGCGCGGAATCTCCGCCAGCCGATTGATCACGGCCCGCACCAGCGGCGCTGAGGCCAGCGCGTGGCCGGTGACGAGGATCAGACACATCTGCATACCGAATTCCAGGAACATCCACAGCCCGTCTGAGGATCGCCACGAGTCGAGCAGGATCGTGACCCTGCCCGCATCGGGTGCTGCACCGGGAAAGTCGCCAAAGAGCAGCGCCAGCACGATCGTCAGCGCGGTGAGCAGGATGGCGATGACGAAGGGATCGGGGCAGGTCTTCTGGAAGAGACGCGAGATGGCGGAGCCGAGTCTGCTGATCATCGCTGCAGGATAGTGAAATCCTCCCCGCTCTGCAAACCCTCAGTGCGGCATCGGCCCGATGTCGATGATCGCACAGGCCTGCACCGACCGCAGCCCGAGTTCTGCCGCGCGCTCCACGACCTCCGGCGCATCGGCCCCCGGGTTCAGCCAGACCTCCCGCACGTCATCCCGCTCGGCGATCTCCTCAAGGGCCGCCAGCCCGAGTTTCGGCGGCAGGTAGAAGAGCGCCCGGTCGATCGGGCCGGGCACATCGGCTATGGCGGGGTAACAGCGCTGGCCCTCGATCGCATCGGCCCTGGGGTTGACGGGAAAGACGGTAAAGCCGCGCTGCAGGTAGGCCCGCACCGCCTTGTTGCCGTACTTCTCGCGATTGGTGGACGCTCCGATGATCATCACGCGCATCAGGTTTCCTCCGTGTCCTCACTGTCAACGCTCGCAGAGTCCTCCGGCTTCATGATCTCCCGCAGGGCGGTGGTGGCAAACGCGCCTGCCGGCAGCGCGAAGCGCACTTCGAGATAGGTCCCGTGCTCATCGGCACCCGGCTCAACGACCGCCTCGCGCAGCGGCACACGCAGCGCCCGCCGGGCTCCGCGCACATCCAGCGGCGGCATCGAGAAGGCCTCCGGCTCCACGCCCGCCTCGTGCAGCGCGGCGACCTCCGCATCATCGACGCCCGCTCCGGCCCGCAGCATCGCATGGCCCCAGAGCGGCCCCGTCGGGGAGATCTCCAGCGCCTGAAGCCGCGTGTGCAGCGTGTCATCGGCCTCATTCTCGACGCGGAACATCGCGCCGTTGTCGTGGCGCGCTGCGACATCGCCCGGCGAGAGCGAATCCAGCCGGTCGTCGGCGAGGCGCTGCGCAGTGACGGCGTTGAAAACCGCCGACTGAAACGCGCTGATGTAGAACTGCCGCTGTGCCGGGTGCAGTGAGAGAAACGCCCGCTCCGGCCCGTCGCCGGCCGCCAGCCGCCGCGCCACGTGCCGCTCCGGCCCCCACGAGCCGGGCCACAACTTCGCCGCCTCTTCAAGGCGCCCCTCATCATGGGCGGTGCGCGCTTCGCGGTCCTCCCCTTCGATTTCACCTGCTCCGCCCAGCAGCAGGGCGCACGCCGCCGTCCACTCCTGCAGCACACAGGCCCGGCCGATCAGGTGGTTGCGCCCCAGGCGGCCGAAGCGCTGCGGCCCGAAGAAGTTGGGCACACCGCTGCCGGCCAGGCGATCGACGACGGCCTGCGCCGGCGTGGTCGCAGTTTCGTCAACGCCGCGGATGCGGATGCGGAAGCGGTTGCCGCGCAAGTGCCCGAGGCGCAGCTTGTTGCCGTGGCGAGAGGCGTTCAGCACCGTGATGCCGACGATGTTCAGCGTCTGCAGGGGTGAGTCATCGCGTGTGTACACCGAGACCCACTGCCGCGTTACGGCGTGCTTGTCCTTCATCCCCGCGTAGCCGACGGCGTTGCGCTGCAGGCGGAAGTGCCGGGCGATCCGCGCCACCGCGTCGAGCGTGGCGACCTCCCGCTTCTCGATATGCAGATACAGGTGCTCGCCGATCCCGCACGGCTCGTAGGCGGGAATCTCGTCGACGAAGAAGTCCTCCGGCCGCTGCCGAATCACGCCGCCGATTCCGGGCACGTCGGCGGTGAGATGGGCGGGGGGAAGGGCGGTCAGCGCGGTCATGATTCCTCGGAGCCGGCACTTTCGAGAACCGACTCATCAACGAAGATGGGCGAGCCGACGCCGATGGCGACGGCGATGGCGTCGGAGGGCCGGCTGTCGATTTCGATCTCGCGGCCGGCCTGGCTGACGATGAGTTTGGCGTAGAAGGTGCTCTCACTGAGACTGTTGATGATGACGCGCTCCAGCGTTCCGCCGAGCTCAGAGATCACCGAGGCGAGCAGGTCGTGGGTCTGGGGCCGGGGCGGCGTCTGGCCTTTGAGGCGGCGTTCGATGGCGGCGGCCTCGGTGAGTCCGATGGCGATTGGGAAGGAGCGTTCGCCGTCGGCTTCGCGGAGTTCGATGAACTGGAGGTCAGCCATTTCGCGGATGAAGATGCGGCTGAGTTCCATCCTGACGGCCATATCCGTCTCCAGAAGGGGGAAGTGGGGCAAGGACGATTGTAGACGGGGGATCATCGCGCAGGGTCCGCCGTGCGGACGGCTCTGCTCTGCGCAGGCGAGACGCCCG
>CAZPFK010000033.1:0-7714 GCA_964585855.1 uncultured Vicinamibacteraceae bacterium
GTCCGTCGCTGACGCTTCCGGCTCGTTGGGGAGGCCAGCGGATCGGCCGGCACAGAGGCCGGCCGCCACTGGTTTGGGGAACGGTCCGCACGGCGGACTGCACGGAGCGGCTATGAACTGCCAGCGCGAGCGCGTCTCTTCGAGAGGGCTTTGACCTTGCCGTAGTGGATGCCGAGGCAGCGGCGGCAGAGCGGGATGCGGGGGTGGAAGAGGAGCGCATAGCGGTCGATGAGGAGGGCTTCGTCGCGGGTTCCGGCGGCGGGGATGAGGCGTTGAGCGCGGAGGGAGGCGACGAGGTTGAGCCAGTTGAGGGCAAGGAGCGAATCGAGGTATTCACGCTCGGTACAGAGGGGGAGGAAGAGTTTGTAGGTCTTTCCGGTGCAGGGTTCAGAGTAAGGCGGCTTGTCGAGGCCCCACCAGAAGCGCTGCAGCTTTGTGGGAGTGATGCGGCGGGGATCGGGCTTCCAGACGGGGATGGTTGAGGATCGTGAGCCGGGACAGCGGAGGTAGTGTCGCCGAATGGCACGATCCCATTTCGCGCAGCTTGCGAGGTTCGGCGGAGCGGCACTGGTTTCGGGAATCGTGCCGATGCGCCAGCGCTCGATGGTGAGGGCTGTGGACCATGAGAGCGGGAGGCCGAGGATCTTTGATGCGGCTGCGCCGAAGTTGGGGTTGACTGCCATCGGAAAGGGATCGACGGTGCAGTACGGCGGGAGTCGAGAGGACTTGAGGGAGCGGCGAAAGCGATTATTGCGGTCCCAGATGCGCTTGTTGGTTGGCTGCATGGCGTGGGATTTCCAACGGAAGTCTCCCTGGAGGCGCCGTGGCATGAGACGATCGCGCCAATGTTGAAGAAGCCGGGTATTGATGGTGAATTGTGCGCGCGCTTCGCGACCGGCGGTGGTCTTTGCCGGCGTGAACTGAGGTTTGAGTTCGCGGAGGACGGCAGCGGCGGTGATTTCCATGCAGGCGGATCGGTCGATTCGGCCTGACCATGCGGTCCATGAGGGTCGATCGTGGAGCGATTCGAGGGGCGGGAGTTGCGGGAGCAGGTTTGGCATGAGATGTATCCTCCACAGGAGGATGAGCGTGCGTGTTTGTGCGCACAAAGACGCGCTTGCGGAAGGCGGGGGAGGGGCGGAGAAGCGATGGCGCAAGCGATGATGGTGGTGGGTGAGGAAGGGTGAGCGGCAGAGGCAGGATGCATGTGCCACTTTGACTGGATGCCCGCCTGCGCGGGCATGACGTGGAGAAGGGCGGGCATGACGGAGAGGCGGAGAAGCGATGGCGCAAGCGATGATGGTGGTGGGTGAGGGAGGGTGATCTGCAGAGGCAGGATGCCCGTGGCACCTGGAGTGGTCCGCACGGCGGACCCTACGGAGCGGGCATAAGGAAGGGGGAGAGAGCGTGGCTCAGACGATGCGCATGTCGTCGGCGCGGAGGAGTTCATCGCGGCCATCATCAAGGCGGATGCGCACGCCGCGGCCGGGCTCGACGGCGGTGACGGTTCCACGATGGCGGGAGCCGTTGCGTTCAATGAGGCGTCGAGTGCCGGTGAGCACATCGAGGGATTCGAAGGCGGCGATCGTCCCGGCCCAGGGACTGAGGAGCGCGATGCTGACTTCCTCGACCAGCGCGGCTGCGACTGCTGCGCGATCGGGCGCGTCGCCTGTGATCTCAGCAAGACTGACGGCTGTGGTCTCCAGGTCGCCCTCCCACTGCCGTTGCGCGACGTTGACGCCGATGCCGATGAGGCCGAGTCCGTCAGCGGCTTCGACGAGGATGCCGGCAAGTTTGCGTTCGCGGGGGAGGGGATGGTCGGGAGGGAGCGGCTGCGCGTGGCGGAGCACGATGTCGTTGGGCCACTTCACGCCGAGGCGTTCGGCGGGCACGAACCGCGTGAGGGCGCGGTGGGCGCCGACGCCTGTTGCAAGGGCGATGCGGCCCGAGTCGGTCGGCTCCATGGCGATGGAGAGTGTAAGGGCGACGCCGAGGCCGGCGTCATCAATCCAGCGAGCGCCGCGACGGCCCCTTCCGGCAGTCTGGCGAAGTGCGGTGACACAGAGACCGGGCTTGGCTGCGGTGCGTTGTCGGCAGGCATCCTGCGTGGATTCGGTTTCGTCGAGAACGATGTGGGTGTGAATGAGGCCGGCGGTTCGCGGGACGGTGGCGTCGAGGATGGCCTGCCAGCGTGCTGATTCGTTCACAGCACGAGGTCCAGGCCGAGGTCGAGCGAGGGTGCGCCGTGGGTGATGGCGCCGACGCTGATTCGATCGACGCCGGTTGCGGCGATGTCGCCGATGGTTGTCAGGGTGACGCCTCCGGAGGCCTCGAGGAGGAGCGCGGGGGCGCGGCGGTTTCGAATCGCGACGGCGGCGGAGAGCGATTCGATCGTGAAGTTATCGAGGAGGACGATGTCGATAAGGCCCTGCGGGAGGGTGATGATCGCCTCGAATTGTTCGATGGAATCGACCTCGACTTCGATGAAGCGGAGCGGGTGGAGGGCGCGGGCATCGGCCAGTCGCTGCCTCAGGAAGTCGGCCAGTTGTGCGGTCTCGACGCCTCCGAGGTGGTTGTCCTTGACGAGGATGGCATCCCAGAGGCCGATGCGGTGGAGCGATGCGCCGCCGCAGCGGACGGCGTATTTTTCCAGGCCGCGCAGGCCGGGGGTGGTCTTGCGGGTGTCGAGGACGCTGCATCCGCGTGCTGCTGCGACGTAGCGTGCGGCGAGGGTGGCGATTCCGCTGAGGCGGCCGACGAGGTTGAGGATGGGGCGTTCGACAGCGAGGATGTCGCGGAGATCTCCGCGCAGTGCGGCGGCGACGGAGCCAGAGTGGGCGAGATCGCCATCGTCGAGTTCGAAGTCGCATTCGACGCGTTGCGTGCAGCCGTAGCCGTGGAGGATGGCGGGGATGGCGGCAAGGCCGGCGAGGCGGCCTTCCCTGCGGACGCGCAGGACGGCCTGGGCGCGGGCGTCGGGGGCGATGAGCAGGGATGAGGTGAGGTCGCCGGCGTCGCCGAGGTCTTCGTCGCGCATGCGAGCGATGAGGGCGGCGAGGTCATCGGGGGGATTGAGCGCGGCGAAGAGGTCGGAGAGATCGAGGGCGTTGAGATCGGGCAGCGGGGTCATCGGCTGCGCTCCAGGCGGAGGTCGTACTCGTAGCGGCTGCGCGGCGTGATCACTACGGAGTCGCCGGGCCGTGCGCCGTGGGATTCAAACCAGGAGCGCCAACCCCGGCGGATGCGAAAGAGGCCGCGCGACTCGACGATGTCGGTCTCGATGACGGGGCCGCCTGCGAGGTGGAGTGTGAGGGGTTTGCCGGCGTTGTTTTTGCGCGAACCGCCGAGGGCGTCGGGCGGGAACCAGGCGAGGTTGTCACCGCGGACGTAGAGGTGGGAGTGGCGGAGGTTGCCCTCGGTGAGGGTGAGGCGGAGGGAGCCGTTGCGCGCGGGGGCGGGGCGGGATGGCGGGATGAGGTCGTGGGCATCGTCGAGGCAGAACCAGGCGCGCCAGGCGTTTGGGCGGAGGGTGGGGCCACGGTCGATTGGTTCAACGTCGCGCAGCCAGATGAGGGTGGCGTAGCGGGAGTGCTTTTTGGCGCGCCAGTAGTCGTCATCGCCGCCGATGGCGTGGTTGTATTCGCGCCGGAGGTCGGCGACGCGCGCGGGGGTGAGATCGCTGACGTAGAGGATGTGGTCGGCAAGGGCGGTGGCGCGGAAGGGTCCGCCGCTCTGCTTGAAGAAGATGCGCTCGCCGGGCTCGACGCGCTCCCAGGGTTCGCGGGCGGTTTTTGCGAGGCGGCTTTCGATGCTTTTCTCGCCGGCGAGGAGGCGCTGGAGGTGGGTGCGGTGGAGGATGGCAACGTGGATCATCGGATCGGCCGGGCGGAGCGTCGGTGGAGTATCATGTTCTGCCTGAAGGGGATGATAGTCGCGATGATGAGCACACCTGCCGTTTCCAACCGCCGCCGGCCCGTCGATCGCGTTGCGGTTGAGGCCCGCGCGGCCTCGTTTGCGACGCGGTCGATCAAGACGAGCGCGAAGGCGTCGGGGCTGCGGCTGGCAGTGTCGATGACGGACCTGACGACGCTGGAGGGCAAGGACACGCCCGAGACTGTCCGCTCGCTGTGCCGCAAGGCGATCCGGCCTCATGAGACGCTGGCGCTGCCGTCGGTTGCGGCGGTGTGCGTGTATCCGGCGTTTGTGGCGCTGGCGCGGGAGGCGGTGGCGGGGTCGGGGGTGAAGGTGGCGTCGGTGGCAACGGCGTTTCCCTCGGGTCAGTTTCCCTTCGATGTGCGGCTGCGCGACGTCGAGGAGGCGCTGGAGGCGGGGGCCGATGAGATCGACATGGTGATCAATCGCGGCGCGCTGCTGGCCGGGCGGGAGGGCGAGGTTGCCGGGGAGATTCGAGCGGTGCGGGAGGCGTGCGTCGGGCGGGCGCATCTGAAGATCATTCTGGAGACGGGGGAACTGGGGTCGTACGACCTGGTGCGGCGGGCGTCGGACCTTGCGATCGAGGCGGCGGCGTCGGCGGGGCCGCTTGCGGACGGTGAGGTCTTCATCAAGACCTCGACGGGGAAGATCTCGCCCGGGGCAACGATGCCGGTGACGCTGATCATGCTGGAGGCGATCCGCGATCACTTCCTGAGCGCGGGAGTGCGGATCGGGATGAAGCCGGCAGGCGGCATCCGTACGGCCAAGCAGGCGCTGCATTATCTGGTGATGGTGAAGGAGACGCTGGGCGATGCATGGCTGACGCCGGCGCTCTTCCGCTTCGGGGCCAGTTCGCTGCTCAACGACATCATCCGCCAGCTGCTGCGGCAGGAGTCGGGGCAGTACCGGGCTGACTACGACGTCTCACTGGCCTGAGGCAGCGCGGCGATCCTGCTGAATGCGATCAAGCACAATCGGAATGGCCGGGGGCGTGCGTTGCGAGCCCTCGGTGAAGTTGCGGATCATGGTGACATGGTTACCGGGAACGACGACGAAGTCTTCCACGCCTTCGAGGCGGGCGGATTCGATGCTGACCAGCCCATCACCGAGGCCGGAGATCAATTCGTCAACGGCGGCAGCGGTCTGCGAGGCGGCTTCCTCCCACTGCTCGCTGGAAAGGTGCTCGCCGAGCCATTCCATGAGGGACTCGACGCGCGGCTGCGTGACGGGGCTGAGGTCGCCGGCGATGATGGTGCAGTTGAGATCGTCGGGGAGGGGGCGTGCGTTGAGGGCGGTGAGGAAGTCGCTGCCGGGAAGGAGGTCGATCTGCGCTTCGCCGGCGCCATCGAAGATGGAGCCGAAGATGAGTCCGTCGCCGCTGAGGGTTCGGATGATGTGATCGCGGACTTCGCCTGCAAAGTGGAGGCGGGCGAGTGAGGAGCCGTGGTTGGGCGTGGCGATCAGGATGAGGCGGGTGATGCGCGGGAGGTCATCACGATCAGGGTCGCGGGTGATCGCTTCGCGGGCGATCAGGCCGCCCATGCTGTGGCCGATGAGGGTAATGCGGCGGGCGCCCTGACGATGGAGGATCGAGAGCCAGGTGGTGAGCAGGTCGGCGCTGTCGGCTGCCGGCTGATCGTTGGGATAGTTGAACTCGCAGGGGGTGTACCCGGCGGCGAGGAGGGCGGGGGTGAGGTCGCGCCAGATGATGCCGGGATCGTCAAGCCCGTGAACAAGGACGACGACGCGACTGTCGGAGGTAAACGTGAAGTCGGAGGCGCGATGGGTGCGGCCGTCGGGGGTGCGCACGGTGACGCCGTACTGCTCGGCGGCGTCGGCGGCGAGGCCGGGCAGCCAGGAGGCGAGCAGGGCGCGGACCTGCGTGCGCATGGCCTGCTCCTGGCGGCGGAGGCGGAGGCGATCGAAGCGGAGGGTGAGGGCCTCGGGACCGACTTCAGCGGAGACGATGCCGTCGGTGCCGAGGGTGACTGCGCGGATGACGGTTCGGCCGAGGTAGCCATCAACTTCGAAGGCCTGTCCGCCCAGGGCGCGGACGAGCTCGGGATCGAGGCCGACGCGGCCGGCGATGGGCGCGAGGAGATGGCCGATCTGGAAGTATCCGTTATCGAGGGGGACGGTGACGGATTCGAGGAGGTCGCGGTCGAGGGCCTCCTGCTGGTCGGGTGTGAGGGTGGTCTCTGCGGGGGGCGGCTCTGTCGCTTCCTGGGCAAGGAGGAGGCGATTGCTCAGGGCGAGGAAGGCCAGCGCGACCGCGATGATGCGGAAGAGGGGGATGAGGGAGCCGTCGGGGCGTCGCAGTCGTGGCATGGGAGAGACTCCGGGAGTGGGTTGGCCGGAGGGATTATTGGGGGGATGTGGGTGCGGGTGTCGGGGGGAGGGGGTGGCACGAGGCACTGGGCACTAGGCACTGGGCACTTGGCACTAGGCACTAGGCACTTGGCACTTGGCACTGAGGCGAAGTACCAGGCTGAAGCGCCAGCGAGGCCTTCCGGGTGGCGCGGGCATCTTGCCTGTGCAGATCATGAACGGTGGCGGCTGACCGGAGTGGCGGCCGCTTCATCTCCCTCCCCTGCATACGGGGGAAGGCTTGAAGAGCCGCGACCATGAGGGAGCGGGTGGTTGTCTGATGACAATTGCGGCGACTACCGCCATGGCCGGTGGCCTTGCATCTTGACGGCACAGGAGCGGAACGGTAGGGTGGGAGCACGTAGGAAGACGCATCCCGAGCAACTGTGGTGGCCGACTGCGATGTTCGACTGAGTTCGCCTCATGCGGGATCAAATCCGTGCGAGCTGTCGTTGGGCCGAGGCCATCTGTCTTCTATAGAAGGGAGGGTGATGACAATTCAAACAAAGACCGAAGGGCCGGACGAAGAACAGTTGCCAGGTTGCCTGCCGGGCTTCCTCATTCGAATCCTTCGCAAGTTGAATATTGATGGAGCGATTGAGGACACGCGTCAGGAGATGCCCCTGCCCTACAGGAGGCGACAGTATCTGCTTTCGCAGGGTGAGCGGGTGTTCTACGGCGCACTGTGCCATGCGATTGACGGCGGCCGGTATCGCGTCTTCTGCAAGGTACGACTCGGCGATCTGCTGTATGTTGCGAAGGGTACGGAAGAGCGACGAGGCTACACCAACCGCATTCAAATGAAGCATGTTGACTTTGTGATCTGTACATCGGACCTGCTCAGGCCGGTGATAGTGGTCGAGCTGGACGATCGATCACACGAACGAGCGGATCGACGGGAGCGAGACGCATTTGTGGATGCAGCGCTCCGGACGGCAGGTCTCCCGATTGTACACGTGCAGGCTCGTTCAGCGTATGACCCAAATGCAATTAAGGCAGCATTGATGACTGCGATCGGGGAAGCGGAATCCCTGTAACTAATATTGGCTCCTTCGCCCCTTTGGGGCGAGGAGGGCGAGTTGCCGGTTCGAGCCCACGGGTTTCGATCGCCTTCGGCGATCTTCACACCGTGGCTACATTCCGTCGCCCCGATGGGGCGGAAGAACCACCCGCTCCCTCATGGTCGCGGCTCGTTTTGGAGAAGGAACCCCCTCCCCGGCCCTCCCCCGCAGGCGGGGGAGGGGGATCGGAACCCGCTTACTTCGTGCGCGGCTCTTTTCTCTGGATGCCCGCCGGCGCGGGCATGACGGATGGGGACGCGCTTTGGAGTCCAATCGGTCCGCACGGCGGACCCTACGGACTTGATGCCCGCCCCACGCCTGCGCGGGGGCAGGCCCTGCGCGGGCATGACGGA
>CAZPFK010000033.1:7814-24517 GCA_964585855.1 uncultured Vicinamibacteraceae bacterium
TCCAATCGGTCCGCACGGCGGACCCTACATTAGAGTCCAATCGGTCCGCACGGCGGAGTCCACGGATTCACCGGGAGGCGAGGGAGGGATCGGGGACGGCGTCGTCGCGGTGGGGCGGGACGCCGAGGTAGGGGAGCACCTGATTGATCACATCGCGGACGACGGGGCCGCAGACGGCTCCGCCGAGGTGGGCGATTCTGCGGTCGGGGTCTTCGACGACGCAGAGGACGATGATGCGGGGGTTGTCGAGGGGAGCGGCGGCGATGAAGGAGGAGACGTAGCGGTCCTGGTAGTAGCCGCGTTCGTGTCGCTTGGGGAGCTGGGCGGTGCCGGACTTGCCGAACATTTCATAGAGGGCGTCGGCGTCGGCGTGGCGGCCGGTGCCTTCCTTCATGACGCGGTGCATGACGATGCGGGTCTGCATGGCGACGGATTCTTCGAGGGCGCGGGGGGCGGAGTCGGGGGCGGGGTTGTTCTCGTTGCGGGCGAAGATGGTGAGGTCGGCGAGGGTTCCATCGCGGGCAAAGGCGGAGAAGGCGCGGACCATCTGCATGGGGGTGACGGCGATCTCGTGGCCCATGCTCACGGAGGTCTGCGTGTAGTGCTTCCAGTTCTTCGGGCTGGTCATGATGCCGGCGGTTTCGCCGGGGAGGCCGCTGTCGGTGAGCGAGCCGAAGCCGAAGCGTGTGACGGCGGAGCGGAGCTGTTCGAAGGAGAGTCGTTCTGCGCCCTGGGCCATGCCGATGTTGCTGCTTTTGACGAGGACCATGTCCCAGGTGAGTTCGGGGTAGCCGTAGGTATCGCGGAGGGGGCGGCCCTGCGAGGTGCGGAAGGCGCCGTTGTGGGTGTTGAAGGTTTCATCGGGGTGGGCGGCGCCGAGACGTGTGATCTCAGCCCAGACGAAGGGCTTGAAGGTGGAGCCGGGCTCGTAGGGGTCGGTCACACAGCGGTTGCGGCCGAGGGCGGGGTCGATTTTTCGGAGAGGGTCGAGGACGTAGGGCTCATCGAGGTCGGGGCGGGGGCGAATGAGGTCGGCGACGGCGAGGAGCTCGCCGGTGGCGGGATCGAGGATGACCATGCGTGCGGCGGAGGCGTTGACGCGGTCGGCCATTTTTGCGATTTCGGCTTCGGCGATCTGCTGGATGACGAAGTCGATGGAGAGGCGGACGGGGTCGCCGGGTGTTTCAGCGCGGAAGTCGTCGCGTTCGATCCACATGCGCCGCCACTGGCCGTCGCGGAGGAAGCGGATCTGGCCGGGGGTTCCGGTGAGTTGCTTCTGCCGGTCGTACTCGATGCCGGAGAGGCCGGTGTGCTCGAAGCCGACGCGGCCGAGGAGGGAAGCGCCGACGTCGCCCTGGGGGTTGGTGCGGATGAAGATGGGTTCGAGGCCCACGCCGGGCCAGTTGATGGTGGAGAGGACGGCGTACTGGGCGTCGGTGAGGACGTCGATGAGGGGGGCGTAGCGGGAGCGGAGGCGGGCCTGGAGGCGTTTGTCGAGTTCGACGGGATCGACGCCGATGAGTTCGGCGAGATCGACGGCGACGGACTGCGGGTCTTCGACGAGTTGGGGATCGACGAAGAGGCGGTAGGCGATCTCGCTGGTGGCAAGGACGCGGCCGGTGCGATCGAGGATGTCGCCTCGGGGTGCGGCGAGGGTGGCGCGGGAGTAGGTGCGGGGGGAGACTTCGGCGAGGCGGGCGGCGGGGGCGGTCTGGAGCTGGACGATTCGAGCGGCGACGGCGGAGAGGCCGAGGATGAAGACGGCCATCGCGAGGGGGAGGACCCATTGCCGCCGTGGGAGAGGGCATTGGGGCTGATCGCGATGGGGCGCGGGTCGGGGGGTCATTGCTGGGCGGCGCCGGCGGGGATGGCGTTGTCCGTGGAGTCGGGAAGAACGAGGTAGGCGGCGAGCTGATCGAGGGGGATGCAGCGGAGTTGTTCGTCGAAGACCAGCGGGGTGAGGGCGAGGTCTGATTGCGCGGCGGCGATGCGGAGGGCATCGACGCTGACGGCCTGGGCGAGTTGGGCGCGCAGCGCGCGGGCGTCCTGGTTGTGTTGTCGGATGGCGCGGTGGAGGGCGGAGGAGGCGGCGGCGGTGTCGATGCGGTCCTGACGGAACTGGAGCAGGCGAACGGAGAGGGCTCCGACGGCGAGGGCGAGCACGAGGAGTTTTGCGGTGAGACTCACGTGAGACTTCCGCGTTGGTCAGGAGACGGGAATGACGATTTCGCGGCCTGCGGGGAGGATGTCTGGGTTCTTGATGACGGTGGGGTTGGCCTTCTGGAGGTCGCGCCAGCGTTTGGATGAGCCGAGGAGTTGTTGCGCGAGTTCGGAGAGGGTGTCGCCCTTCTTGATGGTGTAGGTTCGGACGGGGGTTTTCTTTTCGGGGAGTGGGTCGGGCTTGGCGGGGGCGGTGGAGGGGGCGAGGGAATCGACCCAGGACTGGAGGGCGGAGAGATGGGGGATGCGGAGGGTGGTGCCTTCGCGGATGGTGAGGTCGTGGCTGACGGCATCGGCGTTGTACATGGCGAGCTCGTCGATGAGGGAGGAGTCGCCGTAGTAGCGGAGGGTGATGGCGTAGAGGGTCTCGCTCTTGCGGACGTGGTGGAGGTATTCACCCGGCGCGGGGGTGATCACGGTGTGGGCGGCATCGCGGACGAGGGGAGGACTATTGGTGAGGTCGACCAGGGCGCGGGCGGCCTCGCCGTCGGAGGGGAGGCGCATCTCGATGACGGGGTTGTCCTCAGGAAGCGCGGTGGAGTTGTCGGCCAGGAGGCCCGTGAGGGGGGCGTCGAGGGAGCGATCGGGCTCGGGATCGGGGAGTGCGCCCGAGGCAGCGGGCCGTGTCTGCGGCTGAGGGTCTGCGGCGGGGGATTGTTGGACCGGATCGGCAAGGGGGGCCATCCGACCAGTCGCTGCGGGCGAGAGGTGGTCGGTGACGAGGATGATCATGAAGAGGAGGAGGCCGAAGCCGAGGAGGACACTGATTTTCGCGTGGCTTGTCATGGGGCTTTGCCATCCTTGCAAAGCGGTGAGTGGAGTGACTACCGATGTCGCCGGGCTCTGTTCTTGTCTCCGTTGCGTCCTGCGCGGGAGTCGAGGGTCTTTGAGCCGAGACGAATCGCCCGAAGTTTTGCCGAGCGTGCCCTGGGGTTGTTCCTGATCTCGTCGTCGTCAGCGGTGACGGGTTTTCGAGTCAGGAGCGTTGCCAGGCCGCGCTTGGCGATGTCGGCGGCAGCGCGTTTGTTGATTCGGTCTTCGAGGGAATGGAACCCGATGACGGCGATGCGTGCATCCGGCGCCAGCCAATGCGTTCCCTCGTCTGCCCGGGTGACGGCTTCCGCGGTGCGAGCGATGCTCTGCCAGAGTGTCTGGAGACTTCCGAGTTCGTCATTAACGGCGATGCGGAGAGCCATGAACACCCGAGTGGCAGGATGCAGTCGCGAGCTGCGGGCCCGTGGCCCGTAAGCAGAACGAACGATCTCGGCGAGCTGTGCCGTTGTTAGTATTGGACCTTTGTTGCGGAACGCAAGGACCTCGGCTGCAATTTTTCTGGAAAATGGCTCTTCGCCGTATTGAAAGATGAGGTCGGCGAGTTCCTTTGCGTTGGAGCGGTTGACGATGTCGGCGGCCGTGACGGGGAGGCGGGAGTCCATGCGCATGTCGAGGGGACCGTCATCGGTGAAGGAGAATCCGCGGGCGGGGTCGTCGATCTGCGGGGAGGAGAAGCCGAGGTCGGCCAGGAGCATGTCGGCGGAGAGGCCGCGTTGTTGAGCGATTGCGGGGGCTTCGCGGAAGTTGGCGTGGACGACTTCGACGGCGGGGCCGAGGCCTTCGAGTCGTCGGCGGGCGTAGTTGACGGCGTCGGCGTCGGCGTCGAAGGCGAGGATGCGGCCGGCGGGGCCGATGATGCGTGCGATGGCTTCGGCGTGTCCGCCTCGGCCGACGGTGAGGTCGATGAGGGTCTGGCCTGGCTGAGGATCGAGGAGGGCGAGGGTCTGGCGGAGAAGGACGGGCTGGTGGCCGTGGTCGGGGGGTGATTGTGTGTCGTGGGGGTTCACGGGGTGAAGGGTATGCGCGGGGACGGGCGTTCCGGTGGAGCGTGGGCGTGGTGTCGCTATGCTCAGGGCATGGTGAGCGGACATGCGACATTGCTGGCGGTGAACGTGGGGAACACCCGGACAGCGCTTGGGCGTTTCCAGGGGGGTCGGCTTGCGGAAAGCACCTCGCTTGTGAACACGGACCGGGGGGCGATCGTCCGGGAGGCGGGGGCGATGGTGGGGCGGAACGAGTCGGGGGAGCGAATGCCGATCGTGGTGGGTTCGGTGAACGCGGCGGTGTCGGAGCCGCTGAGTTCTGAGCTTGACGATCTTGATGTGACGGAGGTGCGGCGGGCGGGGGCGGGTGATCTCGTGATTCCGATCGGTCGGCAGCTGGACCCGGAGTCGATCGTCGGGGTTGACCGGCTGCTGAACGCGGCGGCGGCGTATGCGATGCTGAAGCAGGCGTGCGTGCTGATCGATGCGGGAACGGCGGTGACGGTGGATTTCGTGGACGGTGCGGGGACGTTTCACGGGGGGGCGATTCTTCCTGGATTCCGGATGCAGTTGAGGGCGCTGCACGAGGGGACGGCGCTGCTGCCGGAGTTGTCACCCGGTCGGCCGGCGGAGGGGGAGTTTTTCGGCGCCAACACGGCGTCGGCGATGCTGCACGGGGTGTACTACGGGATTCGCGGGGCGGTGCGTCTGCTGATAGAGCGGTATGCGGAGGCGTACCAGGCGTATCCGCTGATTCTGGCGACGGGAGGGGATGCACACCTGCTGTTTGACGATGATGAGTTGATCGAGCGGGTAGTGGATGACCTGGCGCTGCAGGGGCTGCGGGTGACGTGGGAGTTTGCACTCGATCCGAGCGAGTTTGAGTCATGAGTGAGGGACGCGGCGAACTGTTTACTCCGGGCGGTGCGCATGGAGCGTGCCGGGTGATCTGCGTGAGTCTTGCGCTTGGGGTGAGCGTGTTTGCGGGGATCGCGGGGTGGATGCAATCGGCGGGGGCGGCTCCAACGATTTCGGTGCCGGCGTCGGTGTATGACATGCTGCTGGTGGGGAACTACGTTCTTCTGGGGGCGATGACGGTCGGGGCGTGGGTGGTTCGGTCGACGCGGCTTCGGGCGCTTGCGTCGGAGTCCGAGGAGGCAGAGCGAATGCACGGGGTATTTACAGCGTGCGTCGCAGGGTACGCGATGATTGAAGGAGCCGGGCTGCTGGGGGCGATTGGGTGTCTGCTGCTTGGACCGGAGTTTCTGACAATCGCGGTGCTTTCCGCGGGGCTGATTCTGATTCAGTGGCCGAAGCGCGAGTGGTTTGAGGTGGGCGAGCGGGGCGATCCATTCAGGCGCGACGTGGGGCCATGAGGGCGCAGTACGTGGTGTCTACGCCGCTTGCGCCGGGGGGGATTGCGGTCATTACGGTGACAGGGGAGGTGCCCGCAGCGTTGCGCGCGGTGACCGGCAGCGCGTGGCCTGATGATGCAGAGGCGGTTGTCGGGCGGGTTCGCCTGGTGCGGATGGCGGGGGTTGATGAGGGGCTTGCGGCTGTGGTGTCGCCTGCGTGTGCGTTGCTGATGCCGCATGGGGGCGTACGAATCGTGCAGCGGGTGTGCGAGGCGCTTCGGGCGGCGGGTGTGGAGGCGGGAGATGAGGGGGATGTGGAGGCGATGTATCCGGAAGCGTCGAATCTGGATGAGGCGCTGATGCTTGCGGCGCTGGCGCGGGCGCGGAGCCGGGATGCGATCGACCTGCTGCCGGCACAACCGGCGCGGTGGCGGCGGTGGCGGTCGGCGACAGAGCGGGAGAGTCCTGAGGAGATTTCGGCGCGGAGTATGCGGCTGAACCGGCTGATCGACCCCCCCACTGTTGCGGTGGTCGGGGCACCCAATGTCGGCAAGAGCACGCTGACCAATGTGTTGCTGGGACGGAGCGTGAGTCTGGCGGCCGATGAGCCGGGGACGACGCGGGATGCGGTCGGGGCGGTGGTTGATCTCGGTGGGCTGACGGTCTTCTGGTATGACACGCCGGGGCGGCGGCACACGGAGGATGCGATCGAGGCGGCGTCGATCCGGCTTGCGGAGCGACTGATTGTGTCGGCGGACCTTGTGATCAGCGCAGAGGGGCCGGGACTTGAGGCGGTGGAGGGCGGTGCGGGGGTGTTGCGGGTACACCTGAAGGCGGACCTGGGGGGGCGGAGCGAGGCCGGCGTGCTGCGGGTGAGCGCAGCGACGGGGGCGGGGCTGTCGGGGTTTGTGGAGGCGGTTCGGGAGCGGCTGGTGCCGGGGGCAGATTTTGAGGCGGAGGGGCCGTGGCGATTTGATGCTCGCCTGGAGTGGTGATTTTCGGCGTGGGCGGACGGAGAGACTATGATCCCCGCTGTCCCGGGGGCGGGGCCTGATGAAACCAGACCGGATGCAGAAGGTGACGCATGGCTGACAATCGTCTGAAGGAACTGCACACAAGCCAGATGACCGAGTCGGCGGTGAACCGCGAGCTCCTGGAGTGGCTTCAGAAGCACGGGTGGAACATTCTGCTCGCCGTGCTGCTGCTGATCCTCGCGGGCCGGGGGTGGCTGTGGATGAAGGAGCGTCGGGTGATGGCGCTCAACGAGGCGTGGGCGGACCTGGCAGGTGCGGGCGGAGTGGCGCCGCTGCTGGACGTAGCGCAGCGGCACGAGGGTGTGGGATCGATTTCGGAGCTGGCGCGGCTGCGGGCGGCGGACATTCACCTGCGGACGCTGTCGACCAACGTGAGCGAGACGACGCCTGGGGAGGATGCCGATGCGCCGATTGAGCCGATGACAGAGCAGGAGCGTGAGGACCTGCTGGGCGCGCTGGAGCGGCTGTACCAGGAAGTAGCGGATTCGACGGAGACGGATGCGGGAAAGCGAAGTCTGCGGCTGCAGGCGCTCTTCGGGCTGGCGGCGGTAGCGGAGATGCGCGGCGATACCGCCCGGGCGGAGGAGCTGTACGTGCAGGTGCAGTCGGAAGCGACTGGGGCGCACGAGGCGTTTTCGACTCTGGCCCAGGGGCGGATGGATGACCTGAGCGGGCTTGGGGGCTTCGTGGTGCTGCCGACTGATGCACAGGTTCGGGAGGCGCGGACGCCTCCGGCGCCGGTTGAACCGGAAAGCGATGCGGGCACCGAGGAGGGGGCGTCGGAGCCGGCTGCTGAGGATGGTGCGGAGGAGGGCGGCGAGTCGCCTGCGGCGGAGGAGCCGGCTGCTGATGAGCCCGCTGCGGATGAACCGGCGGAAGAGCCGGCCGGGGACGATGGCGCGTGAGTAAGCGGGCGGCTGCGGGCGAGGCGACATGGGCGAGGGAGCACGAGACAAAGCGGAGGGCGGGGAGCGACGGGCGATTCTCAACGGCGGGGGCGCGGTTGATGCGGACCTGGTTCGCAGCGTGGCGGCCGAGGGGGAGGATGAAGATGACGTTGTCGTCACATTCCGACTGACGCGTGATCTCAACAAACGACTGGACAAGTACCTGCAGGACCGGATCGCGTTCATGAGCCGGACGCAGTTGCAGCGTCTGATCCGTGAGCAGGCGGTGACAGTCAACGGGAGGGCGGCGAAGGCGTCGACGGCGCTTCGGCTGGGCGATGAGGTCCGCGTGATGGTTCCGCCGCCTCCTGCAAAGGAGATTCCGGCGGAGGAGATGGCGCTGTCAATCCTGCATGAGGATGATGATCTGATCGTGCTGAACAAGCAGCCGGACGTGATCGTGCATCCGGCGAGGGGAAACAAGACGGGGACGATCATCAACGGGCTGGCGTGGCATCTTGAGCACGTGAGCTCGGGGTCACTCTCGTCGGTGGGCGCGGAGCAGGCGCGGCCGGGGGTGGTCCATCGACTCGATCGATTCACGACGGGGGCGCTGGTTGCGGCGAAGACGGACACTGCGCACTGGCGTCTGGGGAAGCAGTTCGAAGCGCGAACGACGGACAAGCGGTACCTGGCGGTGGTGGTCGGACGGGTGGAGCCGGAGGCGGACGTGATTGAGGCGCCGATCGGCAAGCACCCGACGATCCGGGAGTTGCAGGCGGTTCGGTATGACGAGACGGGCAAGCCGGCGACGACGATCTACCGGGTTCGGGAGCAGTTTGAGGGGTATGCGGTGGTCGAGCTGGAACTGAAGACGGGGCGGACGCACCAGATCCGGGTTCACCTGTCGCACCTGGGCTGGCCGATTGCGGGAGATGATCTGTACGGCGGGCCTGCGGCGATTACGCTTGGGGAGATTGTGGGCGGGAGGGTTGCCGAGGGCGAGGAGGCGGGAGAGATCGTGATTGCGAGGCAGGCGCTGCATGCCTCGACGATTGCGTTTCGTCACCCATCGACGGGGGAGCAGGTGTCGTACCGGGCACCGGCGTGGCCCGATTTCGCACGGCTTGTGGATGTGCTGGTGCGGTATCGGCGTCTCGGGGGGCCGATGCGGATTCCGGGCGCGACGGTTGATCTGTCGCTGGACTGGCCTGCGCACTATCAGCCCGAGTCCTGAAATGACTTTGTGAATCGGACGGCGTTTCCGCGCGGGTTGAACTCGACGCTGTCCATGTAGGCGCGCATGAGGAGGAGGCCGCGACCGGAGGCGATTTCGAGGTTGCCATCCTCGGTGGGGTCGGGGACGGCGTCGGGGGTGAAGCCGGGGCCCTGATCGGCGATGGAGAGGTAGAGACTGTCAGGCGTGACCCGCAATGCGACAACGATGTGAGCGTCGGGCTGATTCGCGCTGCCGTGGGTGAAGGCGTTGGAGAGGGCCTCCTCGAGGGCGAGGCGGATGCCGAAGAAGGCGGAGGGGTCGACGCCTGCGGCATCGAGGCGGGCCTGGAGGAGGGCGGCCAAGGCGTCGGCGTCGGCGCGGAGGGGGCGGAGGCGGAGGCACTCGGAGCCGGCGGGGTGTGCCCAGCCGGAAAGGTTATCAGCGGCGACTTGAGGGAGGTGGCCGGTCATGGCTGTCGCCTTCCGCGTCGGGGCGGCGGAGCGTGGGTGAACCGGTCGCTGGTTCATCTGGCGAAGCTGTCGATGGCTTCCTGGGTGGTGGGGTGGATCTGGAAGAGGCGGTCGAGGCGGGTGATCTCGAAGACCTCCATGATCTGGCTGTTGATGTTGGCGAGGCGGAGCTGTCCGTCGCTGGCCTTGACCTTCTTGTTGACGGTGATGAGGGCGCCGAGCGCGGCGGAGGAGAGGTGCTCGACGTTTGAGAAGGAGATGAGGAGCTTGGGGACGGTCTGCGCCGAGACGATCGTTGAGATCTCCTCGCCGATCTGAGCAATGTTTGCTTCATCGAGGATGTTTCGATCGACGAACTCGACGATGGTGATGTCACCCTGCTGACGAACGCGCAGCCGGGAATTCTCCTGGGTCATCGGGACGGGCTCCTGTGGTCAGTCAAGTCGGCCTGACGGCGCGGAGGCGATGATAGGGCGGCCCGTGGGGATTTGCCGGTGGAGGGGCGGTCGGGGTCTGAGAAAAACACACGAGGCGGCCGAAGCCGCCTCGCGGAAGATTCGTGTGAGACCGGGATCAGTAGGAGCCGCCCCAGCCGCCCTGGCTTCGGATGGAATCCTGAAGGCCGGGGAACTGCATCTCTTCCTGCTCCTGCTGGATGATGATGGTGGGCCGCATGAGGATGAGGAGGGTCTTTTCCTCGGTGGACATGAGGCGGTTGGTGAAGAAGCGGTTGATGACGGGGACTTTGGAGAGGACGGGGACGCCGGTCTCGATCTCGATGTCGTTGCGGACGGTCTGGCCGCCGAGCATGATCGTTCCCTTGTCGGGAACGGTGACGGTGGTGTTGACGCGGGAGATCTGGAGGACGGGGAGTTCGATGAAGGCGGAGGAGGCGAGGATGTCACTGTCTTCGTTGCCGGAGGTGACGACGTTGCCGCCGACGACGATGGGGAGTTCGGTGGTTTCGATGGCGAGGATGTCGGAGAGGGAGGTAAGGACGGTCATGGTGACGTAGCGGCGGTCGGCGGAGACGGTTCCCTCGACGTCGAGGACGACGCCCTCGCGAACGGTGCCGAGGGTGGGATCGAATCCTGCGGACGCCTCACCGACGACGGGCTGGAGGTCGGAGACGAAGAACTGGCTGGTGGTGACCTGGACGAAGGCGCGCTGGCCGTTGAAGAAGGTCAGTTTGGGGGCGGTGAGCTGGATGCTGCGGCGATCGGCCTGAGTCGCCTGAATGAGGAGGTCAACCTGAATGTCGTCGAGGTAGGTGATGGAGTAGGAGAGGGCGGGGTTGGCGGCGAGGGCTCGACCGCCGAATGAGGCAGCGTCGGCGCCAAAGAGGTTCTCGGAAAGGCCGAGGGTGTTCTGCTGGAGGGACCAGGGAGTCCACTGGGAGCGTTCGCGGGTGAAGATGCCGGCCTCGGGGAGGAGCTGGTCGAAGAGCTGGCGACGCTGGGCGTCGAGGACGGGGGCTCCGTTGGCGTCGACGGCGGGGACAAGGTCGTAGACGGAGAAGAACTGTCGCTGGGCATCGGGGCTGAAATCGTTCGTGAGCCGGTTGATGAAGAGGTCGCTGGGGTAGAGGTTTGGATCTTCCTGGGATGCGGAGTCGAAGGCGTCACCGCCGTAGAAGATATCGAGGTCGAAGCCGATCTGCTCGAAGAAGTCCTCGCTGACGAGGAGGAATCGTGACTCGACGGAGATCTGCAGCGAGCGGATCTCGCGGAGCTTTGCGAGGAGGTTGGAAATGTCGCGGTGGTTTGCGGCAGTGGTGGTGATGATGAGGTTGCCGTTGAGTTCCTGGAAGACGCCGGTGCTTCCGCCGTTGATCTGCCATGAGGAGGGATCGATAGTGGCGGTGATGATGTCACGGATCTTCTCGATCATTTCCTCGCTGGATGGGCGTTCGCGGGGGTAATCCTCCTCGGAGTCGCCGAAATCCCGGGTGGGGAAGCCGCGGTCCTGCGTGTTTTCGAGGATGGAGTCGACGCTGATGTCGGGCGCGTTGTTGAAGTCGGGAACATCAATAAGAAGGTCGCGGATGTCATAGAGGTGCATAACGGGCTTGCGCTGGAGTTTTTCCTTAGTGGAGATTTCCAGGATGCCATCCTGCACGGCGTAATGGGGGCGAGAGTCTTCTGTTGTCCCGAGCTGGTTGAGGACGCGTTCGAGGACGACCCGGAGGGGGACGGAGTCGTTGAGTTTGAGGTTGACGGGCATGTTGCGGTCGATGAACTCCTGCTCAAGGGCGCGCCAATCGACGTCAACATTGATGTCGGCGACTTTCTGGATGTAGTCGACGACGTCGCCGAAGGAGTGCCCGGCGAAGTTGACGGGGACGCGCGTTTCAGCGAGGGAGTTGTAGACGCGACGGTCGGCATCTGAGCCGAGGTAGGCCATTCCGTCGGCGCGGCGGGCGGTGATTGCGGGCCAATCCTCGGGGTATTCCATGATGTCGCGGGGGATACGGATGGACTCCTGCAAGTCGATGGAGTGCTCAACGGCACGGAAGCCCTGCTCATGGATGAGCTGGTCGTATCGCCTCTGATGGATGATCAGCTGGATGACGTCCTTGAGGGCCTTTGCAGCGGCGTTGTTGGGGTCCATGAAGAGCAGGGAGTTGAGCTCAAGGAGGGCCTGGTCGTAGCGCTGTGCCTGCTGGAGGCGGATGACGTTTGACAGTTTTTCGTTGATCTGGCGCTGGCGTTCGGCCTCGAGGCGGGCCTGTTCCTCCACACGGCGCTGCTGGATTTCCTCAGCACGGGCGGTCGCAGCGGCGGCATCGGCCTCACGGCGTTGCTCCTGGATGCTCTCGCCGATGGTCTGGGCTTCGAGCATGAGGGCTTCGTGCTCATCCTGGCTGATGTAGGCGCGGCCGCGGTCGAGTTCAGCGCGGGCCTGGGCGACGAGGTTCTCGGCCTGGTTGAAGTCGCCGATGTCGCGTCTGGCGACGGCTTCCTGGAGGAGGGTGTTGAACTGGGCGCGGAGCTGCTCAGCGCGGAGCTGATCATCCTGCACGGTGGGGTTGATCAGATCGGGCTGGTTGAGCATGGTCTGGGCGCGATCGCGATTGAGGCGGGCCTCTTCGTTTCCGGGGTCCTGGGCGAGGACGCGGTTGTAGAGGGAGATGGCCTCGGTGTAGCGGCCGGCTTCGAGGGCCTCATTGGCACGGACGAGCATGTCGGCTGCGGCTTTTTCCTGGGCCTGGCGGATGAGGTCGCGTGTCTGTGTGTCTGCGGGCTCCTGCGGCTGAGCGGCGGGCTGTTCGGCCGGTTGCTCGGCGGGTTGTTCGGCGGGCTGCTCCTGCGATTCCTGAGCGGATTCGGTGACGGTGAGGTCGCGGGTCTGTGCGGCCTCCCAGGCCATGACGGTGTTGGTGAAGCGGCTGCCTCGGACGGCTTCGAGCTCCTCGATTTTGCCGATGTAGAAGGCGAGCTGGGTCTGCTGGTCGAGGTCGAGCTGGATGCCGGAGTTGAAGACGCGGTAGAAGCCTTCCTTGGCGGCCTCGAAGTCCTGGGTGTTGTAGAGGGCGACGGAGCGGTTGAGCATGTCGTCGATGCCGGGGGCGAGCTCGGCCTGTGCTTCGTCGATCTGGTCAGCGAGTTGCTGGGCCTGGGTGCGTTGTTCGTCAGTGGAGGCGTCGCTTGCGAGGACGGCGGAGACGTTTGACTCAGCGGAGCGGAGGTCTCCTCGGGAGATCTGGAGTTCCGCCTTCATGAGTCGAAGGGATTCGACGGGGAGATTTCGGAGTTCGTTGTCGATGGCGTCGAGGACGCGGTAGTAGTCGGTGCGCTGAGCGCGATCGAGCTGGGCCATGTCGATGCGCTGGAGGGTTTCCTTGGCTTCGAGGAGGTTTCCCTTTTGAAAGAGTTCGACCCCATTTTCGTACAATTCCTGTGCGGTTGGCTGGGGGTCCTGAGCGCCGGCTGTGTCGGCAAGGGGGAGGGCGAGGGAGCAGGCCAGCAGGAGGTTCCAGACGCTTCGCTTCATGGTGTGGGCCTCGTATGTACGCAACTGGGGCAAGGGAGAATCAACGGGGAACGGCAAGGCGCGGACGATGATGACCGCGTGGGGGAATCAACGAGTCAGGGCGGTGGAGAGGGCCGGGCGTACGGATCGAACGACGAAGACGCGCGGCGAGAGGCATCCACCTTTCTTCAAACTACGGGAACGGCTCCTACGATACCCGGTGAGGCGGCGGGACGCAAGCGCGTCCGTGATGCTTCTGTGAACCCGACGTTGAGCCGGGGCAAACGCTTAGAGTTCCGGAATGTCGGCCTCGGTGGTGGCGATTTCGCCGCGTTTGAGGCGGTCGAGTTCCGATTTGACCCAGGGGATGGAGTCTGCGTTTCGCTCCATCCAGAGGGGGATCGGGGTCCGGAGCCCTTTCTTGTCAATCTCGGCGAATTCGACGATCATCTCTTCGCGGGAGTACGAGGAGAGGTCGTGGTTCTTACCCATATGGATGCAATCGGTGGGACAAGGTTCCGTGCAGAGGCCGCAGAACATGCACTTCTGGTAGTCGATGGCGTAGCGGAGGAGTTCTCCGCCGGTGGCGACACCGGTTTTCTTGTCAATTTTGCGGGGTGCGGATTTGTCGATGTAGATGCAGTCGACGGGGCAGGCCTTGGCACACATGTCGCAGGCGATGCACTTGTCGGCTTCGAACTCGTGGATTCCGCGGTATCTGGGGGCGAAGGAGAGGCGTTCGTAGGGGTACTTGATGGTGACGACGGGGCTGAAGAAGTACTTGAGGGTGATGCGCATCCCGATCAGGATGCTGCGGAGCATCTCGTAGATTCCGCCAAAGTAGCCCTCCTGGGCCAGGACGCTCATTGGAAGCCTTCTCCTCTTACCGACGGCGCTTCTGAGGGCGCCGGATGCTGTGGGTGAAGTCCGCGATGCCGATCATAGCGAGGCGTGCGGGCCGGGGAACAACAGGTGCGGAAATCGGGGGTGAGACCGGGATCAGGTTCCGGAGATGCGGTCGCGAATGGCCTCCTCGACGGATGAGCCGAGGTAGAGGATTCGATTGCAGGAGGGGCAGATGGTGATGTCACCGCGGGAGAGGAGTGCGCTGATGCGTTCGACGGGGATGGACATGTTGCAGGCCCCGCAGGCGTACTCCATGCGTCGGGCATCCTCTTCGATGACCTCGGCCATGGCTTCGCCGTCGTGCCAGTCGGACATGGTCTTGAACTGCTCAATGGCGGAGGCGGGGAGATCCTTGCCGGCGGCGGCGCGCTGCCGTTCGAGTTCGGCAAGCCGCTCCCCCACTTCGGCGCGGCACTGATCTCGCTGGCTGAGGGCGACTTCGCGGATGCGGGCGCGATCCTCGAGCTGTTTTTCGAGATCGGCCAGCTGGGTGCGGAGTTCATCGACCTGGCTGAGGTGGGAGATGGCGTCGGTCTCGACCTTGTCCTTTTCCTTCTCGAAGGTCTTGATCTCGGAGAGGAAGGCCGAGTATTCCTTGTTGCTGGTGGCGCGATTCATCTGGGCGCGGAGGCCGGCGATGCGCTCTTCGAGGGCCTTGACGTCGGTTTCGAGATTTGCGGCGTGGGCAGAGACGGATTTGATCTGCGCCTCGAGCCGAGCTTTCTGGGTCTGGAGCTCGGCGAGGAGTCGATCCTGCTGTGTGAGGTACTTTTCGGCGCCGTCAACTCGAGTCCGAAGACTCCGCAGCTGCTGGTCCACTCGGTAGAGCGCAAGCAAGCGTTCCGTCAGCGTCATCAGCCGTCAATCTCCGCTTTTTCCACGAGGCGGCGGCGTTCCGGGCCGGCGACTTCGTGGTCCACGACAAGTCTAAGCCGGGGCGCGGGAAGTTTCTCTGTGGGAATCGGTTTCATGCGGCGGTGACGAGGAGCCAGAAGGCCAGCGGGGCGACGACGAGGGGTGAATCGACGACATCAAGAACGCCACCAAAACCGGGGAGGATGGAGGAGGAGTCCTTGAGGCCGGCGTCGCGCTTGAGGAGACTTGCGACGAGGTCGCCGAGCTGGCCCGTGAGGCCGAAGAGTGCTCCGGCGCCTGCCGCGAAGAGGGGGTGGTAGTCGTATCTCCAGGTGAGGCCGGGGCGGACTTCGACGGAGCCGACCTGGTTTCCGATCCAGGCGAGCCCGAGGGCGACGAGGGATGAGGTGATGACGCCGCCGAGGAGGCCTTCCCAGGTTTTCCCGGGGGAGAGCCAGGGGATGAGTTTGCGGCGGCCGATGGCGCGGCCTGTGAAGTAGGCGCCGATGTCGCAGGACTTGGTGATCATGATGACGGAGAGGACGACCCAGGGGGAGACCCAGCGCCTCAGGGCGAGGTAGAAGCCGGTAAGAAGGCCGAGGTAGATCATTGCGAACATGACCGCGCCTGCGGCGGCGACGACGCCATCGACGTTTCGACCCCTGCTGAAGAAGGCAAGGGCGAAGATGAACATGCCGGCCAGGGCGGTGCTGACGATGGCGACGGCGTTGACGGAGGAGACCTCCCGGGGGATGGAGTAGTGGATGAGCACGCCGAGGACTGCGGCAAAGCAGGTGAGGCGGAAGGAGACCATGACGCCATCGGCTCGGAGGATGCGGTTGAGCTCCCACGAGGCGAGGGGAATGAGGGTGAGGGCCCAGGCGAGGAGGGCGAGGCCGCTGGGGAGGTACGTTCGTCCCATGAAGAGGGACTGCATCCATCCGGAGAGGACGACCTGATCGAGTCGTGCATCGAGCCAGAAGACGCCGATCCAGATGAGGATGAGAAGCGGCCCGAATGCGAGTCGATAGCGGAGCATGGGGCAAAGGATAGGCGGAGGCCGGGGCGGGTCGTGACGGGGGTATCGGGGTGCGATACCATCCGCTCCCATGAGATGGACACAAACGCTGATTCCGACGTTGCGGCAGGTTCCGACCGAAGCGCAGGTTCCCTCGCACCAGTTGATGCTTCGGGCGGGGCTGATCCGTGCGGTGGGTGCGGGGATTTACACGTATCTGCCGCTTGGGTTCCGGGTCCTGCAGCGCGTGATCGCGATCGTGCGGGAGGAGATGAACGGGGCGGGGGCGAGCGAACTGCTGATGCCGGCGCTTGAGCCCTTTGAGTTCTTCAAGGAGACACGCCGGGACGCGGACTACGGGGACAACCTCTTCCGGGTAAAGGACCGGCACGGGCGGCTCAATGCGCTGGCACCGACGCACGAGGAGATCATCACGGAATTGATGGCGGCGTACGTGGAGTCGTATCGGGCTCTGCCGCTGAACCTGTACCAGATCCAGACGAAGTTCCGCGATGAGTTCCGCCCGCGTTTCGGCGTGCTGCGGTCGCGGGAGTTCATCATGAAGGATGCGTACTCGTTTCACCTGACGGTGGAGGGCGAGGGGGGACTGAACGAGACGTATGAGCGGATGTATGCGGCGTATTGCAGGATCTTCGACCGCTGCGGCCTTTCGTATTCGGTGGTGGAGGCGGAGTCGGGTCCGATCGGGGGCTCGGCGTCACATGAGTTCATGGCCGAGGCGGAGGTCGGGGAGGACCTGATCCTGAAGTCGGACAAGGGGAACTACGCGGCGAACGTGGAGAAGTGCGGGATCGGGGAGCGGGCGCACAATCTGTCCGGGGAGGCGACGGGGGAACTGACGAAGGTGCACACGCCGGGGATGGCGAGCATCGAGGAGGTGAGCAAGTTCCTGAAAGTGAAGCCGCAGCGGATGCTGAAGACGATCGTGT
>CAZPFK010000033.1:24617-30799 GCA_964585855.1 uncultured Vicinamibacteraceae bacterium
GAGGTGAGCAAGTTCCTGAAAGTGAAGCCGCAGCGGATGCTGAAGACGATCGTGTGGAAGTGGCGAGGCGGGGAGGAGGAGGGGTTCGTAATGGCGGTGGTGTGCGGCCACCACGAGGTGAACGCGGGGAAGGTGAAGGAGGCGCTGTCGGCGGCGACGGGGCATCGCGTGGTTCTCGACACAGAGGGAAGCGAGGGACCTGCGCGGGAGGCAGGGTTTGCGATCGGGTACGTCTCACCGGCGTCGGCGGCCGGGCGAGCTGACGTGGCAGTGTTTGTCGATCCCGACGCAGCGCAGGAAGGGTTCTGGGCGACGGGGGCGGATGAGGCGGATCATCATGTGAAGCACTTCAACTGGAAGCGCGAGGTGCTGGACAAGGGTGTGGCGGTGAAGGTCGCCGATATCCGTAACGCGGCGGAGGGCGATCCGTCGCCGAAGAATGACGGGGGCGTGCTGAGGGGTTCGCGGGGGATCGAGCTGGGGCACGTCTTCAAACTGGGGACGAAGTACTCCGAGGCGATGGGCTTCACTGTCATCGATGAGGAGCAAAAGCAGCGGCCGGTGATCATGGGGTGCTACGGGATCGGCATCGGCCGGATCGTGGCCAGCGCGATCGAGCGTTGTCACGATGAGAACGGGATCATCTGGCCGGCAGCGATTGCGCCGTATGACGTGGTGATCACGCCGATCAAATACGAGGGGGAGATGCGTGCGGCGGCTGAGCGGCTGGAGGCGGAGTTGACGGCCGCCGGGCTTGAGGCGCTGGTTGATGACCGCGATGAGCGTCCGGGGGTGAAGTTCAAGGATGCGGACCTGATCGGGGTTCCGATCCGGCTGACGATCGGAGAGAAGGGGCTGGCGGAGGGGGCGGTGGAGTTTTCCCGTCGCGACGGGTCGGTGCCGAAGGGCACGCTGGTGAAACTCGATGAGGCGGTTGCGCGGTGCCTGGAGGGGCGGGGGTGAGGGCTCAGGCGGTCTGCTCGCGGTAGCCGGAGTCGGACTGTCCGCCGTAGGAGCGAGCGTCGAGGCGATTCTCGAAATAGTTGATGTAGGCGGTGTTGAGGACTTTGTATCCGCCGGGGGTGGGGTAATTGCCGGTGAAGTACCAGTCGCCGGTATGCCTGGGCATGGCGTTGTGGAGGCCGTCGATGGTCTGGTAGACGATGCGGAGTTCGCCCTGCCAGGGGATGGAGCGGGGGCGGATGAGTTCGGCGATCATTTCGCTGAGTTCGGCGTCGGAGATCCCGTCGTAGATGCGGGCGACGTGGTTGCGGTGGCTGCCGAGGGGGGCGTTTTCCTGGGCCTTGCAATCGCGGTAGACCTCTTCCATGAGGGCGGCCTGATTGCGCCGGCGGCGGATGGCGACGGCGGCTTCGAAGGCGACGAAGCGGCCGAGCTGGCTCATATCGATGCCGTAGCAATCGGGGTAGCGGATGGGCGGAGCGGAGGAGAGGACGACGAGCCGCGCGGGGTTGAGGCGGGCGAGCATGGTGACGATGGAGTCGCGCAGGGTGGTTCCGCGGACGATGGAGTCATCGAGGACGACGAGCGAGTCGCCGGGGTTGAGGGTTTCGCGGGTGATGTCATAGACATGGCGCACGAGGGAGTTTCGGGCCTCGGCCTGGCTGATGAAAGTGCGGAGCTTCTGGTCCTTGTGGGCGGCTTTCTCGACGCGGGGTCCGTGGGCGAGGGCGGCTTCGATGGCTTCGCGGGTGAGCATTCCCTGCTGGGCGTGCTGCCAGATGACTTCGACGGCGCGTGCGCGGTGGAGGTGTTCGAGTTCTTCGATGAGGCCGAGGAATGCGGTTTCGGCGGTATTGGGAATGAAGGAGAAGACGGTGTGCTGGAAATCCCAGTCGACGGCGTCGAGGGCCGGCGTGGCGAGGGAGGCGCCGAGGCGCTTGCGTTCGCGGTAGATGTCGGGGTCGTTGCCTCGGGAGAAGTAGACGCGTTCGAAGGTGCAGTGGCGGTGCGGGGCGGGCTCGGCGAAGGCCTCGACGCGGGTGCCTGCGGAGATGTCGCGCGGAACGACGAGGACGTGTCCGGGGGGTACCTCGTGGACCTCGCCGGGCTGAACGTCGAAGATGGTGGTGATGGCCGGGCGCTCGGAGGCGGCGACGACGACTTCATCGTTTTCGTAGTAGAAGGCGGGACGGATGCCGTTTGGATCGCGACAGATAAAGCCGATGCCGCAGCCGATGAGGCCGGCGAAGACATATCCGCCATCCCAGTCTTTGCTGGCGGCGGCGAGGACGCGGCGGAGGTCGATGGAGGACTCGAGTTCGGCGGCGAGGGCGGCGCCTGCGATGTCGGGGTGATCGGTGGTGATGCGCTCGAACTGGCGACGGTTTTCGACGTCGAGGAAGTGGCCGATCTTCTCGAGAACGGTAAGGGTGTCTGAGACACCAACGGGCCGAAGGCCGTAGGAGACGAGCTTCTCGAAGATCTGGTCGGCGTTGGTGAGGTTGAAGTTTCCGGCGACGAGGAGGGATCGGGAGGCCCAGTTGCTGTGCCGGACGTAGGGATGGCAGGAAGAGATGCCGTCTTCGCCGAAGGTTCCGTAGCGGAGGTGGCCGACGTAGAGCTCGCCGAGGAAGTCGAGCCGGCACTTGAGGTCGCCGTCGGACTCATCGTCGTCGGGAGGCGGCTGGAGTTCGAGGCGTCGACGGATGGAGCCGAAGAGGGCCTGGGTGGGGTCGGGGTCTGCGGTTCGCTCGCGCTGGAGGTAGGGGTGGCCCATCGGCATGTCGAACTTGACGACGCCGAGGCCGGCCCCGTCCTGGCCACGGTTGCGCTGCTTGATCATGAGCAGCTGGAGGATGTCGAGGCCCCATGCGGGGGCTCCGTACTTGCGGCGGTAGTAGGAAAGCGGCCTTTTGAGGCGGAGGAAGGCGAGACCGCAGTTGTGTCGTATGGGGTCGCTCATCGGGTGGGTGCGGGCGGCATGTGGGGCGGGAAAGGCAATGATAGCAGGACGCTGACGGATCCTGCACGGACCGGCAATGGGGAGTTCGGAATCGGCTTGCCCTTGAGGGCGGGGCGGCCATAATTGCCTTCCCGATCCGGGCTGAGCCCCCGTCAATGGATTGAGCCCGGGTCGAGGGAGTTTTTCCGAGATTGTGATCTGAAGAGGTCTGTTTATCCATGGCTCATTCCCTGTCCGCCCGCAAGCGAGTCCGTCAGAACGAGAAGCACCGCGCCGTGAACCGGTGGCGGAAGCGCCGCATTCACGATGCGATCCGTGAGTTTGAGGAGATCGTTCACAAGGGAGACGTGGCCGAGGCGGAGAAGGCCTTCAAGGCGGCGGCTTCGACGCTTGACCGGGTGGCGACGAAGGGGTCGATCCACCGCAACAAGGCCTCGCGGAAGAAGGCGAGGCTTGCGAAGCGGCTCAACGCGTTGAAGGCGTCGAAGGGCGGCTGATCAATTGAACGACACGGCATTGTGCGCGTCCCGGGCTGCGGTTCGGGACGCTGTGTTTTTCTGCGCTGACGCAGGGCGGGCGGCATCCCTACGATCGGGCACCTGAGCAATGCCACGACCGAAACCGCTGCCCATTCTCGCATACTTCGAACTGTCGAAGCGGCCCCTGCAGATCCTGCTTTTTGTCGCGCCGATGATGCTGGTCTTTGAACTGGCGACATGGAGCCATGCGCGGCGGCTGAGCGAGCCGTTTCTGACGGTCGATGCGTACCAGCGGTTTTCTGAGTTCTTCTCGCAGTTCGGGGTGAGCGGGCTGTACATGGCAGGGGCGCTGATCGTGCTGATCCTGCTGGTGTGGCACCTGGTATCGCGCGATCCGTGGGAGGTGCATCCCGGTGTGCCGATCATCATGCTGTGCGAGTCGATCGTGCTGGCGGTTCCGCTGCTGGTGCTGGATCAACTGATCGGGCGGCTGGTTCCGCTGGCGTTTCCGGAGTATGCAGGCTGGGGGGCGATGACGGCGGCGGTTGAGGGGCCGATCCACCTCACGGACCTGCCGTGGCAGACGCGTCTGCTGCTGAGTCTCGGGGCGGGGATTTACGAGGAGCTGCTGTTCCGGCTGCTGCTGATTGCTGCGCTTCACCTTGTGCTTGTCGATCTGCTGCGCGTGCCGCGGACGCTCGGGGGGGTGTTGTGCATTGCGGCATCGGCGGTGTTGTTTACGCTGTACCACGAGCTGCACCTGCCGGACGGGACGCTTGACCTGCACCGCGTGGCGTTTTTCGGCGCGGCGGGTGTGTACTTTGCGGCGGTGTACCTGGTTCGGGGGTTCGGCGTTGTAGTGGGGACCCACGCGATGTACGACGTGTTTGTGGTGGTGATCGTGCCGGCGCTTGGGGGCGGGGGGTGAGGAAGGCCAGGGGGTCAGGGGATGACGACTGACTCAACGTAGTTGCTGACGACGCCGGGTTGGACGGCCTGGAGCCAGATTGTCTGGACCTGGCTGACGGGCGGGACGATTGCG
Organism: uncultured Vicinamibacteraceae bacterium; assembly: GCA_964585855.1. Taxonomy (GTDB): domain Bacteria; phylum Planctomycetota; class Phycisphaerae; order Phycisphaerales; family UBA5793; genus CAZPFK01. The sequence continues at coordinate 29,065 of CAZPFK010000033.1, forward strand.
GTGTGTTCGATGTATCCGAAGGCATCGGTCGTTCCGGGACCAAGAGCGATTCGTGGGTTGACGAGATCGACGGTGACATCCAGTTGCGGGATGTAGGTGCCTTCACCGAGGCCGTCGAAGGAGGAGAGGAGCCAGGCGGAGGAGTCGGGCGTGCCGTTTACGAGCTTGACGGTGGCGGGCTGGCCGCTCCTGAGGTTGCGCGGCGAACTATAGAACCAAGCACGGTCTCCCGCTTCGTACATGTAGGCCGCACCATACCCTTTCGCACCGCCGTGCTGCGGAGCGCCGACACAGAGAGTAGACCCATCTACGGCCATCGAAAATCCGAATCGTGAATCAAAGTACTTAAGTGAAGGGGCTATCCAAGAGCAGAAGTCTCCTGTTGCAATTTCAAACGAGTAGACGCGGCCCTCGCCCTGATCTCCGGCATCCGGGGCTCCAACGTGGAGCAGATCGTCAGTAATCGCAACTGAGGTGCCGAATCTCCAACGCCCCTGACCATCAGGTTCCGTCAAACGATAAAGCAGCTCCCCGTTACCTCGATTGAACACATGTACCGCTCCGGAGTTCCGGCCGAGTTGATCATCAAAAGGTGCGCCAACGACCAGGTATTGTTCACTTGCAGCAATCGAGGTTCCGAACTTTGCCTGCCCGACGACCCCATCCGATGCGAACTTGGACAAGAACTCGCCCGTATCACGATCAAACTCGTAAACCGCTCCCTGCATCTCTGAATGATTCGAGGCTCCAACGTACAGCCGATCGCCAAACGCTGTGAGCGACGAGCCGAAATAATCTCCTGAGGAACTGTCAGGTGCCCTGAGCGTCGCCAACAGAGTATAATCTTCCCAGTCGACGACTTCATAGACGTATACAAATCCGCCGCGCGACTCACCCGGAACCGACATCATGAGTATGTTCTCGTGAAGATAGACCGCGTGTCCGAACCGAGAGTAAGGCTCGAGAGACGTTCCACGGAACACTGTATGTCCTGACAGTCTTGGTTCGAAGATGTAGACAGCGCCTACATTTTCTGACGAGATGTAATCCTCGCCCGGAGCGCCTACTATTGCATGGAAACCGTCTGTCGCCACAGACCAACCTACATTGGCTCCGTCCCCAGACACATTGCTAATCTTTTCTATCAACTGACCTGTATATAAATCCACGAACATCACGCTTCCGTCTCTGTTTCCGAAATCGCTGTCACCTGGAAGCCCGACGACCACGACGTTGGATTTGACAGCTATCGAGAAGCCGAGTTCATCCCCGATATCGTCCTCAGAGTCGCCGACAGCAAACATGTGCAGCAACACCGGAGAGCAGGATTGGGCCTGCACCGTGTCTGGTCGGTATCCAAGAATTGTGGCGATAACGATTCCGCCCTTCAGAAGCAGCGTCTTGACGCCCTGGCGAGAATCAATTTCTTTCAGCATGATGACGCCTCCATTTCCGGTAGGGAACAGAGGATAACAGATCCCGTTCGTCCTGCCTACCCCACAGACCATGTTTTTGGACAAAACAGTCCTGAGGGTTTCACGACCGAGGCACGAACATGCCGGTTAAGATAGTTATAGGGCACAAATTCTCAGACGAGGGAAGCCCTGGCAGGGGCTCTCGGTTGCGAGAGGTGCGTCTACGATCCCGACGTGAGCGTGGAATCCGGATCAACCTCCCCCACTTCTGCCGATCTGCGCGCGGCACTGGCGCTTGAAGGGCGCGATCCGCTTGAAGC
>CAZPFK010000034.1:0-17600 GCA_964585855.1 uncultured Vicinamibacteraceae bacterium
ATCGACGGGGAGGTTTGGCACCTCGATGTCGGCTCATCGCATCCTGGGGCTGAAGGCGGTCCCAAGGGTTGGGCTGTTCGCCCATTAAAGCGGTACGCGAGCTGGGTTCAGACCGGCGTGAGCCAGGTCGGTCCCTATCTGCCGTGGGCGTTGCAATATTGAGAGGAGTCTTCTTCAGTACGAGAGGACCTGGAAGGAGCCACCCCTGGTGCGTCTGTTGGCACGCTCGTGCCATCGCAGAGTAGCTAAGTGGCGCAGGGATAACCGCTGAAAGCATCTAAGCGGGAAGCCCCCCTCAAGATCAGTATTGCTCGCCGGATTTCCGGTGAAAGACCCCCGGAAGACTACCGGGTTTGATAGGCCGGAAGTGTAAGGGCCGAAATGCCCTCAGCTGACCGGTACTAACGGTCGAAAGCTTGGTCACGTCGACCTCGGATCGTCCTCCCAAGGACGTCCCCGAGACTCGACACTGCAACCAGGCCGTTCACATTCTCTCTTTCAGAACTCGTATCCCGCAACGTTGCCAGTTCTTCACGGGCCATCGGCCTCCGCACCACAGCATTTCCGGTCGGCCGGCGTGAAACACCGCCGCCTCGACTCTTGTCGGTGAACACAGGTCCAGGGCAACACCTGTTCCCATCCCGAACACAGAAGTTAAGCCTGGGCCGCCGATGATACTGCTCTGTGGGAAAGTAGGTATCGCCGACAATTCAGTCCCCCGGCCCTAAAGGTCGGGGGACTGCCGTTTTCTCACCCCCCTGCTTCCACTCCCTCCACGCAGACCCTCCGCCCCGCTCGACCCGGCCGGTGCGAACTTCGACGCCTGCCGCGCCATACCCTTCCCCATGCCGGATCTACGCTCGGCCGGCCCGGATGTCCCTGTCCTCCCTCCTCCCACATTCAGCAAAGGACGTCACCATGAACCGCACCCTGCTCTCCTCCTGTCTTGCTGCTGCGCTGATCGCCTCGGCCGGCACCTTTGCCATCCTTCGCCCAACTGCCGATGCCGTGGCCCAGCCGGCCACCTCTCCGCTGCGTCCCACCTGGGCACCGGGAGGCACGCGTGAACGGCTGACGCCTGACAACTGCGTGTTTGCCTTCATCGATCACCAGACGGGGCTGATGAACCTTGTCGATAACGCCCGGCCCGTGGACTTCAAGAGCATCGTGATCGGCCTGGCCAAGACGGCAAAGATCCACAACGTGCCCTCGGTGATCACGACCAGCGCGGAGAATGGCCCCAACGGCCCATACATCCCTGAGGTCCTGGAGATTCTGCCTGATGCGCCGGTGATTTCCCGGCCCGGCCAGATCAATGCCTGGGACAATGCCGACTTCGTCGAGGCGATCAAGGCAACAGGGCGGAAGAAGATCGTGATGTCGGGTATCACGACTGACGTGTGCGTGGCGTTTGCCACCCTGTCAGCGCTGGATGCAGGCTACGAGGTCTATGTCGTCGTCGATGCCTCGGGGTGCCAGAGTGAAGCGGTGCAGAATGCTGCGCTGATGCGAATGGCCGACGCCGGCGCGATCATCGGCACGTGGTTTGCGATCTCCTGCGAACTGCTGTGGGACTGGCGGAATCCGGCCGGGGCGGATTCGGCGAAGCTCTTTGTCGAGCACATGCCGTCGTATGCGGAGATCTACCACAGCCACCAGGCGGCGTCTTCCGGGGGCCAATGATCCACTGCGGCGAGTGATCAGGGACCGGAGATCCGGGCTGCCTCGGCACGAAAGTGATCAGCGGCGAAGGGCAGATCGGCTTCGGCCTGCCTGAGCAGGTGGATCGCCTTGTCAACCTCGCCTGCGGCAGCACATGCGCGTGCCAGCGCGATGCGTGCCCGTGGTGATCGAGGGTCGTCGCGGACGGCCAGCTGAAGGTGTTGCCGGGCGCTTCCGAACTCACGAAGGCGAAGGAGGAAGCCCCCGAAGGAGATGCGGCATTCGGTATCTGAAGGGACTTCAGCAAGTCGCTGCTCGTAGAGGGAACGCGCCTCGGACTTCCTTCCGGCACTGACCAGAAGCCCGGCGAGAAGATCGCGACACTCGATGAACCCGCCATCCTGTGCCAGCGCCTCACGCAGGCCGGCCGCTGCGCGATCCACATCACCCTGCAGGAGGATGATGCGGGCATGCTCGGCGGTGAGCGCATCGCTGTGAAGCGGGCCGTGGAGCAGATCGCGCAGCGTTGCCTCCGCACCTGTGGCATCGCCTGTGACGAGCTGCATCCATGCGAGGCGCATCCGGATCTCGGGCGTGTCGAAGAGGGCGAACCCGCCGCGGCGCCAGGAGGAGCCGAGTCGGTACCAGCGCAGGGCTGCCTGTGCGGCCTCAAGGGACTCAGGAGTGCGGGGCCTCGACGCTGCCCCAAAGACGTCGGCCCGGGAGACGGCCACGTCGCGCTCGGCGATCGATCCCAGCCTGTGGACAGCGCGGACTGCGGCTGAATGAAGCAGGAGGATCGTTGCGATTGCTGCAGCGGCGAGGACGGCGATGCCCGCACCCGTCAGTCTGCCGCGGCGGCGCACGGGCCGGCCGGCGAGGGTCATGAAGCGCCCTCGAAGAGTCCGCCAGGCAAGGGCTGCAATGGCTGCGGTGCAGATGGCGATGCCGACGGCCATCAATAGAGGGATCGCGCCGTAGAGGCCCCGCGTGATGAGGAGTGTTGCGATGAACACGCCGAGAAGAGCGACTTCCTCAAGGATTGATGTGTGTCGGGGCGCAGCCGGGAGCGAGGTCGGCGCCGGGCCTTTGAGAAGACCCGGCCATGTCGGACCGAGACTGAGCGCATCCTGGGGGCAGGCGGCGATGCAGTCCATCGTCTTCGTGCAGGCCGACGAGGTGACCCGGCCGAAGGCGCGCACCTCCTGATGCACGCTGATGCCTGAGGAGCAGGCGGCCGTGCAGCGTCCGCAGCCGTCGCAGGAATCGAGATCAACTCGCACACGCACGGGGGCGAGGGGCTCAAGGGCTCTGAAGACTCCGCCGTAGGGACACCCGTATCGGCAGAAGCCGCGATTGCCGAGGAAGAAGACAGTTGCGCCTCCGCAGATGAGGAGGAAGGGAATCGCGACGGCGATTCCGGGCAGCCCCTGCCAGAGCCGGCTGCTGACAAGATCGAGCGTGAATCCGGGGAAGGGAACCGGCGGGCCGATCCAGGTTGCTGCGGCGGGCCAGAATCGCTCGAGTGCCGGCACGATCGCCTCTCTGCGAAGCGTCGGCCACAGGAACATGTAGAAGGCCAGGGCATAGGGGACATATCCGAGCAAGCGCAGGCGAAGGGGTCGAGGCGTGCAGCCGCACCGGCGCAGCAGCCACGCACAGGAATCCTGGAGCGCACCCATGTGGCAGGCCCATCCGCAGAGCCATCGACCGCCGACCAGCGTCACGAGGATGGCCAGGACAAAGAGGAGAAAGCCGGGGTTGACGCGTCCGAGTTCCAGCGTCTGCATGGCATCGGAGAGGACGAAGCGTCCGATGGATTCTCCTGCCAGCAGCCAGTGTGCCAGGTGCGCCAGAATGAGGAGATGAACGGCGATCATCACCGCCGCTCGCCGGCTGCGGCATCGGCGGAGGCGCTGTTGCGTCACCGACTCAGGATGCGGCAGGGAGAGCAACGGCAGGTGAACGGGCCGGTGGGCCGCATCGGCGGAGGGTCGAGGGGAGGAGTTTGATCGGGCGGGCCGGGACATGGAGTGTTCTGCGGCGGGCGTGCTCAAAGGGGGCCGGTGAGGTCGGGCGAGGGTTTCACGGATTCCGGGCTCCTGTTTTAACCGGCGTGGGGCCGGGCGGTTGGCGCTTGTCTGTTCATGGATAGTCGTCGGCCCGATGCCGGCGGCACATGATTCCGGATTGTCTTGTCCTATTATAGAGGATTGACTAGAATGGCCGCAAGCGTGCACCGAGACTTACAGAGCCCGATCCCCACGCCGGCGTCTGCGGCCCCGGAGCGCTGAGTGGGCGTATCGGAGGGAGACAACGTCGTGAACGAGGGCGGATCCAGCCCTGGGTCTGGGGGGCGAATCGGGGTTATCGGCGCCGGAGCGATGGGGTTGAGCCTGGCGGCGATGATCGGTCGGGAGGCGTCGGTTTCGCTGGTTGTGCGCGATCCGGAGCGGGCCCGAGCGATTGAGCGCGACGGCGTCAACGTCGTCGGCCTGATGGAGGCCGCGGCGCGTCCCGAGGTGGTCGGCTCAATTGCTGAACTCGACCGAGGCGGCCCGCCTGAGGCGATCTTCGTGGCGACGAAGACGACGGCGATCGATGCGGTCGCCCGTGAGCTCGCTCCGCTGCTGAAGTCGCTGCCGCCGGAGGACCAGCCCATCATCGTGAGTTTTCAGAACGGCATTGAGCCGGGGCGCGATCTGAGTCGGCGACTTGCCGATGCGTGCGTCGTGCGGATGGTCATCAACTACGGAGCCACACAGGTTGATGAGACGACGGCGTGCGTGATGCTCAACGCACCTCCCCACTTCATCGGCGGTCCTGATCGACGGCACATCTCAAAGTCTCAGCGCCTGGCTGCGCTGCTGACCCGGTGCGGACTGCCGACGGAGCAGGCCGACGACATCGAACCCTGTGTCTGGACCAAGGGGATCCTGAATGCGGCGATGAACCCGGTAGCAGCGCTGACGAATGCGTCGGTGGGTGAGGTGCTTGACTCACCGGCCCGCGCCATTGTCGCCCGGCTCATCGATGAGGGGCTTGCGGTTGCGGAGCGGATGGAGATCGACCTCGGCCCGGAGATTGTTCTGAGGATGCGGGAGACGCTTGAGCGCGCCCGGGCGCATACGCCGAGCATGGTGGGCGACATCCGAAGCGGACGGCCCAGCGAGGTCGGGCAGCTGAACCGCCAGATCATCGAGCATGCGGGGCGGTGCGGCGTGTCGGTTCCATCGCACGAGGTGATCGCCGCGCTGATCGACGCCTTCGACTGGCGCGTCTTTCATCGGCCGCAATGGAGGAGGACGGACGGAGTACGACCGGGTCCGAGATCGTCGGCGGCGCACGGAGCGTTGCGATGAAGCATTCAGAGCCGAAGCCGGGCGTCGTTGTCAGGGCGCTGACGGGGCTGGTCGCCTGCCGCGATCTGCCGGAGCCGCTCCCCGAGGAGCCGATGACGCTGCTGATCGCGTGGTACGCGGCGGCGAGGGACTCCGGCGTCTACGACGACTTCAGCGCCATGACCGTCGCCACGGCAACTCCGGACGGCACACCCGCGGCCAGGGTCGTGCTCTGCAAGGCGATTGAGCATGATCCTCCGGCGCTGGTCTTCTACACCAGTTACGAGAGCCGAAAGGGCCGTGAACTGACGGCCAACCCGAGGGCGGCTGCGGTCTTTCACTGGCCGCACGCCCAGCGTCAGGCGCGGATCGAGGGTCCGGTGATGCGGACAAGCGACCAGGAGAGCGATGCGTACTTTCGCACCAGGCCTCTGCTTTCCCGGATCGGCGCGCGTGTGAGTCCGCAGAGCGCGGCGATCGGGTCGCGGGAGACGGTGATCGCCGAGGCCCTGAAGATCGCGCGGGCAGCAGCGACGGGCGAGCCGATCGAGCGACCTGCGTGGTGGGGCGGATACCGCATTCTCTGTCGTCGGGTCGAATTGTGGTCGGCTCGTGAGGGACGCCTGCACGACCGTGCGGTGTGGAGCCGTCCGGATGAGGCGTCGTCGTGGTCGGTTTCGCGGCTTGGGGCGTAGGTTCGGGCGGCATCGTCCGGCCGGGGCGAGCCATTGATCGAGTCACACTGAGACGGGAGTTACCGCAGATGTTACCGAGGTTGATTCAGGGCGGAATGGGCGCCGGCGTGTCCTCCTGGACGCTGGCGCGAGAGGTAGCGATGCTGGGTCAGCTCGGCGTCGTCTCGGGTACGGCGCTGGACACCATCCTGATCCGCCGACTCGGCAACGGCGATCCCGGCGGGCACATGCGCCGCGCGATGCGCGCCTTTCCATTCCGCGACTATGTAGAGCGGATCCTCAAGCGATACTTCCGCCCGCAGGAGGCACTCGTCGATCGGGCCGAGCCGGCATGCGCAGCGAGTGTCGCCGAGGATGACAATCCTGAGAATGAAGCGACGACTGAGGTTTCATCGCGTCGCTATCCCCTGCTCTCGCTGCCGGGAGTGAAGCTCTCACGTGGACGGGAGCTGCTGCTGATGCTCTCCAACTTCGTTGAGGTGTTTCTAGCCAAGGAGGGGCACAACGGCCGCGTCGGCGTGAACTACCTGCACAAGATTCAGTTTCCAGTCCTGCCCAGTCTGTACGGAGCGATCCTGGCCGGCGTGGATGCGGTTCTGGTCGGCGCGGGCATTCCCGTGGACATTCCCGAGACGCTCGATCGCCTCGCGGAACACAAGGAAGCGCGGATCGCGCTGGAGCTGCTGGATGCCGGGCCGGAACGGCGTGAACTGGTCTTTGACCCCTCGGCACTCTGGAGGGAGGAGGCCCCGGACCTGCAGCCGCCGGCGGTGAGGCGTCCGCAGTTTCTGGCGATCATCTCCTCAGTCACACTGGGGCGTGCGCTGCTCAAGAAGGCGCCGGAGGGCATTGACGGCTTTGTCGTCGAGGCCCCGACGGCCGGGGGCCACAACGCGCCGCCGCGCGGACCGATGCAGCTGTCGGTGGAGGGTGAGCCGATCTACGGCCCCCGCGACGAGGTCGATCTCACGGAACTGGCGGCTCTGGGCGTTCCCTTCTGGCTGGCCGGCGGATACGCGCATCGCGATCGCGTGCAGGCGGCCGTCGAGGCGGGTGCGGCGGGCGTACAGGTGGGAACGGCGTTCGCCTTCTGCGCGGAGTCGGGCCTGGAGCCGTCACTTCGGCAGCAGTGTCTTGAGGCCGTGCTTCACAACGAGGCGCATGTGTTTACGGATCCTGCGGCATCGCCGACGCGCTTTCCGTTCAAGGTTGTCGTGCTGCCGCGCTCATTGACGGATGCCGATGTGTACGAGGATCGCCCGAGGCGGTGCGACCTTGGATACCTCCGCCGCGCCTATCTCAAGCCGGACGGCACGATCGGCTACCGCTGCCCCGCCGAGCCCGTCGAAGAGTATGTGCGCAAGGGCGGCGACCCTGCGGACACGGTCGGACGGAAGTGTCTCTGCAATGCCCTGCTGGCCAACGTGGGCCTCGGCCAGCGACAACCGGAGGGTTACGAAGAGCCGCCGATGCTGACGGCCGGGGATGACCTGGAGTGCGTTCGGGGCCTGATCTCCGAGGGGAGCACGGAGTATCGGGCGCGAGATGTCATCGCCGCACTGCTGTGACAGCACACTGCCGGCGGTTGTCGACCATGACGAACGTTGCAACGATGCAACAGGAGGCCGGCGATGCCTGAACCGTCAACGATCATCCCTGCAGAGTCGTGCCGCGTTGCCGTCATCTTTCTGCAGCCCCACTGCAACATGCACTGCACCTTCTGCATTACGGAAGACGGCTTCGACGTCATGACATTCGCCCAGGGGCTTGATCTCCTTGTCGGGCTGCGCGCAGCGGGAGTCTCGACGGTGGTGATCGGCGGAGGCGAGCCCTTCGACTGGCCGCACGATCCTCTGCGGCTGGCGGCCGAAGCCCGACGACTGGGATTCCTGGTCCAGATCGGAACAAACGGAATCGCCCTTCCGGAGGGGTTTGAGCGCCTTGCGTGCGTCGATCGCTGGGTCCTCCCGCTGGAGTCGATCGATCCTGAGCCGCACAATCGAATGCGTCTCTATCGCGACCGCCACCACCAGATCATTCTGTCGCGGCTTGCCGCTCTGCGCGAGGCGCGCAAATCGGTGACCATCTCAACGGTGATCACACAGGCCAATCACGAGGCGGTGTTCGAGATCGCCGAGTTCCTGCGGGAGGAGCAGAGGCGGGGCGGACACATTCACGCCTGGCACCTCTATCAGTTCATTCCTGCCGGCCGGGGCGGGGCCGTTCATGGGCCGGCCCTGCGACTTGAGCCGGAGGGGTATGACCGCATCGTCGATCGCGTGCAGTCGATGAATCTGCCGTTTCGGGTGTATCGACGCAGCGACATGTATCGCTCGCGGACCGTCGACTTCTTCTGGTATGAAGGCGGCCGCATCTGCCGCGGGAGTCGGGATCAGGCGGAGCCGGCCGAGTCCGGAGCGTGCGGTGCGGTGGCATGCGGCAGCCGCGGGGCCGACGGCATCTGCTTCTCAGAGTAACAACGACCCGAAGCGGCGCGGCGTCGGGTCGTTGGCTCAGGAATACAGGTTCGAACCGTCGGGCGTCACCGGCTGCGCAGTTGCTGCTCGCGCTCCATGGCTCTCGGGAAGAGCACATTGTTTTCCTTGTGGACGTGCTGGTGCATGTCCTGTTCGAGTTCGCGCAGGCCGTCGAGCATGGCGCGGAAGGTATTGCAGGCGTCGGCCGGGGGCGTGTAGCCGCTGCTGAGGCGATCAAACTCGCCCATGGCGTTGCCGGCCGAATCGTGCTCATGCTCCATCATGCGGATGGGGTTGGCGATCGAACCGCAGTGGAAGGCCGGGAGCGAGTCTGACGCGTCGATCTGCCGGATCATGGGGAAGAGCACCTGCTCCTCCTTCATCATGTGGGAGACGAGTTCGTCGCGGAAGGGATTGAAGACGCGCTGAATCTCGCGGACCCACGGGAAGCGATCGCCGTGGACGGCGGAGACCTTGTCGATCATCTGCTGCAGGCGGGGGAGCTCGCGTCTCAGGTACGCATGGTGCGTCGCCTCGATGTGGTCGGCGAGCTCCGTCATCGACATCGCGGCCGCATCGACGATTTCACCGGCGGGGCCGCCATCGGCCAGGTCGAGCATGGCCAGCACGGTGGCGGGGTCGAGGCCCTTCTCGCGGCAGGCCTGTTCGACGGGCTTCTTGCCGCCGCAGCAGAAGTCGATGCCGAGCTGCTGGAAGATGCGGGAGCGGGCGGGCCGTTCGGCGACGAGTGCGCCGACGGTGTCGGTGGGGCGAGGGGTGGTGGTATGAGTCTGAGCGTTGTTCATGATGATGCTCCTGGAGCATGGAGATGATGTGCAGTCGGGCCTGAGGTCAAACGTTGACCGGGCCTGTACCCGAAGCGTTGCCGGCGTCTGCGGTCAGCGACCAGCCGGTCTTCAAGCCGAGGACGAACCATCCGAGACTGAGAATGCCGGCGGCGAAGATCGTGTCGCCGACGACGCGCATCCACCGCAGCGTCTGCATGAGATCGGTCTGGAGGAACTCAGCGCTGCGTGCGTACCACATACCGTGCTCGACGCTCGCCCAGGCCTGCATGAGCCCGACGGGCAGCAGACTCAGCAGGACCATCAGGCTCAGGCCGATGTTGAGCGCCCAGAATCCACAGGACAAGGGACCGGTCTTCCACTGACGTGCAACGCCGAGACCCTTGAGGCAGAAGAGCATCAGCCCGATGCCCAGCATGCCGTAGACGCCGAAGAGTGCCGTGTGCGCGTGAACTGGCGTCGTGTTGAGCCCCTGCATGTAATACAGCGCGATAGGGGGATTGATGAGGAACCCGAAGATGCCGGCTCCGACGAGATTCCAGAAGGCGACGGCGATGAAGAAGTAGATTGGCCACTTGTATTGCTGGACCCAGGGCCGAACGCGGGAGAGCGTGAGGTTCTCATAGGCCTCAAAGCCGATCAGCACGAGGGGAACGACCTCGAGGGCGCTGAAGACGGCCCCGAGAGCAAGAACCGCAGTCGGCGTACCAGTGAAGTAGAGGTGGTGGAAGGTGCCGATGATGCCGCCCGAGAGGAAGATGGTGGTGGAGAAGAGCACGGCGGCGCTTGCTGATGCAGCCCGGAGCAGTCCCATGCGCGTAAAGAGAAAGGCAATGACGACGGTGGCGAAGACCTCGAAGAAGCCCTCGACCCAGAGATGCACGACCCACCATCGCCAGTATTCGATCATCGCGTAGTGGCTGCTGCGGCCCCACATCAGCCCGGCTCCGTAGAAGAGTCCGATTGCGGCGCAGGAAAGCAGGAAGAGGGCGAGCAGGTGCTTGTGTTCGCCGGGCTGACGGAAGGCCGGCCAGATCGCCCGCACCATCAGGCCGAGCCACAGGAAGAGGCCGACCAGAAGGAAGATCTGCCAGAAGCGGCCGAGGTCCACGTACTCGAGGCCCTGATGTCCGAACCAGAACGAAGTCTCGAGCCCCATCTTCTGATGGATGCTGAACCATTGACCGGCCATCGACCCAAGGACAATGACCAGCAGGCAGACAAAGAGGAGATTGACGCCGAGGCGTTGAAACTTCGGTTCATATCCGGAAACGGCCGGGGCGATGAAGAGTCCGGTTGCAAGCCATGCGGTGGCGATCCAGAAGATGCCCAGTTGCGTGTGCCAGGTGCGGGTGACTGCATAGGGAAGCACTTCGGCAAGGGGAATCCCGAAGAATCCTGCTCCTTCGACACCGTAGTGAGCGGTAATGGCGCCGAGGCCGACCTGGAGGACAATCAGCGCGGTGACGACCCAGAAGTACTTCAGAGTCGCCTTCATCGAGGGCGTCGGCTTCAGGGCCAGAAGCGGGTCCTGTTCCGGGGTCGGATGGCCATCGTGGCCATCTTCCCGGCGAGTGATGACGGCGTAATACCAGGCCAGGGTGGCGATTCCGGCCAGCAGCGCGATGAAGGAGACGACCGACCAGACAATGGCCGCTCCGCCGGGACGATTGCCGACGAGTTCCTCAGGCGGCCAGTTACTGGTGTAGGTCACTGACTCACCGGGACGCTCAGCGGCGCAGGCCCATGCCGCCCAGAAGAAGAAGGCGGTCATCTGCGACGCACTCTCGGCATCCTTGAGGGTATTGGCCGGGATTGCATAGGCATCCCGAAGCTCATGAAGCGAGGGTTCGTCGGTGAAGAGCCCGATGTAGTGAGCCGCGGTCGCCTCGATGGCGTCGGCTCGTCGCAAGGAGACAGAGAGCGTTCCGGTCTCCGGGTCATAAGTGTTGGCGCGATACTCCCGCTCGAGTTGCGATTGCAGCACCGACTGATCGAGTTGGTCAAGGTCATCGAACGCGCGGCCGAATTCCGCCTGGGCGGCATCTTCGAGCCACAAGACTGCTTCGCGATGCAGCCAGTCGGCCGACCAATCCGGCGCGATGTAGGCCCCGTGGCCCCAGACCGAGCCGACCTCCTGCCCGCCCATGGATTGCCAGACGTTCTGGCCGGTCTGGATCTCTTCGGCAGTGTAGAGCGTTCGACCATCCTCAGCGACGACTCGCTGGGGAATGGGGGGCTTCTTCTGATAGATTTCGATGCCGTAGTATCCCAGGACGCTGAACGACCCGAGAATGACGGTGATAAGGGCTGCCCAGAGCTTTGCATACTGCATAAGGGAGACTCCTCAAACATTGATCCAGGTTTGAGCGATTCTAGGTCTCACTGAACAGTACGCAGCCTGAGACATAAATCAAGACAAACTGCTCCTCTTTTCGGCATTTTGCACGGCCCTGCTGAAGTACTTCCACAAGCAACGCCGAGGCACGAGTCCGCCTGAGACGCCAATGCGACATGATCGCACCGGCATCACATCGGCATGGCTGACCCGGTTCCGCACTGGCCGCACTCCGCAGCCGCCTCCGGGGGGGCCGTGTCAACCTCGGGAGAGGTCAGGCGACGGCACGGCTCGACGCCGCAGGCCAGGCGCTGGGCGGTGATCCAGGCGCGCAGCAGCAGCGCCACATCGGTCAGAATGCCCAGGTCGGCGGCGTCGGCGACGTCGCTCTCGGAGATCAGACGCCCCACGCGGCGCTCAAGACATCGTGCAAACGTCGGCGCCCACCAGACAAGATGCTCGGCGAGGAATGACTTCGCGGCCTGCTCCACGATCTCCCGCTGCTGCATCGCGGAGCCGGCATGCACCGACTTCTGGAGCAGGTAGGCGACAAACTCCAGTTCCAGCGCAATGTGATCGTGCCGTTCGGGAAACCCGCGATCCGGCTCAAGACCGAAAGCGCGGTAGAAGCCGGCCACATCGGCCAGTTGCGTGGCGCGGTAGGTGGGGTCCTTCCAGTGGGAATACTCCGTCTCATAGGGCGGACACTCCCGGGACACGACCAGGCCGAAGACACGCTGATGCAGCGTCTCCCGCCGACTGCGATCGAGGCGAAGCCACTGCACCAGACCCGCCGCCGACGCCCGCTCGGGGGCCACTTCGCCGATTCCGAGTTCAGAGGCCTGGGCCGTCGGCGTCGACTCGACGATGACCTGCCAGGCCTCATTGAGCAGGTCGGGTTCCTGCACCCAGCTGAGCGCTGCGCCGCGGGGCGAGCGGGGATCGGCCAGCGATGCAGCCAGCGAGACGGCGATCATGCGCCGGGCCAGGGCCGGAACCTCCGATTCGCATCCGCTCCAGAGCGAACATCCCTGCATTATCACCATGATCGCCTCCTTCAGATGCTGTTGACGTGCAGATCGGCCGGCCGCTCAAAGGTCGGCTCTTCGATCGTGACGCGCACGGCCTCGACGTTGAACTTGTTGTAGCCGATGACGGTGTCGTTGTAGATCTCCTGCGTCTTCGACGATCCATCCGGCATCGTCACCTCGATCTCTGCGACTTTCGGCCCCTTCTCCACCTCGTAGCGGAAGATGATCTGCTGCGTGGCGCGGAAGAGCTGCATGACGGCCAGAAGATCGCGATCCGGACAGGAGTACTGCTCGATGGCCGACTGCACGCCGGGGCCGAACATCTGTTCCAGGTAGGGGCGAGGCACCCAGCGAGGCGGGATGTAGAAACCGTTGGGCTCAGTGCCGAATTGCGGATAGAGCGGCAAAGCCACCTGTCGCTCGCGAATCATGTAGTAGAGGGGATTCCAGCGGTCGGCCTTCCAACGCCCGTCGTCATCAATGGCGACGAGGCCCTGCATGCGGATACGACCCGGACAGACCGCCATGCAGCGCGTTTCGATCGGCTCGCCGTTGGGGCTCAGCTCCGGATCTTTCCCCTCGATGCGCGGGTAGCAGCCGACGCACTTCTCGCTGGTGCGCGTCGTCGGCCGGTACATCGCCTTCTTGTAGGGACACGCCTCGACACACTTGCGATAGCCCTGGCAGCGGCTCTGATCGATGAGCACGATGCCGTCTTCGGGGCGCTTGTAGATGGCTCCGCGCGGGCAGGCGGCAAGGCAGCCGGGGTAGGTGCAGTGATTGCAGAGGCGCTGCAGGTAGAAGAACCACACCTTGTGCTCCGGGAGCTGCGCTGAACCGCCGAAGTGCGTCCCGCCGTTGAAGAGATCGCCGGTTGCGGTTTCCTCGTGGACGTTTGGCGCAACCGACCACTCCTCGTCAGTCGGCAGATAGCCGAGTACCCGCTTGGCTCCCTCCGCCTCGCTGTAGTACTTCTCAGCCGCCTCGAAGATCGTCTGACCCTCGAACCGGCCGAAGGGCGACTCATGCGAGACCTCGCTGTTGTCGGCCCAGTATTGTCCTCCCGGATTGGCCTCATTGAGCATGGTCAGGATGCGGGCGTCCCAGTGATGCGGGTAGCCGCCGAAGGGCTTGGTCTCGACGTTGTTCCAGTACATGTACTCCTGGCCGCGCGAGAAGGTCCAGGTGCTCTTGCAGGCCATCGTGCAGGTCTGGCAGGCAATACAGCGATTGATGTTGAAGACGAAGGCGAACTGCAGCCGCGGGTGGGCCTCCTCGAAGGGGTAGGCCATCTCTCGACCGATCTGCCAGTTGTACACGTGCGGCATGAGGGACTCCTTTCACCGAACGATCCGGTCAGTGACCCGAACCACGGACGGTCAGCGTTGCGGGACGCACATCTCCCTGCGACTCCCGCTCCCCGTGATGATGAACACCAACGCGGCGAAGCACCCCGTCGATGACCTCATCGAGCCGCGCTCCCAGCGCCCGACGCATCGACCAGAGCGCCTGATACTCGGCATCATGCGACATCGCCCGCAGCCGCTGGGCCGAGAGGCCGACCTTGAGCATCTCTTCGATCATGCACCGGGCCATCAGCTCCATATCGCCGTCGACAGCGCCGACGTTGAGCATCATGGGATGCTCCGGTTCAACCGGGCGGTCGGCAGGATGGGAGAGAGATTCGTTCGTCGTGTCAATATCCATAACCATCCTCCTCGGCAGCGCCGATGGTCGTCAGCCCGCCGGAGAGATACGCGAGATTCTCCGGGCCGGCGTCGTTGGGCGAGAACCTGTTGGCGGCCATGAACCACGTCCCCGTTCCGCCCTGGCCGCCCGCCTCGGCCTTGACGACGCGGACGAGGGTCTCCTTCGGCACGGTGTTGACGGCGTGATTGTCAACATCAGCGCCGAAGACGAAGCCCATGCCGCCGGTCTTCTTGTGAAAGAGGCCGTCGGTCTGGTGCATCGGGGGCAGCCAGCCCCGGGTGATCGACTGGTGCGAGCCGTAGCGATACGAGGCCTGGTAGCCGGTTCCCTCCGCCAGCGCCCGGCCGTCGTGCCGCGTTTCGTGGGCGCGGACGGTTCGCTCAGAGGCGATCCAGCCCGTGTGTTTCATGATCGTGAAGTGATACGGCAGCCCGGGATTGAACTTCACCCGCACCATGCACCGGTACGCCCTCCGCCGGAACTCGTCGCTGTCAGTCTCGTAGCCGCGGTAGGGCCGGTCCTGCGGATTGGCGTCTACATAGACGTAGTCGCCGTCGTCGAGCCCGAGGGCCTGGGCGGCCTGCGGGTTCATCTGAATCTCCCGATCGCCCACACCCGGCGCCCGTTTGTCGCGTCGGTGCGGATCGGAGTGGCTGCTGGACCAGACCCAGTTCCAGTCCACCGTCGACCACGAGGAGTGCGTGGAGTGCCGGCTCTTGGGCGTCGAGCAGAAGAAGTGGAACCCGCCGGCCCAGAGCGGATTGGCGGTCTGCTTGACCTGTGACCACGGCATCTTGACGTTGCGCACCTGGCGCAGGTCCGGGTCCATCTCAGTCAGCGGTATGCCGTAATCCCGGGGTTTGATGTACTCACTCGTCGAGACGATGACGTTGGGCAGATACGGCGTTGCCTCAACGGATTCGCGGTGGACGACGAGGTTCTCTCCACAATCGAGCGCCTCGGGCAGATCGCAGTAGGCGGCGACACGGCCGCAGTCGGTATAGAAGGGCAGACTGTCATGCACCTGCTCGTAGAAGGCGACGCGCGGGTAGGTCCTGAAGAGGAACATCGCGACACCCGGCTCCCCCCCGTAGTCGCCGCGCATGATGCGGTCAAGCTGGTAGGGTCCGTCCCTGCCGATGGTGGTGTTACAGGAGTTGAGCACGCGCTGGATGTAGACGCGGTTCTTCTTCTCGAGCACATACTTCCACATGTCGGCGAAGCGGCGGTCGCCGGTGACATCGCTGAGCGCCCGGGCCACTTCCGCGAAGACCACCGCATCGTCGCGGCTGTCGTGCACCGGCCTGATCCCATCCCCGCCCCAGACCTGGATGAAGGGGTTGGAGCACGAGCCGCCCAGCTCGACATCCTCAAACTCCGCCCACGAGTTCACGGGGAAGACGATGTCGGAGTACTCGGCTGAGCCGGTCCACTCGATCTGCTGGTCGATGATCAGGTCGACCTTGGGCAGCACGTTGACGATGATGTCGTAGATCCACTTGGCCTGATTGAGGAAGTTCGCATTGTTGTACCAGAAGGCCTTCGTCGGCGTCGGCAGGTGCGTATCGCCGGTGAAGCGCTTCTCGCCTTCGGGCGTCTTTACCTTGAGGATGCGCTCGCCGTAGGCCCAGTAGGAGGGCTCCTCGTGGTGCATGCAGTGGCGCAGGTTCTTCCCGGTAAGCGTGGCGCTCTCATCGAGCACCGGCCTGAAGGGGTCTTCATAGGTGTAGACGCCGACGCCGGGCCCCGCCTCAGCGCTGGCCTGAAGGATGGCGCCCTTGTAGTTGCCCGCCCAGGAGAAGACGCCGGCGCCGTGCTTTCCGATGTTCCCGGTGATCGCCATGAGGACAAAGCAGGCCCGGTTGTGCAGCGTGGCGTGGAAGTAGTGATTGATGCCCTCGCCGAAGTGAATCGCCGCAGGCTTGATCGTCGCCAGGTCCTTTGCCAGCCGCTCGATCAGCGCTGCGTCGGCGCCGGTGATCTCGGCGACGGTCTGGACGTCGTAGTCCTTCAGGTGGCGGCGGTGCATCTCGAAGACGGGCATCACCTCGATCTCTTCACCGTCCACAGTTCTGACGGTGAACGTGCCCTCCAGTGCCGGGTCGATCGTCAGGTGGTCCCCCACTTCGTCACGCGAAACGGCCGCGACCTTCCCTGCCTGCGCATCCCACATGCAGAAGTCGCCGATGATCTCGCGCTGCTCGGCCGTGAGCCCGTGGCGCTTGAATGAGGGACCGCTGCTGATGTCCTTGTTGACGTAGCCGGGGAAGACGTCCTGTGGACGGAGGCGCCTGAGCGTGTCCGTGCGGACCAGCAGGGGCATGTCGGTGAAGCGCTTTGTGAAGTCCGCATCGTGCCAGCGGTTGTCGATGATGATCTTCAGCACGCCAAGCACCAGCGCCAGATCGCTCAGCCCGGGCCGCACCCCGATCCAGTAATCGCTCTTGGCTGAGGGTGCGGCGTAATCCGGAGAGACGTTGACGATCTTTGCGCCGCGCTCCATCGCTTCGATGAACCAGTGCGATTCAGCCATCTTGTTCTCCACCAGGTTCTTCCCGATCATCAGGATGAACTTGGAGAAGCGAAGATCACTGAAGTCCATGTCGGAGGTCTGCAGCCCGGTCGCATAGGGCGTGCCAGGCGCCTGATCACCGCGCCAGGTGTACTCGTTCCAGGCGCGGGCGCCCAGAGCGTGTTCGGGATCGACTCCGCGCACGTGGTGGTCCAGCAGCCCCAGCATGTTGCCGAAGCGGTAGATGCCGAACTTCCCGACCAGGCCGTGAATGGGCAGGTTGGAGCCCATCTTGATCGTCGTCACGCCGGAGCCGTGCCAGTGATGCAGCAGATCCGTGTCATAGCCGTCGGCCAGGAGGCGGCGCTTGCCGTCGTCGCCGCTGTAGGTTTCCGAGACCGCCCTCAGGCCCAGGGCACAATACCGTGCCGCTTCATCCCATGAGACACGGACGAACTCGTCGTTGCCGCGGTCATCGAAGCGATACGTGGACCGCAACTCCGGACGATCGGAGAGACTCGGGAATCCATCATCGGCCCACTGTTTCCACCCCTTGCGGATGACCGGACCCTTGGCGCGATACGGTCCGTAGACGCGCCGCTGAAACGTGAAGCCCTTGGGGCAGCCCCTCGGATGCCACGCGGGACTGGTCTTGTTGCCGTAGGAGTCGCCGTAACGGTGGCAGTCGTAGTTCTGCTCTGAGCGGATGAGCACGCCGTTTCGCACAAAGGCGCGCATGCGGCACATGTGCGTGTCATTGGGGGCGCAGACCCACGTGAATGTGCGGTCGTAGGCGTACTGATCCCGATAGACCCGCTCCCAGTCCCGGGCGGGGTAGAAGTCCAGCGGGTTTTCAACACCGAAGACCGGCACCAGGCCGGCCAGCGCATCAGACAACGCGAACACTGATGCGCCTGCGGCGCCGAGGAATCCGAGGAAGTGGCGACGCGAGACGCCGCCGCCGTTTGTGCGATCACCGTTGAGAAGGCAGCGCTTGTCGTGATTGTCGTGATTGTCGTGATTGTCGT
>CAZPFK010000034.1:17700-29997 GCA_964585855.1 uncultured Vicinamibacteraceae bacterium
TCACCGTTGAGAAGGCAGCGCTTGTCGTGATTGTCGTGATTGTCGTGATTGTCGTTCATGGGTCACTCTCGCACAATGGAAGTTCAGGGCCGACGATTCCCTGCGCTGCAACTACTCATCGAGCTCCAGCCAGTGCCATCCGGAGATCAGCTTCGTGCCGTTGCGGTCCGACGCGCTGCCATCCCAGATCGCGATGCAGAAGGGAACGCGACGGATGCCGAAGTCCGCATCATCCTCCCCGCCCTCAAGATCACGCACGAAAACAACCCGCCACTTCCCATCTGACCACTCTCCCCTGCCCTCTACATGCTGCTGCTCGACCGGCTGGGGCGTCATCGTGCTGAAGCCCGCCGCGTTGGATTCGAGCACGGGTCGAAGCATCAGACGCGGATCGGCAGCGACGTTGCCCACCGCTGCGGCCGTGATGAACGTCTCATCGTGTTCCTCCAGGCCGCCTGCCACCGGATCGCCCGACTTGAACATGTACAGGTCGGCCGAGGGGTCTGCATCATCCAGCCCATCCCGGCGCCGACCCTCATCGGCATCCACCTGGCGACTCGCCTTCCAGTGCCACAGGTTTACCAGCGGCTCCTGCGAACCCGAGCCGAGCAGCCCCATCGTCAGCGAGACCGGCTCATTGCTGAGACTGAACATCAGGGCCGAGCCGTCAGTCGCGCGAGACATCGTCTCCTCGGCGTCGAAGGTCGGATCGGGCCACTCCAGGCAGATCATCACCCGACGGTCATCACGGAAGGCTCTCACCTCGACAGCCCGGGCCGCGACCTTCCGCTGCCAGAGGGGCTGGACTGAGATGGGTGTCCATGACTGCGAGTCCCAGGCCGATCTGAAAGGATCGCTCAAGAGCGAGTCGAACGAGGCGCGATTCGCGTGGATTACGGCGTCGGAGCGGACGCCCTCCCGCTCACGCGGTTGCTGCAGACTCTCGAGATAAGCCACAATCGCCCAGGCCCGATCCGTCTCTGTGCCGACTCCCTCGATCGGAATGTTCGCTTCAAGCGCATCCTTGTACGACGGCATCGGTGTACCGGGCACCCCCACCATCAGCGTGCGGTAGAGGTCTTCCGGCGTCGATCCCGCCTTGAACACGCCGGTCGTGAAGTCGGCCGGCGGCAACGGGTAGCCGTTGGCGTCAACGAGGGTGGACGATGAGGGTCCATCGCCCCTTCCGGTCTCACCGTGACACAACCCGCACCCCATCGTCACGTAGACACGCCTGCCCGCCTCCACGAATGCATCATCGAAGTTCGGGCGTTTCGGAATCGAAATCGGAACCGCAGCGGCTGCATCCGGCGTGATCCCGCCGAGCTTCAGCACGTACTCTGCCAGCGCTGCGACTTCCGCATCGGTAAGGACGCCGCCGAACCCGGGCATTCCCGTCCGGGCGATGCCGTTGGAGATCGTCCGGGTGAGGTCGTCAAGCGTCGGCGGCTGCGGTTCCAGCGTCGACTTGAAGCGGAAGATGCCGGTCGTGAAGTCCCTGGGCCGGGGCGAGAGCAGGTACGCGGCCGGGCCGTCGCCTGCCCCCGTTGGACCGTGACACATCGCGCACTGATTGGCGAAGAGGGCTGCAACGCGGTCGGACTGGACCGGCTGGTCCACGGTGGTCGTTGCCGCAGCGTTCAGTGTGACCACCGCTGCGCTCGACTCCGGCGGGGTCTGCATCATCCATCCTGCGAGACCCACCGCTGCTACTGCACACCCGCCAAGGACGACGTATCGGGGAACGGCTCTCGCATCGGACATGGGTCGGCTCCTGCCCTGGACCGGATAAATCCGGATGAACTACTCCACTTTTATCTGATTATCGCTCACATCCCCCGCATTGACAAGTGACAAATCATCAGAATCCAGCGGCCCACATTCGAATCAGGGATGTTTCCCTGTTCCGGATGGATGGCCCGGCACCATCCATCCGACCCGCTCTCTGCCCGGCATACGATCCGAAGCGCCTCGACGAGATCCAGAGCGCCGCCCTGGAGCGAAAGGCGCCCGTCAATCCGGCCGTCGGCATCGGCACCATGACCCGCATCGGAGGCTGATCATGTCCGCCACGAACCCCTCACCCGACCCCGAAGGCAAGCTGCCGCAGACGTTCAAGGACTTCATCCACCGATACCCCGAACTCGGCCGCGCGCACGAAGAGGTCGCTCGAGCCGTCGAGGGCTACGGACCGCTCTCGCCGAAACAGTGTGAACTGGTCAAGATCGGCATCTGCATCGGGGCCGGGCTTGAGTCGGCCCTGCGCAGCCACGTTCGCCGCGCCCTCCAGCACGGCGCGACGAAGGAGGAGATCGAACAGGCGGTGCTGCTGGCGATGAACACCTGCGGTTTCCCCCGCACAGTCGCTGCGTGGCAGTGGGCGCAGGAGCAGTTCCAGCGCGGCGTCTGATGATCCTCCATGCCGGGTTCCGGTCAGGCCGCCTCGGTGCGCGCCGGTGTCAGACTCTGAACCCAGGCTGTAAACCCCTCGCCCGCCTTCGGGCCGCGCGACTTGAACTGCCCGGTCACAACTGCGCCACGTGCCGACAGCCGGCTGCTCAACATTCGCAGCAGACCGCCCGGCGACGTCTTGTAGGTGCAGAAGACAGCAGCCGGCTTGCCGCGCAGCGACGGCAGGCGATCGATGAATTCCAGCGTCGCCGCCGTCGGGTGCTGCAGGACAAAAAACAACCCCTGCGTCCACGATCCGATGCACAGCGCATCGGCCTGCGCCGCCTGCTCGGGATCGGCCTCGTGCACCGACTGCACCGTCACCTCGTGCTCACAAGCTCGAAGAACCGCCGCCATCGCCTCGGCCGCTGCACGCGTCGTTCCCGTCCGGCTGTCATGGATGATTGCCACGTTCATGAGAATCCTCCCGGGCCGCCCGCCCGCACCTATATCGGACAAGTCTATCCACTTTGCTGGGTCGATCCAGGAACAGCTGACGGAGCCGTTCTGCGGACTACTTCCGCCTGCTCTTCCGTGTCGCTGAAACCGAGAGCACAGCCGAGGTCTCCCGCGGACACAGCGCCCGCCGGTCATCATCGGTTGTCACATCATGGAGCGTCAGCGACCCCAGCTCCTGCTGAAGCGTCGCGATGGCATTGTCGATCCGGCTGTGCAGCGAGCAGAGACGGGAGCGCGGCGGTGTTCTCCCAAGCGGGCAGGTCTTGATCCGCTCGATCGGCTCTATCACGTTGACGACATCCAGCAGCGTCGTGCGCGTCGGGTCGCAGGCAAGACGAAACCCGCCCCGTCGGCCGCGCTGAGCGATGACCATCTTCGCACGGGCCATCTGCTGGAGCACTTTGACGGCGTAGTCAGAAGACACCGACGTCCGCAGCGCCACCTCCTCGCTGGTCATCGGCTCACCCTGAACCTCCGTCAGGGCGATCATGATCCGAAGCGCGTATTCGGTCGTCGTCGAGAGCATCGGCCTCCTCTGCAAAGAATAGGAAGCATCTCCGGACGGACAAGTCCAGTAATGCTCCGCCGGCAGGAATCGCGAACGCGCTTCTCCCGCGTCGGCATCCGTTCGATCACTTCTGAAGGCCCTGCATTCCAATCGGATTCACGTTAATCGTCCTGAACTGCGTCTGCGTTGAGACCACACGGCGACCATGGCCCCCAGCAATGCAACCCCCACAAGAGAAAGGGCAATCTTCAGGCGCCAACGGAGCCACCACGGCTCATTGAGCATCTCCAACAGGCCTGGGATGTACTCATTCTCAGGCATCCGGACCAGCATCGCTTCAAGCTCCGACTGTGCACGGGTGCGCTTCGGATCATCAAGCGTCGGAAGAAGCTCCTTGAGAACCAGAGACGTCTCGGCCCGCACGAAAAGCTCGGGGTCGTTGATGCACCCGATGATCTCAGAAAGCAGCGGCTCGATTGACACATCGATGTCAGACGCAATGTCAAGAGCATTGATGCGTGCTGTGGCATCCCGGCCGGTCAGCGGAGGCCGCAGCACCGTCACGTCGCCCCCTGCATCGAGCAGATCCTCAATCAAGACTTCAATCAGAGAGGCCTCGGGCTCGCTGAGTCTCGGCACCAGGAGCGAGAGCGCCACATCGGCATGATCGAGTAACACTCGGTCAGCCTGCTCGTATGCAGACTCGGTAACAGAGCCAACCTTGAATAACTCGATGGTCGCGATCGCCTGCCGGACCCTCTCGACGACGGCAGGATCGACACCCGGACCGGCCGGACCGCCCGATTGTGCCCAGACTGGCGCGGCCGGCGCGGCCAAAACGCCGATGGCGCCGACGGCGACCCAAAGCACAAGGAGCCGGCACTGGACGGAGGTCCGTCGTTGCCGCGTGTCGCTGCCTGGCGGGGGCCTGAAGGGCACAAGGCGCACAAAGCGGGCGAAGGGACTCGAACCCTCGACATTCAGCTTGGAAGGCCCGCTCGGGCGTTTATAAGTATCGTAGATTGCCATAGTCTCGGCCTTCTAACATCTAACCCCAGCGGCAACCCCAGCGGTTGGACGTATGTTCCGTTGTTAGGACAGAAATCTAAAACTTTCTTTGACGCTCTGCCACGCACTTCGTTGCGCCACGGCGCATGACGTTGTTTTGCTCTAATGTCGGGCCAGTGATCCGGTTGCACGGCGAACTCGGTGTGGTAGCATGCGCCCAGAGATTACTCATGGAACAAGACTCTGTCCAATCCAACGGCCAGGCGCAGGATGCCGCAACGCTTCCCAGGGCACCCTTGATTGAGAAGCAGTTGCTGATTCACCTGATCGCCGGTCGCTGTCTCGAATGGACGCTGGACCAGATCCAGCCCGTCATGTTCTCGTCGCCGCGGAACGCCGTGGTCTATGAAGCCATCGGGCGTGTCTATGACGAACATGGGGCCGTGGATGTCGCGTTGCTCGAAGCCGAGCTTTCCCGCCAGGGTCAACTCGAGGAGGCTGGGGGAACCGAATGGCTGCATGAACTCGCATCGATGCCGATCTGTAACCCTGATTTCAATGTCGCCTATGTCAGGTCCATGATCAACACGAGCAGGATGCGAGAGCTGATTGACCATCTGTACTATGCGCAGGAAGCGATCCGCGTCGGCGACTACACGACGGTGCGAGAGCGTGTGGCGGCCATGCACGCGATTACCGAGAGCCCCGCTCCCGGAGACTCTTTGTCGAAGTACCGCTGCCGGTCGCTGGCCGACCTGGATGAGATGGAATGCGTTGAGTGGATCTGCAACGGCTACCTGGCCCGAGGCTCGGTCACGCTTCTGGTCAGCTATCCCAAGGCCGGCAAGACGACGCTGCTGGCCGCCCTGCTGGCAGGGCTGGACGCCGGCGACAGCTTCATCGGCCGGGAGCTGACGCCGAAGGCCCGCTCGCTGGTCATCTCGGAGGAGTCCACCACGCTGTGGCGACGCCGCCGTGACGACTTCGGGCTCCCGGCGGATGTCTTCCTGATCAGCCGCCCCTTCAAGGGACGGCCATCGATGATGCAATGGCTGGATCTCATCGACCGCATCGCGGCAGCGGTCGCCAACGACCGTTACGACCTAGTCATCATTGACACGCTGGCCAACCTGTGGCCGTGCGAGAATGAGAATGATGCCGGCGAGGTTGTGACGGCCCTGACCCCGCTGCAGCGGATCACCGAAGCCGGGGCCGCCGTGCTCATCTCCCATCACGCCCGCAAGAGCGGCGGAACCCACGGCAACGCCGCCCGCGGATCCAATGCACTGACAGGCTTCGTGGACATCATCATCGACCTGGAACACTGCGACCGCGACGGCCCGGACGATGGGATGCGACATCTCAAGGGACAGGCACGCTTCGATGAGACGCCGGCGGAGTTGGTCGTGTCCTACAACACTGAGTCGTACACCTTCACCGCCCTGGGCACAAGGGCGCAGATCACGCGTGCCGGACGACTCGACCTCCTCCGCGAGCTGCTGCCCACATCGGCACCGGGTCTCTCCGTCGAGGATGTCCACAATGCGTGGCAGGAACAGCACCGCCCTGCCCCCAGCCGGCGGACGATCAAGAACGATCTCGCATCTGCCGTCGGCGAGGGCTGGATCCACCGCAATGGCACTGGCAAGCGCGGCAGCCCCTACACCTTCTGGTGCCCGCCTGGTGCGCCATAGCCCGGGGAATTCATTTCCTGTCCGCTCTTAAGAGAGAGTGTCTGCAGGAATAGAAATGAGAGAGCCGCGCGAAGCCTGCCAGACCCCGCCAAATCCTCGTTTCCAGCGTCAGAACGCGGATTTGCCTGCGACGATGACCGATGGGCAGTCGGGGTGGCCGGATCAATTCGTGCAAGAGGGGTTTGCACAGAAACCAGACCCGGGGTCGTTTCGGGCAAGGCGGAAAACCGCTTGCCCGAAACCCCGAAAAATCCTCATTCCTGAGTCAGAATCGGGGGTGTTTCTATTCATGCAAGCATCACCCCTTAAGGGGGTGTGCATGAAACGATTTCCGGATCCCATCCGCCGGCGGGGAACAGCCAGGCCGGCCGGGCGGTTCTCAGCGCTGCTGCTCCCTGAGGCGAAGCAACGTCGGCAACGCCTAGAGCCGCTGCGCTTCCGAACCTCACAGGACAGGAATCAGATGCTGAACCGGATGCGGGCCGGGCTGGCGCCTGCCACAGAGAGCCAGCGCATACATGCGCGCAGACCCCTGGATACGGCATCATTCCTCATGTCATCGCCCGGGCATCGCGTCGAGTCACGGCCGTCTGCGCATTCTGGAAGATTGCCGAAAACAACTTTTCATCGCATCCCATGGCGCTGAGGTGTGTTGATGCGCATCATCGCGCACTGCGTTCGAACGTTGCATTCCGCATCATTACAAACCGCTTCCATTCGTTGATCTGATGCGTATATTAGATCATGACAGGCGCCATCGGGGTGATCCCGGATGCCCGACCTGCCAGGAAGGATGCATCGTGACCGCCATGTAATATGACCCTCGACCTGACAGATGAAGATCGCCGCGATGCCCGTGGTTGCGTGCATGCGAACGCCCGACCCTGCCTGCCATTATGGCGGTTCCTCCCTGGGGGGCCCGGGGGGCGCGGTGGGTCGCAATCGCACGACAGAAACACACACGACAAGGTATTTTTGCAAGTAAGTAACGCAGCGCATCGACCCCAGGCCAGCCCGTGTCCGCGACGGTGGCCACGGGGCGGGGAGGGCGGGGGCGAGGCGGGGTCCGGGGCGGAGCCGTCGAGGTTCGCGACAGGGCCGAACGTGGGCGATCAGGGCGGGAGGGGAACGGCGGGCGGGGTCGCCGGGATCGTCGGGGCATGTGGGGAAGCATGGAGGCACGCGATGAGCAGCAGGAAGCGGCCGCGTGCGGAGGTGCCGGTCCCCGGCCCGACCACCTCCGATGAAGCGCTGGTGCCGGCCTCGGTGCTGTCACTGGCGCGCAGCGCCCTGGGCAAGCAGGCACGTGGCGAGACACCTACCGATGCAGAGCGCCGGGCCATCGAGCGCTACCGCCGTGCCCGGGAGGCGCGCGACCGCCAGCGCGCCTTCGCGACGGTGACCAAGACGGAGCTGTGCGCCCTGGCCGAGCGGCAGCCCAAGGTCCTCAACGAGATGGCGCAGCGCTACGAGCTGCCCATCGGCATCGGCCGGGGACGGGTGACTGACCTCAACGGCCTGGTGAAGCGCCTCTTTGACATCCTGGCGATGCACGGGACTCGGCTGCTGGCGCCGGAGCGGGTCGATGCCTGTGGGGATACCTGTCGCGCGACGGGAGCATCCCGGCCGGTAAAATGCCACCGTGGATGCTGCCGGGCGCCGGCAGTCTGCCGCTGAGTTCAATCGTTATGCGGATAGGTGTCGCCGGTGCAATTCAGGGAGATCATGGCGCGTCTGACAGGGTTGACCACTCCGGTGTTCGGAGTGTCCTGGAACCCTCCTGAGTCTCACATTCAGGTCGCTCGGCGTATCATAACGTTCCTTGAGGACCGGCGTGTCCTCTACGCGCCATCTGAGATAGATGTGCCGGACCACTGTCTGCGATCCATTGTAGAGATCCGGGGCTTCCTTACAATCGAACTCCAGGGATTGAGAGCTGATGCCGACCTCGCGGACTCTCTGCGTGCTCTCCGGGCAGCCTGTGGCAAGTTCATGAATACCGTTGGTGTGCGACCCGACATCGTACGGTACGGCACCTACACGGGGCAATGGGCGAGCTGGGAGTTCAATGGTGCCTTGGGGGAGCTCCGGGGTGTCTTCGGCGTTCACATCGCTAGGCTGGCCGCTGCCTATGGGCTCGACGTAGAAAATGGCCTATCCGCGATACTGCCAGCGGAAGGAGATCTCGACAAGCCAACTTTGGCTGACGAACCGGCGACGCACCAAATTCGTCCCGCATCGTTGGGCAAGGCGCACTACGGCACGACCGTCGACAACGACCGCCTGGCGCTCATGGCCGTTCATGAGCTGACCTCGTTGCTGTGCCAGCTACGCGATATCGCCTCCTACTCCCGTTCTGCTGAGGGGCGGGGCGTCTCAAAGGCAGAGGCAACGTTGATTGAGTCCGTTGCAGTTCGTGGCCTCAGATACCTCGACAACCTACGCATTCTGAAGAGGCAAAGAGGTCCCACCGAGATTCGGCGGCAAGCTGCGTCCGACCTCGCTGGGGTCATTCGTCGCGTCGTGGACGGATTCGCGTACGATGCCACAGCCAAAGGACTGGAGTTACGTTGTGATCTTCACGGTCACGGCATCCGGTCAATGTATCGGGTGGATTCTCGGTTGTTTACAATTGCTCTTGCGAATGTTATCGACAACGCTCTCAAGTACTCGCGGTTCGAAAGCGTCGTGCGCGTGAACTTGGACCTCCCGAATGACGGTTCAATATTGCTCAAGGTGTTTAACAATAGCGCCATTCCTCCGCCGACAGATGGCGATTTTGCACTTGGTCGCCGTGGCGAGGCGGCTGCAATGTGCCCAGCAGGTCTAGGTATCGGCCTGTGGACTGCCAATGCGGTAGTTCGCTGGCACCTCGGAACGCTCACCATCGGCGTAGAGCCGGGCGGCATTACCGTCGTCAGCATGCACATCCCGTCGACTCTGAAGAATGAGGGTGTCACATGAAGACCGCAATCGCGCTGATTGACGACGAGACGGCACATGCAGTCTACTACCAGCTGGCGTTGGAAGCACGGGGCTACGCGGTTGAGCATTTCAAGTCCCCCGCGTCGTTCTTGACGCGGGCACGTCAAGCGAAGAGTACGTTCGGGCTCTTCGTGACGGATTTGATGATGCCGCCACGCGGGGCATACTCAGTGTCGCAAACGAGAGGTGGTCTTCTCACTGGCTTGCTACTGGTTCACGACATTCGACAGCTTGATCGTGAAGCGCCGATTCTAATTATCACGAATGTCAACATCAGCAATGTTCTCGAAGAGGTGAAGGCTGTCGTGGCTCAAACGCCCAACGTGTTCCTCGCTAGGAAGGCAGAGTATCCACCAGACGAACTAGCCGCGTCAGTTGATGCGTTGCTTACAAACAAACCGGCATTCCAGGAGGCGAAACGAGTCGGCATCATTCGACGGTTCTTCAATAGCCTGCTTCTGCGACCCAACTTCTTTGGCATGGGACTTGACCTGAAACGGCTGGTTGAGCGAAGCGAGTAGATGAACGACGCGACGGAGGACCGCATAACAACCGGTTGCAGCGGACGGTCCGTTGTGCGGCTCGCCGCTGAACCGGAGCGTTTCGCCGTGCGGCGCGCAAGATCGGCCACGGCTGAGAGATGCGGCTGTGCAGGCCCGATGAACGCCTCGACAAACCGGCCCACGGCCAGGATGCGTGGTTCAATCGAGTACCAGTCGCCCCGATTGCCGTGAGGACGGCGCGTAATCGCCGCCTTTGAAGGCACTTATGCGCCGGTTCTATGACGTTCGCTCACCGCATTGCTCAAGTGCCGCCAGTTGAACCGCTCACATCAACACAGCGGTGACGGTCTCAGACGGCAGGTACAGGGACTCGAGCAAACGCACGCGATAACGACGACTATGATCATCGCGTGATGGACGTTCATGCCATCCAGCCCCGAGCGCAAGAAGACGGGTTATTCTACGACCGGCTGCGCTCGCGTTGCCCGCACCTCTCGGAGCGTGAGGCCCGGCAGATCGCCGACACTTGGTCTGATGAACTGGACCGCATTATCACAAGGATGACCGAGATCAGCGACGAAGCGGTCGACCCTGCACTGCACATCGAGGCCCGCACCGACGCCATCTATGAGATGGCCAGGATGCTCCACTTTCTGTCGGAGCAGATGCTCACGAAGAAGCTCGGTGACGACGCGGCGGCTGCGGACATTGACGCGATGAAGGAACGCGCCGCCGTGGAATCGCAGCTCGGACACGAACGCATCGAGAATACGGCTAAGAACCTTGCAGAAGTCTGGACCTCGCTCGTGCTGAAGTGGCGTGCCAAGTGGCCCCTGCTCGTCGCGCCCGACAGCTCGCATGACCAGCCCAAGCCCGTATCCAAGCCGAGGCAAACCAAGAAGGCACCCGGGGTCCGCAGCAACCACTACAGCCCCGCGTCCAGCAACAAACCTTGGGCCTCAGGCTCTCAGAACCAAGTTAGGGCAATCACCCGCAACCCGGACGGCACACTCAGATCACGGGACATGAGCTACCGCTCTTGGGGGCGCGAGCAGTTCCTCTACTCGCTCAAACTCGAACGATATCTAGCGCTCGTCGATGATGACGGGACTCAATCGCGAGACAAGCTGCTCGCCATACGACCGTTGACCAACCTCGATAAGAGGCGTTGGATCGCATTCCTCATTGCCCAGATGCTCCGAACGCCCGCGTTCATGCGGCAGTTGACCGAGAACACAAAGCGCATCCTTCCGGACATCGCCCCGGACTACCCATTAACACCCGGTGCGCTTAAGGCCGCGTACGAAACGCTGTTCACAAACAACGACGTCTATGCGCGGTTTCACAAGCTGATTGCGCCGCGGACCTGGACCATCCTGCGAGCTCCCGCGGGCTCTGGGTTCGTCCGGCCAGACTCGACGATCCTCATCGAGGGCAGCGTCCACAACTCGACCTGGCTCCTCGCGTACCCGATGACGCCCCGGAAGGTCTTTCTAGCCGGTCCAGGAATGGGCGGCGGATACGACCTGGACTTCGTGGAATCAACGGAAGCAAGCCAGCACATCGTGGACGACCTCAACCGCCGCTTTTCACGATCGGCAGCTTCGAGTGTCCTTGTGCACGCTGACGACGACAGTGAGTCGATGCGATCCTTGCTCGAAGCGCACCTCGCCGCCGTACCCAAGGCGAGTACGGAGAATACCGGGCTATGGGGGCCACTTTGGAGCCCATCAAGCTAGGGCGACACTGCCTGAGGTTTGTCGCGAGTGTTTACTCGCCGTTCCAGTTCCCGGTGTATTTGCACTTGCCCGGCAGTGACATCTGCCCCAGCAGCGAGATGGTTGGGATCGACGAATAGTCGGGCGGGAAGTCGTGCTCCGGATCGAGGGTAAACGCGGGGAACACACGTCGATTGAACGAGAGCACGCGCAAATCCTCCGGCAGCAAGATGCCCGGTGTTGCGCTGGGTTCGAAGCCGTTGGTTTGATGATCAGGGTTATACGACATCAGGGAGTCACTTGTCCGCATGTCAAACCCGTTAGCATCGACGTGCACCATCCCTAAGGAGTGACCGATTTCATGCTGGAGGCAGGATTGAAACCCGACGTCCTTCACGAGGTTGTCCGCCGCAAGGACTACATGGGGAACCATGAATGGGCGTTCTACGGATGGAGATCAGGCGCAGTACACCGCTTCATCGGCCCGGCCAACGTCAGCGACACCTGGAGTGTCAAGAAGGTCAACCCGCAGAGCATGGTGCACCTGACGGGGAAGCCGGTGGAACTGGCCCGCCGTGCAATTGAGTACTCCTCACAGGGCGGGGAGCATGTGCTGGACCTCTTCGGTGGCTCTGGTTCAACGCTGATCGCGGCGGAGCAGATGGGCAGGCGGTCATTCCTGATGGAGCTCGACCCGGCGTATTGCGATGTGATCGTGCAGCGGTGGGAGGCGTTTGCGGGGAAGAAGGCGGAGCGGGTGCCAAGCGCCTGATCACACCGCACCAACGCCTCGGCATGTGCCGAGGCGTCGGGGGAGAGGTTGAATCGGTGACGGCGAGGCTACGGGCTGGACCCGGGCGCACCCTCCCGCAGGGCGTGGTACTCGATCAGGGCATCCTCGTAGACGAAGTCGCTGGCGGCGATGTGCTTGCGCTCCCGGGCGGGGATGATGCAGCCCCGCTCCTTGAGGA
>CAZPFK010000035.1:0-27477 GCA_964585855.1 uncultured Vicinamibacteraceae bacterium
ACCCACACCGTCTCCCCGCGACAGATCACCGTCCCGTCGCCCGGCCGGACGATCAGATACCGCCGGTGTGAGCGTGCCTTCTCCATCCCCGCCACCCAGGTCGCCATCGAAAGCACATCACCCTCAAAGACCTCCGCGAGGTAATCAATCTCATGTCGGCGGACAAACCACAGAATCCCCCGCTGATGATGCCATTTCGCGGTGTACCCCAGCGAGGCCGAGTGCGCCACCGCCATCGCCTCCAGCCAGCGCACGTACTCCGTGTTCGGCACGTGCCGGATCACCTGCCCGATGTGCGCCTCTCCGATATGCAGCCGAAGGAAAAACGGCGCCGGCGGCAGGGGATCGATCCCGAACGCCCCGAGGTCAAATCGCGCTGAAGGATCGGGCTGCGGATCGGGCGGAACCGCCGCACCGAGATAGTTCGTCGTCATCGCCCCGCCCCCCCGCCCCGCTCATGCGGCAACCTTGCATCCGCATCGCGCGGCGCCGGCCGCTGCGGATCAATCTCCCGAAGATACTCCCACGAATAAATCCCCGTGCTGTGCCCGTCTGAGAAGAAGAGTTGAATCGCGTAATTGCCCACGAACTTCGCATCCTCAATCCGCAACGGCCCTGCATCCGCCGATGAGGCCGGCAGCACCGCCAGCGGGTTTTTTGCCAGTTCCTCCCGCATCTGCCGCGCCTCTGCCGAGGGCGACCACCGCCGCAGATGCACGATCGGATACGTCGAGACCGTCCCGTCCGGCCAGGTGACGGTCATGCCCTGGTCCTTGCGGATGTCGATGTGCTTCGGTCGTTCCATGAGCAATGCCTGCATCGCCGGGTCAATGGGCCGCAAGGATAGCCGCCCCTACCACCCCAGCCGCCCCGTCCCCGGCGCCCTCGTGGCGTCCCGCGATCCGAAGCGCCACGCCGTCACCATCCCCATCGCCGCCCAGAAGAGTGTCGCCGGGTTCGTCAGCTCCTGCCGCGTCGTCTCCCACACGTGCTCGGCCGCAGGATGCTCCGCCTTCGCGTAATAGGTGTAGCGGGAGTTCGGCCACGCCGTCGCCAGCAGCACCGCCGCCGTCAGCGCCGCCGCCCACACGCCCACAGCCGCCCGCCCCCGGCCCGCGCCGCCCATGCGCACGGCCAGCCACGCCGCAAGGCCGATCGCCACGCCGCCCGGCCAGATCAGCCAGTCGTGCCGGTTCCGCGTCACGATTGCAATGCCGACCCACAACCCCGCCCATCCCGCAGCCGCAACAGCCGGAAGCACCCACGCCGGCCACCGCCGCCCCGCCCCCGCCTCACGCGGCGTCGGACGTTCCGCAGCCGGCGCACGGCGCGGCTCCCACGCCGTCGCCTCCGCAATCCGCTGCGCTGCCGCCTCTGACGCATCGCTCAACCGGATCGCCGCACGATCCGTGCGCGCGCGATATTCCCGCACCGAGTTGAGATACTCATCGAGATTCCGATCTCGCCCCGCTCCCGCAACCAGCCCAAGATCCCCGTAAATCTTCGCCAGAGAGCCATGCGGGTCGGCTGCGACGTCCTCGTGCCGCACCTCGGTGAAGCGTCCATCTCCCAGCCGCGCACGGGCGCGCGCGCAGGCCTGCACGGTCGCCTCATATTCGGAGACGATGCGCGCCTCGATCACCTCCCGCGCGGGCGGGTCCTGCAGGCCGTAGAGCGAGAGCGCCTTCTCGATCAGTGCAATGTTCGAGGCGATCACCGCCCGGGGATCACGAATCACATGAACGCACCGGACGCGATCCGCGCCGAAAAGATCAAGCACCGCCTCGAGACGGGCCGTGTGGCTCGGCGACTTCAGGAGCAGTTGTCGCCCCGGAGCCGTCCACGCCACCTTGCGGCAGAAGGCCCGGAGACACCGCTCCCACCGCCCCCGCTCCGCCGCCGACAGCCCGGAGAGATCGTGGTACCGCGCAAAGCGCGCAAACGCCTCCGGAAAGACCATCCGGCCCGGTTGCGCCGAGGCCCCCGCCCAGTTGCACGTTGCGAAATCATCCTCAGCCGGCCACTCCGGCCCGAAGCGCATGTCATCCTGCGGCCTCGTCGCCCCCATGAAGGGAATCAGGAACACGCGCAGCAATGCCCAGGAGAGGGCAAAGCCCTGCGGAGCCATCACCTGCGCCCAGCGCGGCGTCGCAAGGGCCGGGTCGCACGCCAGCAGGTAGTGCAGGTGCGTCGTCCCCGACCGGTAGTAGCCCAGCACCAGCACGACCTCCGGGTCGCCCTCGCCCCACGGCCGCCCCGGCCGAAGCGCTGCCGTGGCCACCCGCTCCGGGAGTGTGACGACGGTCGAGAGCGCCGACGCCCCGAGCATCGCCGCCAGCCGGGGCAGGTATCGCGGCCCCACGCGGAACCCCGCCTCGGCCAGCGTTCGCAGCAGGCCGTCCATCGGCGCCATCGCCATGAAGTGCCCGTGAGGCCATGCGGGGAGGCGGAGGGTGCGATTCTCTGGTGGGTCAGGGGCCACGGGCCTATCGTATCTGCTTTTGCAATCGGCGAAATCAGCCGGTGTGCGGGGGCGAGGAGGGGGCGGTCTCCTCTCAGTAGGGCGGTGAGATGGGCGCTGAGGAGTCAGAGGGTTATGAAGTCCGGCCCGGTCCTCCGCCTGCTGCCCTACATCACCCGGGCGATTGTCGCGCTGGGCCTGGTGGTGATCAGTCTCGTCATTGTGACGATCCTGGTCCGGACCGCCCCGCAGGTGCAGCGCAACCCCGCCCTCGATGAGCCCCGCCGCGAATACGTCCTGACGCTGCGACCTGTGACGGTCTCTCGCCGTTTCGAGGGCTACGGCACGGCCCGGGCGATGGATACGGCCGACATCACCGCCGAAATCACGGCCGTGGTGGAGCATCTGCCGGCGGATATGCGGGCGGGTCGGCCTGTAGCGGCTGGGGACATTCTCGCGATTCTGGATTCGCGGGATTACCGCCGGGCGGTGGAGATGGCCGAGGCGCAGGTGGCCCTGATCGAGGCGCAGCTTGAGGCGCTGGCGGTCAACGCGGCGGGGCTGGCCCGGCAGGTCGAACTGGCCGAGGAGGAGGCGGCGGTCTGGGAGGCGGAGTATGAGCGAGCGGTGGACAGTCGCGGCCGTGGCGGGGCGACGGACCTGGAGGTGGACCGGACGCGGGGGCAGTGGCGCACGGCGCAGCGGCTGGTGGCCTCGCTGCAGGAGCAGGCCGACCTGATCGGTCCCCGGCGTCGGCAGCTGGAGTCAACGCTGGAGGCCGAGGAGGCCCGGCTGGCGGTGGCGCAGCGCGATCTGGAGCGGACGTTGCTTATGACTCCGATCGACGGTGTGCTTCAGGATGTGATGATCCGCACCGGCGAGCGCCTGGGCCCGGGGACCGCGGTGGCGCGCGTGGTGAATCAGCGGCGAATTGAAGTGCCGGTGAACTTTCCGGTCACGGCGCAGCAGTGGCTTGAGGCCGGCGACGAGGTTCGCCTGACGGCGGAGAACGATCCGGAGTTGTGCTGGACGGGGGCGATTTCGCGCATCGCGCCGGAGTCGCCGGAGCAGACGCGGACGGCGCTGATGTTTGTCGAGATCGAACAGGATGCGGAGGCGCGGCCGCTGCTGATGCCGGGACAGTTTGTGCGCGCAGAGGTGCGCAGCGCCTCGCAGCGCGAGGCGCTGGTGGTGCCGCGCCGGGCCCTGCTGGACCGGATGCTGCTTCGGCTGGTAGACGGGCGGGTGGAGCGGATCGAGGTGAGCACCGACTACGCGCTGTCGGCGACCTTTCCGAGTCTGGGCGTTGATGACCGGGAGTGGGTCGTCCTGCCGGAAACGACGCCGCTGCGGGCCGGCGACGTCGTGATTCTCTCCAACGTGGAGTTGCTGCAGCCGGGGATGCTGGTTGCGGGCGTGGAGTCGGGCGCGGCCGACGGTGCGGGACCCTGAAGGAGGCGGGAGTGAGCCAGCCGGGACTTCCAGAGCAGCACGGCCGCCTGACGTTGACGTCTTTTGGCGTGCGGCACCCGGTGCCGGCCAACCTGCTGATGTGGGCGATCATCATCGCGGGGCTGATCTTCGGGGTGAACCTGCGACGGGAGTTGTTTCCCGACCTGACTCCGGAGGCGGCGGTGGTGACGGTTCCCTATCCGGGGGCAAGTCCATCAGACATCGAGGAGAGTCTGGTCCGCAAGATCGAGGACAAGATTGCAGACCTCGACGAAGTCGATGAGATTACCTCGACGATCGCAGAGGGCATCGCGACGCTGATTGTGGAGTTCCGGGACGGCATCGGCGACATCGATCGCGCTGTCGATGAGATCGAATCGGCCATCGAGACGCTGCAGGACCTTCCCGAGGATTCGGAGCGGATTACGACGGCGAAACTGGAGCCGATTTTTCCGATCATCGCGGTCTCGCTCTACGGCGATGCGGGTGAGACGGAACTGAAGCGCGCAGCACGGCAGATGCAGGATGACATGAAGCTGCTGCCGGGGATGGGTGATGTGCTGCTGACCGGGGCGCGGACCGATGAGATCCGGGTCGAGGTGCATCCGGGGTTGCTGCTGAAATACGGGCTGAGTCTGCCGCAGGTGTCGGACGCGGTGACGCGGTGGATGGCGGAGATTCCCGGCGGCACGGTGCGGACGGGGACCTCCTCGATCCGGGTTCGGACGATGGGCGTCGAGGAGGCCGCGCTGGATGTGGCGCAGATCCCGATTCTCTCGACGCCCCAGGGTGGCGTCGTCCGGGTCGGCGACGTCGCGACGGTGCGCGATACCTTTGAGGACATCGACATAGCCCAGCGGATGAACGGCGAGCCGGCCCTGCGGCTGACGGCGCTGAACATCGGGGAGGGGGATGCGATTGAGATCGCGGAACTGGTGCGGGCGTACGCGGCGGGGCGGGCCGGCAAGGAGGGGTTTGAGCCACACCTGGCAGACCGGTGGCACGCCTTTGTCAACGGGATGAAGCGCTCGTCGTATGAGCGGCGGCTCTCGGAGTATGAGGCGGCGGTTGCGGGGGGTGAGGAGACGGGGGAGGAGCCGGCTCCGCCGGCGCTGCTGAAGTCGGCGCGGCGGCAGGCCTATGAAATGGGTGCGTCGCACCCCGACCCTCCGCCGGGCGACCTGGTGCTGCACAACGATCTGGCACGCTTCATCGAGGGACGACTCTCGCTGGTGACGCGCAATGCGATGTACGGATCGATCCTGGTTTTTGTGATCCTGCTGCTGGCGCTGAACGTGCGGGTGGCGCTGTGGGTGATGCTGGGGCTGGTCGTTTCGCTGCTGGGAACGCTGGCCTTCATGGCCCTGATGGATTACACGCTCAACCTGCTGACGATGTTCGGGCTGATCATCGTCATCGGCCTGCTGGTCGATGATGCCATCGTGGTGGCTGAGAACATCGTGGCACGGCACGAAGCGGGGGAACCGGCTCTTTCTGCAGCGATCAACGGCGCCTCGGAGATCGCCTGGCCGGTGGTGGCGACGGTGATGACGACGATCGCGGCATTTGTGCCGCTGGCGCTGGTCGAGGGGCAGATCGGGGACTTTCTGGGGGCCTT
The DNA here is from genome assembly GCA_964585855.1 of uncultured Vicinamibacteraceae bacterium. Classification (GTDB taxonomy): domain Bacteria; phylum Planctomycetota; class Phycisphaerae; order Phycisphaerales; family UBA5793; genus CAZPFK01. The sequence goes on from CAZPFK010000035.1 coordinate 5,532, forward strand.
GCCGGCGGTGGTGGCCTGCGCGCTGCTGGTCTCGCTGACGGAGTCGCTGCTGATTCTCCCGGCCCACATGGGGCACAGTCTGAAGAAGGATGAGACCCGGCAGCCGGGGCGGATCGGTTCGCTTCTGGCGCGGTATGAGGCGGGGCGAGATCGCTTCGTGCAGGAGCGGGTGCTGCCGGGCTTCGGGCGGCTGCTGGATCGGCTGATTACCTACCGCTACGTGACCTTCGCTGCGGCCGTGGGCATCTGGCTGATCTCGGTGGGTATGGTGATGGGCCGGCGGGCCGACTTCACCTTCTTTGCCGGCGAGGACAGCGAGATCTTCGTGGTCAACCTGGAGATGCCCGTCGGGACGCCGCTGGAGGTGACCGACGGCGTGATTTCGAAAGTGGAGCAGGCGTGTCTTGCGGAACCGGAGGTTGCGGATGTCGAGGCGCTGATCGGGATCAGTCTGAACACGGAGGACTGGAATCCGACCGAGCCGCGGACGCACATTGCGCAACTGTACGTGGAACTGAAACTGGTCGAGGAGCGGGAGCAGACCAGTGCGCAGATCATCGCCTCGATCCGGGAGCGGCTGGGGCCGATGACGGGGGTCACAGCGCTGAAGTTCGAGGAGATTCAGGGGGGTCCGGGGGGTGAGGACATCAACATCGTGGTGGCGGGGGACTCGGAGGGGGCGATTCTGGCGGCGGCGTCGGATCTGAAGCGGAAACTGGGGGAGTTTGCGGGAGTGGTGGGGATTGATGACAATGCGGACCGGGGACAGCGGGAGTTGCAGATCCGGCTGCACGCCGGGGCGGCGGCATTGGGTTTCACGGCGTCGGAGGTGGCGCGGCAGGTTCGTGGTGCGGTCTTTGGGCTGGAGGCGCACACGTTTGCCGAGGATCGGGAGGAGGTGAAGGTCCGGGTGATCCTCGATGAGGCCTCACGGCGTTCGATCGGGACGATTGAGCACCTCTTTGTGCGTTCGCCGGCGGGGCATTGGGTTCCGCTGTCGGAGGTTGCGGAGGTGAGCGAACGGACGGGGTATTCGACGATTCACCGGCTGAACCGGGAGCGGGCGATTACGGTGACGGCGGAGGTGCAGGAGGCGGTGAACAACCCGGAGCGGGTGGTGGGGTCGCTGATTCCGTATTTTGAGGAATTGCGGGGGCGGTACCCGGGGGTGTCGGTGGAGGCGAGGGGTCGGCAGCTGGAGACGACGCGGTCGCTTTCGAGTCTGCGGACGGGGTTTCTGGTGGCGTCGATCCTGATTTACATCATCCTGGCATGGCTTTTCGGCAGTTACTACCAGCCCCTTGCGGTGATGCTGGCGATTCCGTTTTCGATGATCGGAGTGATCTGGGGGCATTACCTGTTGGGGTTTGACCTGACGATTCTCTCGCTGATCGGCTTTGTGGCGTTGTCGGGGATTGTCGTCAACGACTCGCTGATTCTTGTGCAGTTCTACAACTACAAGAGGGCAGACGGGCTGTCGGTGCATGAGGCGCTGGTCTCGGCGGGGATGCAGCGGCTGCGGCCAATCCTCCTGACGACGGTGACGACGGTGTTCGGGCTTTTGCCGTTGATTCTGGAGCAGAGTTTTCAGGCGCGAGTGCTGATTCCGATGGCGTTGTCGATCAGTTTCGGGCTGATCAGTGCGACGGCGCTGATTCTGGTGGTGTTGCCGGCGTTGATCGTGATCGGGAATGACCTGGGGTGGGTGGGGGTGTGGCTGTGGACGGGTCGGTGGGAGGGTGAGATGAAAGGGGGCGGGGAACTTTTTTGAAGAAAAAGTACGAGAGGGTGTAGCCGGGGGACGAAATCTTCGTATATTGGGCGTGAGAGGAAGGCGACCTGCGCCCGGCAGGCCCGCCTCGACAGCGGCTCTACCCAGGAGATCGTGCATTGACGTGGGCCCGGTGGGATTCGAACCCACACTCCCGAGTTTCGGGAAGCGGATTTTAAGTCCGCCGCGTCTAGCCGATTCCGCCACAGGCCCTTTGGGCCCCCCGCCACCTGCCGCTGTGGAAACCCACAGGCGTTTCGCGCGACTGATTGTACCGTGTTGAGCGGGTCTGCGCGAGACCGCAACTGGAGATGCAGCCACGATGGTTCCGGTGTTGTCATTCCGCAGACTGATGGCCCTTGCGGTCTGTTCAAACCCGGTTACGGGCCTGGCTTGCGTAAGGGGAGGGTGGGGGCTAATCTATTGCGAGAACATTGCGCTCCGTCGCCTGCGGGCCTCGCTTTCCCGCTTCGGCACGACGGAGAACAGAATGGGCAATGGCAGATACCGTCGGATCACACTTGAAGATCGGTCTGGTCGAGGGCGCGGGAACCGGCAACGGCTCCGCCCCGTCGGCATCACCCCTGGGCTCATTGAGTAAGGATTGATTCGCCATGCAGAAGCGCTCCAGCACCTCACCGTACCTGCGCCGCTCCCGCCGTCAGACCGCCGTGGCCGACAGCCGCCCGGTCTTTCAGCCCCTTGAGCCCCGCAAGCTTCTGACGGTCCTATGGGCGAATCCGGACACGGACAACCCGTGGGAAACGCAGATGTTCATGGGATGGGTGGCGATGCCCCAGTGGCTGCTGCCGGATGACACGCTTGATGCGGGGCTTGTTGAGGACCGATCGCGGATCGTGCTGATCTACGTAGAGGATGCGTCCGGCGCGGATGTGACGGTGGAGATCCGCGACCTTGACGGAAACTTCCTCTTCCCGTGGCTGGGTCAGCAGGATGACGGCGACGACTACGACCCTGAAATCGAAGTCTCGATCGCAACGGGCGATCCGCTGAACGAGGATGACGGGTACTGGGGCACGGATGACGATGAGACCGAGGGGGTTTTCGGCCTGGATGCGGGGTATACGCCCGGCTATCGGTGGCACGCCGGGTTTGATGAGATACTGGGAACCGCTGACGACGGACTGATCCTGGACAACTTCTTCCACCCGGTGCGGGAGCTTGATCCGGGTGAGGATGATGAACTCGGCACCGAGGATGACGGGGAGTTTGATCTCGGGGCGGATTTTGAGCGGGTGATTCCGGAGACCGGCTGGTGGCACTGGGGGGATGACGGGGAGTACGAGACGCCCGACGACACCCGGGCGACGATTCTGGGCCTTGACCCCGGTCTGTGGTCGGACGACCGGCTGCTGGGAACGGCCGATGACCCGGACAACCTGTACTCGCTGGACTTCGGCACGCTGTTTACCAGTGACGGGGCGGTGGACGGCGGCGGTCCGAACGGCCTGGGCGAGCACATGTACCACCACCTGGTGGATCGTGTGGCTCCAGACGGGCGACTTGGGCCGGCACTTGCCAATGACGGCATTGCGGATTTCAACAACGGCATCGGACAGATCATCGTCTCGGGCGCGACGCGGTTTACGCGCATCACGATGATGACGGTGGACCCGGACGATCTTCCGGAGGTGATTCCGGCGATCGGGCCGAACGGCATTTCGTTCGGCGCGTTCCTGAACCAGATCACGATTCTCGACCCGTTCGTTGAACCGATTGAGACGGGCGTTGCGGTGGACGTGGATGGTGAGAGTCTCGTGCTTCCGCCGGGCTTCGGCCACATCGTGGTCGGCAATCCGACGCCGTACGACTGGACGGTCGATGATCCGGGGAACAATCCGCTGGACTTCCAGCCGATCGGGTGGCTGAACTACAAGTTCGAGTCTGATTCGAATTTTGATTACCGGCCTGCGGAAGGTCTGATCTTCTCGGATTCGGACATTGCGGGGAACGCGAATTTCGGCCGCCTGTTCATTGACGGCGCGCTGTTCGGAACCAGCCGGGCCCCCGGTGCGTTTGAGTATCTGCACGTCGGGTACCTCGGCGGGGCGGTGATTGTGGATGGCGATCTTGACGTCGTGGTGGTCGCGGGCGATGCGGGCTTCATTGATTTCGATGATGAGCTGACGACGGCGGACGGAGACACCGGCGGATTCATCTCCGTGGGCCGTTCGTTCGGTCAGTTCGTGGTGGGCCAGCGTGCTGCGATTGAAACGTTTGTCGAGGGCGACTACGTCAACATCGTGGATAAGCCCTTCCTTCGTCAGGACGGTGTGGTCAACGAACTGGAGGTGAGCGGGCCGATCAACGACTTCGATGATCTGGAGGCGACGCACACAGTCTTTGCGACGGCAGACCTCGGCTACTGGCTGGCGGGCGAGGATGATGAACTTGAGTACATCTCCAACGACACGATCGGCCGAGCGCAGTTCATCGGCCGATCGACGGGCCGGACGATCGTGCAGGGGACGCTTGGGGGCGGAGCGGACTTCGGGCCTCAGTCTGACGACGACACGATTGACTGGTACGTTGTTGCCGTGGATGGTCAGACGGCGCTTCGAGTTGAGCTGAAGCTGCGCGGCACTGATATTGACTTCACTGAATACTTGAGCGTCCGGGATGAGAAGGGCCGGATTCTCGCATCGCGGGGTATTGACGGGACGACGGGTGAGGTGCTGTATGTTCCGGAGTATGCGGGTGCGGTGTACATCGTGGTCGAGGCCCCGGGCGGGCTGGGGACTCCGACGCAGTATGACCTGATTGTGGAGGGAATCGAGGGAACATCGTTCGGCGAGTTCCTGGTGCTGGGCTCGATGGAGTTCAGCCCGTCGCCGCAGGCATCGATTACGACGGAGTTCGGCGACATCGGCTCGATCCGCGTCGGTCAGGACGCGGCTGATGAGGATGAGGCGACGTCGATCTTGAACATCGCGATCACCTCAGCCGGCAGCATCTGGAACGTGACGTCGGGCAACCTGATCGGCGGCACGATCGATGACGGAACGGTGACGTTCGGTCTTGTGACGCTTTCGGCCGGTGCGCACATCGGTTCGATTCTGGCGGGCTTCGGCACGTCGGTGGATGATGATGAGGGTGTGTTCACGGGCGGCTCGATTGCGCGGGTGGAGATTTCCGCGGCCGGGAGCATCGGCCGGGTGATTGCGCTTGCGGGCGGCGGGAACACAGAGGATTACGGTGATTTCGGCGGGGTAGGTCTTGACGGGACCGACAACATCACGCGTTCAGCGATTACAGCCGGTGACGGTATCGGAGTGATGCGTGCGGAGAACCGGATCTTCGCGACGGGGGTGTTCTCTGATACGGGCCTGCACGTTCGTGCGGGGACGAACGGTCTGGGCGGGCAGATTGACCTGCTGGAAGCAGGCGCGGGGATGGTGGCGAATGCTGAGGGAGAGTTCGAGGAGGAAGGTAATCGGGACCTGAGCCGCGCCGTGACGGTTGACGGCATCACTGGCGGCGCGTTCAACCTGAATGCGGGAACGCAGAGCGCCTCGAACGTTCGGTTCGTTCGTGCACCGTTTGTGTATTCAAACGGTCAGGAGGGTGCGACGCTTGAGTTGAGCGCTGACGGCGTGAACTCGATTGAGCTGGTGGATGACTCGGGCGCGACGTACACGGTGACGATCACGGGTGCAACGTCGACGGCGACGCTGGTGACGCAGCCGGTGTCGGGATCGCGCGGCGTGGCGCTGGTTCGGGTGACGGCGACGCTGAGCGACGGCGGCGACCTGATCATCACGAACAATTCAGGGCTGGTGGAGATCGGCGACCTGATCGTGACGGGCACGGTCGGAGGTCGGGGCAACAACATCATCCTGAGCGGCTCGGGCAGGACGGATGTGTATCTGCTTCGTGCGATCGGGTTCTTTGATGAGATTCGCAATTCGACCAGCGGTGACATGGTCGCCATTGACGTGGATCGCGTGAGCGAGGTGATTGTCAAGGGCAACCTGGGTCGCACGACGGTGAACCGGTATGCGCCGAAGCTGATCGGGCCTCGGCTTGGCGTTCTGACGGCGGCGCCTGGTGATGACAACCTTGCGGGCTCGGCATTGCGGGTTGATCCGACGGCGGTGGTCGTGAACGACGATGTCGAGCTTATCGGCGGCCCGTATGACGGGTTCCTGAACGGGCTTTCGGTTCGCGAGGTCGGCGCTGCGTTTACGCTTGAGTCGGTTCGCGTGGACGGGGCGCTTGGCGACCTGATTGCGCACACGACGGTGGAGGAGATTCGCGTAAATGCCGACGGGTTCACCCCTGAAGGCGAGTTCCACGGCGTGGTGGGCACGGTGTATGCAGGCGGCAATCTGGAGTTCATCGATGTGGGCGACGGGATGGAGCGCATCCAGCCGGGTCCGAATCTGAATGCCGGCATCACGTCATTGAGCGTGATTGAGCGGATCGTGGTCAGCGGTGAAGGGCGGACGCTTTCGGGCTTCATTGCCGCGCTGAACACGGCAGGTCCGGACGTCCGGACGGGCGACGACTTTGGAATCGAACTGATTGATGCGAGCAAGGGTGCGACGATCCAGTCGGCGTATATCACGACTGAGTTCCTGGATGAGTACTGGCAGAGCCCCGAGAACGGGGAATCGGGCGATGCGCAGGCCGACATTGACCGGATTCTCGTGAAGGACGGGAACTTCATTGACAACCTGGTGGTCTTTGACTTCCTGAACCAGATTGACATCAAGAACGGCTACTGGGACACGAACAGCCTTTCAGGCAACTCAGACGTGAACCTGATCCGTGCGGATCTGATCATGAGCACGGCGGAATTGACGGATCTGGTGTATCCGATCACGCCTGCCAACATCATCATTCTGTCGGGCAACCTGAACAAGATCGAGACGAAGGGGGCCAAGGGGGACATACGCGACCTGATCATCGACATCCAGGGCAATCTGGGTCAGATGAAGGGCTTCAACATGGAGGGCCTGACGCTCGAGGTTGACGAGTTCATCGAGAAGATTCAGGCGAAGGGACGATTTGCGCGTTCGACGATCAACGCCGGCGTGCTGAGCAAGATGGACGTTGACGGGGACATTGCCCGGACGACGGTGACGGTGGCCGGTCCGATCGACCAGTTCCGTTCGAAGAAGGGCGCGATCACGCGTCTGGACATGACCATCGACGGTCCGGACGGCGCGCTCAAGAAGCTTGAGGCGAGCGATGAGATCACGGGCAGGATCGCGGTGTCCGGCCCGATCGACCGGATCATGAGCAAGTCCTCGGATGTGGTGGCGGAGATCGTCACCTTCTCCGGCGACGGCGACATCAAGGAGATCCGCGCAGGCCGCGACCTGCTGATGACGCTGGACGCAGACGGCAACGTGGACAAGCTGCGGGCCGGTCGGAACATAGGCGACGGCGGCCGGATCGACATTCACGGCGACCTGAAGCAGGTTGACGTGAAGAAGGGGATTTTCGATGCGAACCTGAACGTTGACGGGAGCATTACGAGCAAGTTCCAGGCGTTCCAGGTTGCGGACGGCTCGAGCATTTCAGCCCTGTCGACGATCAAGCAGATTCAGGTCATGGATCGGGACACGCAGGCGGCCATCGATATCACGGCGCACTCGGGCGGTATCGAGAAGATTGATCTGCGCGGCGGTTTTGCTGACGGGCACACGATCTCGGCGTTCGACGGCGGCATCAAGATGGCCAAGATCATGGGCGATCTTGACGGCAATGTCTTCTCCGATGAGGAGATCACGAAGCTGGATGTGAAGTCCAACGGGGCGCAGGCCGGCGACATCACCGGCAGCGTGATCGGCCAGACGATCATCAAGCAGCTCAAGGCTTCCGGCGGGGCGATCGACGCGGTGATTCTGGCCCTGCACGAACTGAGCAGCGTGAACATCGGCGGGAGCGTGACGGACGCGGTCATCGGAGCCGGGGCGCTGATCAATACGGTCAAGGTTTCCGGCAGCGCGACGGACTCGTTCTTCCTTGCCGGTCTTGAGAGTCTCGGCTCGGACGGGGCGCTTGGCGGCGCCGGTCTTGCGGCTGACACATGGTCGTTCGGCACGCTGGGTCTGGTGGACATTTCCGGCGGGATTACCGATGTGGTGTTCGCGGCCGGTGTTCGGGCTGATGCGGCCGGAACGTATGCCACTCCCGACGGTGACACGGACCTGGTGCCGGGTCTGTCGGTGATTGAGAATGTGCGTGTCAACGGGGTGGCCTCCGGGGCCAACATGGTGATCGCGGACACGGCCATTGCAAGCGTGAACATCAACGATCCGGACGCGACGGTCACGCAGACGATTCTTGATCCGACGCCGTGGACGCTTGACGGGACGGTGTTCACGTCGGCGACGCTGCCGGGCGACTTCACGGAGGCCGACGGCGACATCATCCGGATCGTGATGACCGGTCCGGGAACGGGTGCGTTCACGCAGAACGGCAGCGGCAACATCACGGGCATGCAGTTCGTTGACACGACGTCGTCAACGAACGTGGATATCACGGTGGTGGGCGGCTCCGGCAACGGCCGGGTCGATCTCGCCAATGCCTCGATCGAGGCCTTTGACGATGCTTCCTTCAACCGCTTCAATATTCAGGGCAACATCGACGGCTCTGACGCGGTGGATTTCGACGGCAACGTGAGCACGTTCACGGCGCTGACGGTGAACACGACGGGCACGATCGCCATCGACGGCGTGCTCGGCTCGATGACGGTGTCGCAGGTTCTTGACGGCGACTTCCGCTTCGGCCAGGTCGGCTCGTTTACGGTCAGCGGCGGCGATTTCGGCGGTGCGACGTTCCGGTCGGAGCATCTGGGTTCGTTTGCGGCCAGCGGCAGCATGTACAACTCGTCGGTGTACGGTCGCGACTTCATCAACACGTTCAGTCTCGGCGGCGACCTGGGCCGGAAGGTCGGGACCGATGCGCAGGAGGCGTATGTGTCGACGGCGGGGACGCTGGGCAACCTGTCGGCGGTGAACGCGGCATTTGCGGTGGTGTCGGCCGGCGATGTGCTTGACCGGGTGACCTTCAACGGGAACGTGAGCGATACCGACCTGCTTGCGGGCCTGTCGCTGGGCACTGACGGGGCCTACGGGGGCGGCGGCACGAGCGCAGATTCGCTGACGGACGGCGTCGTCAACAACGTGACGATCCGCGGCAACTTCACGCGGTCGAACATCGCGGCCGGCGTGCAGCGCGGCGTCGGCGGTTATTACGGCGACAGTGATGACGTGGGCTCGCTGGGCGTGAGCACGATCGCGAACGTGTCGATTTCCGGTACGGCGAGCGGGTCGTCGTTCTTCTCGGAGACCTTTGCGTTCATCGCCAGCGGCACGGTGCAGCAGGTCCGGGCGGGCAACACTGAGTTCGGCTCTGAGTCCGGCAATCTGAAGCGTGATGAGCTGGATGTGTCGCCGGTTCCGGTGGAACTGGTCGATATCAGCGTGCAGCTTGACGTTGATACCTTCTTCATCGATATGTTCTTCTCGCAGGAACTGGATGAGTCGTCGGTGCTGGGCAACGACCCGGACAACCCGTTTGTTGGCTCGGCGTTTACGATCGAGTCGGCGACGGGCGGCGTTGATCCTGACCCGGTGACGGATTACACGATCGAGTACGACAAGGCGCTGAAGCGCGTGCGTCTGCGGGTTGATCCTGACTTCACCAACGTGCATCCTGACGTGTACACGGTGACGATCGACGGCGCGATCCTTCGGAGCGTGAGCGGGACGGGGCTCGACGGCGACGGCGACGGCGTCGGCGGCGACGTTCTGAGCCGCAACTTCCTCCTGGGCGATGCGGGCGACCGGATCGAGGACGGCACCTGGGACGCAGGCGAGGGCGTCGAGGTTGACTTCCTGTCGGCAACGGACGGGAGTCTGCTGCTCAACGGCATCAACGAGGAGATTTCGATCGTTGAGCGGATCGGCGATCATCCTGATCACGACCCGCTGTACTTCCCCGGGAAGATGGACACGGACCTGTTCACCTTTGAGTTTGAAGCCGGCCAGATCATCCAGATCGCCTTCGAGGAAGTGGTGGGCTCGGGCTTCATCGGTCAGTTGAGTCTGAAGGTGGATACGGGACTCTTCGGCTGGCAGACGATCGCCAGCGAGGGAGCGCTGGCTTCGGGCTTCCTGATCGAGTCTACGGGTGAGTATGTCCTGCAGGTGACCGGCAACTTCGGTGCGACGGCCGACCTGCTCAACGGCAACCCCTTCGGCGGGCCGATCGACATCAGCGTCTCAGATGACTACGTCGATCCGGACGGCAACCCGATTCCGCCCGATTCGATTGCCAACGACATCGGTCAGTACCGGATCAACGTGCTGGTCTTCGATGACGGCGATACGGGCTTTGACCGCGGCCAGGAAACGGATCTGATCTCCAACCAGCCGGTGACGTTCAGTGACAGTATCGGTTTGCCGGGCTTCAACGGCGCTCCGAGCGAGGCGTTCCTTGACGCCGACGTGTTTGACATCTCGCGTCTGCGGATCGGCCCCGGGCCTGACGGCGAGTTCTTCACCGAGGACGACGTGATCACCTCGCTGCTGAGCGCGGGCACGACGGTCACGGTGACGGTGTCGCTCGAAGAGTTCGGTTCTGACCTCGGTGTGTATGCGGAAGTCGGCGTGTTCAATACGTCGGACACCACGGGGATTGCCGACGCGTTGATGATCGCGGCTCCGGGCTTCGTTGATGGGACTGAGAAGAACGTGACCTTCACCTTCCAGATCCCAGAGGCCGGGGAGTACGCGGTGTACATCCAGGGCAGCTTCCGGACGAACTACGACCTGACGATCAACGTCAACCACTTCACGCAGGGCACGTACGAGCAGAAGGCCGAGCAGAACATTCTGCTGGAGACGGCCGGCGGGCTTGGCGAGTGGCTCGGGCGGTTCGGGGCTGAGTTCAGCGAGTTCAGTCTTGACGATCTCGGATTCCAGGATCTGGAGAATGAGATTCTGACCCTGCTGATCCAGGAGATTCAGGATGACTTCGAGGCGATCGGCATCACGGTGAACGTGGCGCTGACGCCTGCGGCGTTCGGCAACGAGGAGTTCACGACGGTGTTTGTCGCCGGCGACTACGACCTCGAGGGCGAGCTGATCTTCCCGCAGGGCAACTACGACTTCATCGACCCGCTCAACCAGGAAGATCAGCAGTCGGCGGTCGTGTACGTGCCGCGGTTTGCCGGCGCATTTGTGCCGGGCCAGAGCGACGTGCTCGCCGAGGCGCTTGGCCACGCCGTCGTCCACGAACTGCTGCACACCTTCGGCCTGCGGAACACCATCAGCGACCCGATGGCTCCGTCGATGAGCGATGAGATCTTCAGCGCCGGCTCCTACGGGGTTGACGGCTTCGAGTTCTCCTTCCAGGATCGGGCCGATGCCCTCTTTGAGACGCTCTACGGCGGGGTGTGGCTGATGGGCCAGCAGAACGAGGTCAACCTGCTGCAGCTGATGTTCGAATCAGTCTGAGGCCGATCACCCTGATCTGACTTACCGCGGGCCTGCCTGAGGGCGGGCCCGCTTTGTTTTTCAGGGTCGATCCGGAGCGGGGCTGCGGCCCTACCATTGAAAGGCCGGGAGATTCTGGTTCCGGGAGTCGTGGTCATGCAGGTCATTGCGATGATGCTTCAGGCGGCGCTGTGCCTTTCGGGCTCGTCGTGGTCGGGCGGCGGGGCGACGATTCCGGCGGAGTTGCTGGAGGCGCTGGATGATGCCGATTTCCGGGTCAGGCAGACGGCGACCGAGACGATCCTGCGCGACTCATCGATAACAGATACGATGCTGCTGACGCTGCTTGCCGAGCCGGAGCGGCTTTCGCCGGAGCAATATGACCGCATCGAGCAGATCGCGGGTCGGCGACGTCTTGGGCAGGTGGCGGCCATCGGAATCACGGTTGACCCGGTGGCGATCGGGCTTCGGGTCACGGACATCACCGCCGGGGCGCAGTCGCTTGAGGTGCTGCAGGTTGATGACGTGATTCTCTCGATCGAGGGTCAGAACCTGGTGGAGCAGACGCAGGGCGTACCGACGGACATGACGGAGTATCTGCAGATGTCCGTGTCGCGGAAGTCGCCGGGGGAGGAGATGGAGGTCGACGTGATGCGGGACGGGCGGCGGCTGACGCTGCAGGTGCCGCTGACAGATACGCGTCTGTTTACCGAGAACACGGGGTATGCGCGGCTGCGCGAGGTGCGCGAGCGGCAGTGGGCCGGCGAGTGTCGGAACCGGCGGCCTCGTCCCCGGGTGCTTGCGGTGCGAGTGCTGGGCGAGCCGGCAGGTGAGCCGACCCCTGTGGAGTTGCGGGCGCGTCTGGAGCGACAGTTGCTGGACCTGTACACGGAGATCAGTGTGGTCCGCGAAGCGCTCAAGGCGCAGCCCGATGAGCAGGAGCAGGCCCGTCTGGAGACGCGCCTCGAGGCGATTGAGCGTGAGATCGCAAAGCTCTCGGAGGAGATTGACGCCGCGTCGCGGCCCTGAGGTTCCGGCGCGAATCGAGCCCCATGCCCCGCCTGCTTTCTTTCCAGCCCATGGTGTATGCCGGCGTTGACGGAGGCCATCCGGCGGATGTCTCATCGCGTCTGGCGCCGCCCTACGACATGGTCGATGCGGCGATGCGTCGGCGGCTGTTGGCGGCCGATGCGCGGAACATCATTGCGCTGGACCTGCCGGGTGAGGATGCGGAGGCCTCGCAGCCATATGCGCCGGGTCGGGAATTGCTGGAGCAGTGGCGGGGAGCGGGGGTGCTGAAGAGTGCGGATGAGGGGCTGGCGGTGGTGCGGCAGACGTTTGTCGATCCGGCGGGGCGGACGATGCGGCGGACGGCGCTGCTCGGGGCGGTTCCGATGGAGGCAGCGGGGGTGCGGGCGCATGAGGAGATCGTCGGGCTGACCTGTGATGACCGGGCGGCGTGCTTCGAGTCGCTGCGGCTGCAGCCGTCGCCGGTGTTCGGTCTTTACGACGACACGGCGGGATCGGTCGAGGATCTTCTGCGCCGGGCGATGCTGAGCCGGGTTGCCGATCGTGCAGGGCGGACGGCTGATGGGGTGGTGCATGAGGCGTGGCTGATTCGTGAAGGGGAGGAGGCGGCGGCGATCCGGGAGGCGTTCGGCGAACGGATGATCGTGATCGCCGACGGGCACCATCGATACGCAGCGCTGCAGATGGTGGCGGAGCGGGATCGTGCGGCGGGTCGTGCGCCCTCGCCGGCGTTGTTTGCGCTGGTGTCGATCCAGGATCCGGGGATGCTGCTGCTGCCGCTGGTGTGGCTGATGTCGACGTCGGCGGAGGTTTCGGGGGCGAGTCTGGAGGAGGCGGCGCGGGAGTGGTTTACGGTTGAGCCGGTGTCGTCTTCGCCGGAACGGCTTGCCGACGTGATCTGCACATGCGGCTTTGAAGAGCTGCATCCGATGGGTCTGTTTGATCTGGAGTTGAAGCGGTCGTCGTTGTTGACGACGCGGAGCATCGATCCGCTGGGGGCGGTGTATCCGGATCGATCGACGAAGTGGCGGACGATGGATGCGACGATCGCCGCGCACCTGCTGCAGCGCGAAGTGATCGGCCGGCGGCTGGCGGGAGGCGCTTCGGTGGCCCGGCGTCTGCTGCGCGATGCTCAAGAGCTGGCTGAGGCGGCGCGGCAGGACGCGGCGGGTCGGTGGGGGGTGATCCTGCGCCCGGGGTCGCTGAAGGACATTCTGGAGTTGGCGCGCAACGGCGAACTGCTGCCGGCGGAGTCGACGTTCTTCTGGCCGAAGTTCCCCGCGGGCCTGGTGATGATGCCGCTGGAGGTGCCGCGATGATGCGATCACTGCTGCTGGGGTGCGTTGTGTCGGGTCTGGCGTCGTGTGCTGCCTCACCCTCGGGGCCGGTCAGGCCCGGGGCGATCAACCACGTGGTGTTCTTTGAACTGCACGACCCGGCCGAGGCGGAGGCGTTGATCGCCGACTGTGATGCGCTGCTGGCGACGATTCCGGTGGTGACGGCGTACTACGCGGGGAGGCATGTTGATGCGGGCCGGCCGACGGTGCTGTCGGATTACGACGTGGGGTGTTTCGTGGCGTTTGACTCGCTGGAGGCGTACGCGGAGTACGTTGAGCATCCGAACCACGTGCTGCTGGTGGAGAAGTGGCGGCCTCGACTGTCGGCGCTTCGGGTCTATGACGTGGGCGATGACACGCCGTGAGGGGAGTGAAAATGACAACCGCCGCTGAGTCATTCAGCGGCGGTCGTGGGGAATCTGAGGTACGTGGGGATCAGCCGTCGAGGGAGGCCATGAAGGCGGCATCGGCCTCGTATTCGGCGACCATCGTGGCTGCCTGGAGGGCGGCCTCGGTGTTGGGGTAGTCTGCGACGATGGATTTGAACTTCAGGTAGGCGAACTTGTCCTGCCCGCTTTCCTTGAGACGCAGGGCGCGCTTGAGACTGTTGGAGGCCATGCGTTCGATCTGCTCGGAGCGCTGCGAGGAGACGAACTCCTGGGAGCGTTCGATGCGATCGGCCTCGGCGTGCGCCTGCCGCGAGATGGGCAGAATGGAGTAGTCCTTGCCGATGCGGCGGTAGGCGTCGATGGCGGCGTGGTAGTTGCCGGCCTGCTCCTGAGACTTAGCGGCAGCCATCTCGGCACGGGCGATTGGCTCGACCTGCGCGAGAGCGCGGTTCTTGCGATCGGCGTGTGCAGCGACAGCGGCGAGGGCCTGCTGGTCGAGGCGACCGATCTTCTTCACAGCGTCGGGGATCTGGCCGGAAGCAAGGTGGGACTCGATTTCACCGAGGATCTCCTCGTTGAATGCTGGACCTTTGCCGAGCTTGCGGGTGGGGGGGTACTTGGCGAGGAGGAGATCGATCTGCTCGTCGAGGCCCTGCATGGGGTGGCCCTTCCAGCGGAGGACGCCGTCGGGATCGACGAGGAAGGCGGCCGGGATCGCGTTGACGCCGAAGTCGCGCCCGGTGGAGGACTCAGCGCCGACGAGGTACTTCATTTTGGTGCTCTGGAGGAACTTGCGGACGGTGTCGGTCTTCTCATCGCTGAGGCCGATGAAGACGACGCCGCGATCGGTGTATCGCTCCTGCATCTCGCTGAGGTGGGGGATGCTGGCCTTGCAGGGGCCGCACCAGGTCGCCCAGAATTCGACGACGACGATGTAGCCCTGCAGGTCTTCAAGGTTGAGGTTGTACTCGTTGTTGAAAAGTTCGCGGGCCTGAATCTTGGGGATGGGCTCGCCGACCTTGGGGGGATCGCCCGCCTGGACGGTGGTGCAGAGGGCCGCAACGGCCAATGCTGCGAGGGTCTTGAATGTTGCCTTCATCGGTGCTCCCTTTCTGGTGGGTGATCTGGCCACGGCTGCCGGCGCGCAGAAAACGACGTCGGCTCCCGTCTTGTGGATGTCCTGACGGGGATAGTATAGAAGAAATCGGCCGGAAATGTTCGAAAATATTGCAGAATCGCCTATCGCACCTGAGAGTGCCGGCAGGGCTCAATGGCCGACCCGATCATCAGCGTCCGGAACCTCGTGAAGACCTTCGACGGGCACACCGTGCTGGACGGGGTGTCTTTTGACGTTTTCCCCGGGGAGATCATGGTGATCATGGGGGGGTCGGGCAGTGGAAAAAGCACGATTCTGAGGCACATGATCGGTTCGATGGAGCCGGATTCGGGAAATGTCTGGATTTTCGGCAAGGAGTTGTCGGCTCTTGACGAGGAGGGGCTCAACGAGGTCCGGAAGCGTTTCGGGATTCTCTTTCAGTCCGGGGCGTTGTTTCAGTCGATGACGGTGGCGGAGAACGTGGCCCTGCCGCTGACGGAGCACACGACGCTGGACCGGAAGATCATCGACACGATGGTGAAGATCAAACTGGAGCTGGTGGGGCTGCGCGAGCACGCCGACAAGTACCCGGCACAGATTTCCGGCGGCATGAAGAAGCGGGCAGGTCTGGCCCGGGCGCTGGCGCTTGACCCCAAGATCATCTTTTATGATGAGCCCTCGGCGGGTCTGGACCCGGTGACCTCGGCCGAGATTGACCAGTTGATGCTGGACCTGACCAAGAAACTGGAGGTCACCAGCGTGGTGGTCACACACGAGATGGACTCGGCCTTCCGGATTGCCGACCGGATGGCGATGCTGGAGAAGGGCCGGATGCTGCGGGTGGATGACCGCTCGTACTTCGAGCGGCTGCGCGACACGAAGGGCGATCTGCCCGAAGATGAGGCGACGATTCGGCAGTTCATCCGGGGCGATGCGGTCGGACCGATCACGAAGCGGAGGGCGGCGACGAATTATGCTGAGGACCTGCTTGGCATCCCGGTGCCTCGACTGGCGCCGGGTCCGAGCGTGGAGCCGACTCGCGTCGTAAAGTAAGGCGCGGCGGAAAGGTACGGACCTTCAGGGCGGATGGGCGACGATGTCACGGAACATTCGCAGGCGAAACAACACGCTGGCCGGCTTCTTCGTGCTGGCGACGATCCTGGCATTCGTCGGGGTGGTGATCACGCTGTCGAACATCAACTTCCTGTGGGGCACGCGGGAGATCGAGGTCTCCTTCCCGATGGACCTGGGCGTTCCGGGTCTGGCGAAGGGATCGGATGTGACGCTGGGGCAGATGAAGATCGGGTCGGTGACGACCATTCGGGCGCGGCACGATGCGGCGTCGCGCGGGCTGGCGCCGGAGATGATCGTGACGATCACGATCCCCGACAGCCACGACGTGCGCAAGGACGCCAAGGTCGCGCTGGTGGTTCCGCTGCTGGGCTCGGGGACGAGCATCAACTTCGAGTCCTTCGGGACGGGTGAGGCGCTTGGCCCTTCGGATCGGCTGAAGGGAGACATCGCCTCTCCGGTGTACCTGCGGGCGGCGGGGATCGGGAATGCCGAGATCGAGCGGATCCGGCAGACGATTCAGAACGTGGAGGAGATTACGACCTTCTTCAACGAGCACCTGGCGCAGGAGGGAGAGTCGATCCTGACGGATGTGAGCGCAACGACGGCGGACGTCCGGGAGGTCGTGGCGCTGATGAAGGAGCGCTGGCCGGAGTGGACGCGCCGGGTGGATTCGCTTTCGGATTCATTCGTGGAGTTGAGTGAGCAGGGGAAGTCGCTGGTTGAAGAGGCGCGCACTTTCGTGAACAACACCGACAACCGGCTTGCGAAAGTGGAGACGCTGATCGACGAGGTGACGCCGGATGTGAGGCGCGTCGCAGCCAGCGCGGCGAACACGGCCGAAGAGATCGAGCGGGTGACGTTGCCGGAGATGTCGAAGCTGCTGCAGGAGGGGCAGGCGCGGGTGACTGAGGCGGGGCAGTCGATCGCGCTGCTCAACGAGACGCTGGCGGTGCAGTTGCCGGAGGTGGGTCGAATCCTGGGGAACATGCGCATCGCATCAGACAATCTGAAGCTGGCGATGATCGAGATCCGCTCCGCTCCGTGGCGGCTGCTGGCCAAGCCGTCGGACATGGAGATGCAGGAGTCGCTGCAGCGGGATGCGGTGCGGACTTACGCCAACGCGGTGTCGGACCTTGCGGCGGCGACAGCATCGCTGCGGAACCTGCAGGAGACGTACGGCTCGACGCTGAGTCCGGACAGCCCCGTGGTCAGCCAGGTCCTGGAGCAGCTGCAGGAGTCGTTCGACCGCTACCAGGAGGCGGAGCGGCAGTGGTTTGAGATTCTGCTCAGCCAGTGATCGCGCTACCGATCTGACCGAAGAAGGCGCGGTGATGGCGGAGGATGGAGGCGGCTGCGGCCTCATCCGGCTCGGCGGATTCGACGCCCGGCTCGAAGGTTCCGCCGAGAATGAGGGCGTCTTCGCGGGGGAACATGTAGCGGTACTCGTTGTGGACGATGTAGCCCAGCGGCTGCGGCGCGAGGTGGATGAGGATGCCGCGCGCACCGTACATCGCCGTGTCGCCAAAAAGCGTGCGTGAGCCGAGGGCGAGGCAGTTGAAAGCGGCTGGCTCCTCGAGATCGGCAAGGTCGTCGATGGACTCGAAGCGTCGGCGGATGAGCCGGCCGCCGAGTTGTTCGATGTCGGCCTGGAGTTCGCGGAGGAAGCGCGGGGTGTGGATGAAGTCGGTGGTGAAGGTGCGGCCCGGGCCGCGGAGTGCGCCGACGGGGAGTGCGGGAAGGTCCACGGGCGGGTCGATGGTTCCGTTGTCGAAGAACTCGCGATGGAGGACGGCTTCGGCGGGCTCGTAGATGGGGAGGGCTTCGACGCCGAAGCGGTCGCGGTCGAGTTCTGCGAAGGCGCGGCGCGAGCGGCGGAGGATGTCGAGGAAGAAGGCGCGCTGGCGGGGAGAGTCGTTGAAGTCAACGCCGGTGGGGAGCCAGACGGCGCCGGCGCGGATGCTGGTGGTCTCGCCGGCGAACTTCTCGGCGTACAGCGTGACGGCATGACCGCGCTGAAGGAGTTCGCGGGCGGCGGTGAGGCCGATGACGCCTCCGCCGAGAACGGCGACGCGGCGCGGGAGGTTGTTTGTCGCGAGTTCGGTTTCGAGGAGGTCGGCGGCGACCTGGGCGCAGCCGAAGCCGATGGTGATGCCGCAGCCGCCCTGGCCGTAGTTGTGGACCAGGACCCGGGGGCCGGGGCGATCCGCGGCGCGATCGACTTCAAGGCGGAGCCCGCCGCGGCGGCAGGGCCGGACGCCTGCGACGATGCGGAGGATGCGATCGTCGCCAAGATCGGGAGTCGGAAACTCGGTCATGAACCATTCTATTCGACGAGTATGCGGCGAGAGAAAACGAAAGCGGCGTCGGCGAACCTGTGCGCGCCGACGCCGCCCCTTTCAGGAAAGACGGTTCAGTGGTGCAAGGCGTGGATCACTCAAACTCGTGCGTGGCGTAATTGGAGGTCGCGCAACCGCCGCCCGAGACGTCAACGGCCTGGAAGTGGACGATCGTGCCGGCCGGTGCGTTGGGCGTGGGGCCTGCCGTGAAGGTGGCCGTGCCGGTGGCGTCGGCGATTTCGAAGCCGAGGACGGTGGGCTGGGCCAGGACGGTGGTGAGGGAACCACAGGGCCCGCCGATGGTCGTCTCCCCGAGATTGAAGGACCAGGCGAGGTAGACGCGGTTGTCGCGGGTTGCACCGGCGACGGTGAAGGTGCTCACGCCGCCGCGGACGATCTCGATGTCCTCGAAGCGCAGGCCGCCGACGAGGAAATCCTCGGCGTACTCAATGGCCTCCTCGTGCTCGAGTTCATCGTCTTCGTTGTTGAATACAAGCCAGAAGGTCTCAGAGGGTTCGATGGAGGAGTTGGAGGACCAGAGGCGCAGCGGCAGGGCGTAGATGCCGACGGCCTGCGGGTCGGAGAGTTCGAACTCGAGGTGCTTGTGCCACTCGCCGTTGGAGGCGACCGGGATGCCGAAGCCGGGAACGAAGTCGGAGCCGGAATCAACGAATGAGGAGGCGAAGGAGACGCGGACGGTGAGGTCGGAGGTGATGAAGCGGGCGCCGCTCCATTCCCGCAGCGCTCCGGTAATGTCGAATCCGACATCAGAGGGGAAGGGGAAGGTTCCCGGGGCGTTGTCGAAGCCGGGCTCATCGGTCCATCCGGGCTGGAACTCGCCCATCTCGGAGCCGAAGACACGGCGGTCGTGGTAGGTGACTTCGCCGGAAGGGCCTTCCTCGATGCTGCTGGTGACGATGACGCCGTCGATGACCTCGAGGAGCACGTCGCCGGCATGTTCGTGCTGGGCGGCGGCGGGAATTGCGACGGCAAGTGTGACGACGGGAATGATGAAACGAGTCATGGGAATACTCTCTTTCTCTTGAGAATCTGAATGAATGAGGGAGGTTGATACCGGCCGAGTCTGCTCAGCGGGCGACCTCGGGATTGAACTGGTTCTTCTCGTAGCCCTGATAGACCTCGCGGAACTCACGTGATTCGACGTGCCCATCCAGGAAGCCGTAGTTGGCCCGGGCGGTCCAGGTTGCCGGTTCGCCGCCGTGGGCGTTGATCTCCAGCTGCCGACCGGCCCGCGCGGGGGTGTAGTCGGAGCCGTCGCCCCAGTTCTCGACGTGGGGATGGTCGGCGCCGGCGTAGTCGCCGGTTTCGGCCATCATGACGAAGTGAACGGTGGCGGAGGGCGCGGGGATCTTGTCGTACTTCAGCCAGGGCTCGAAGGGAGCGGTGCTGGAGAGGTAGTTGTTCACCCCGTAACTGGTGCGGCGGTAGTGGTCGGAGCCGGGAGGCATTTCTCCCGTGCCGCCCTCTTCCGGCGGCCAGAAGGGGCTTTTGTCGCCCGGGGAGCGGACGACCAGCGCGGAGCCGTAGTACCTCTCGAGGGAGTTGATCCACCAGAGGTTCTCATCGCCGAAACTGGAGCCGCCGTGGCCCATGCCGACGTCGATCATGCGATCGTCGAAGTCGTTGACATAGCCGATGTG
Organism: uncultured Vicinamibacteraceae bacterium; assembly: GCA_964585855.1. Classification (GTDB taxonomy): domain Bacteria; phylum Planctomycetota; class Phycisphaerae; order Phycisphaerales; family UBA5793; genus CAZPFK01. The sequence continues at coordinate 25,698 of CAZPFK010000035.1, forward strand.
GGCGATCTCGAGGTTTCGGATGTTGCTCATGCATGCGGCAGCGATGCCCGAAGCGCGGGCCCGGGAGAGGGCCGGCAGCAGGAGGCCGACGAGCAGGGCGATGATGGAGATGACGACGAGGAGTTCGATCAGCGTGAAAGCCGAGCGAGCCGTTTTCCTGGATGTCATAGGAGAAGTCTTCCGCTCACGGCCGGGCCGAGGCGCCAGAGGCGCGCACCGCCCGGGACCACTGGGTCTGAGGTCGAATCACGAGTCGATCACGCGTGGGCGATCGGCGGACCTCGACGAACCAGCGGAAGCGGAGTTGAGACAGGGGCGATCCGATGCGCCGGGGCCGGCTGCGGCCGGGCGATCGGTTGCGGAGCGTGGAGAGCCGGCGCGGCATCGGCCAGCGCGGCGGGGGCGTGGCGTGCGGCGGCGATGAGGTGGCAGGTGGGGCAGTCGCTGTCGTCGTCGTGGGGCTGCGGGGCCTCGGGGGCGTCGGAGTCGCAGGGCGTATCGCTGCACGGATCGGCGGAGTCGGCGAGGGCCTCGGTGTGCGTCCCGGAGTCATGGCTGTGCGGGGCGAAGGCGACGCCGATGTTGGCCGCCAAGCCGAGCATGGCCAGCAGGACCGCCGCCCAGGCGAGGCGGGGCGAGCGGGGGCCGGCATGTGAGGGGAACTGGGCCATGCTGTGGGTGTCGTCCGGTCTGAGTATACAGGGTTTTCGTGGAGAGGTGGGGCGGCGGTTCGCGGTTTTTGAGAAATTGTTCTCAATTGGAGAAGGAGCGGGACGGAGAGGGCGGGCCGGCTCCCGAACGTCTTCCCTACGATTGGACAATTCTGAACGTCCCCTGAATCCGGAGCCATCGATGGGCCTTGACGCTGTGACGTTGCAGACGCCGCGCTGCCTGCTGCGCCCGTTTACCGAGGCCGATGCTGAGGCGTTGGCGCGGGAGGTGGGGCGTCGGGAGGTGGCGGCGACGACGCTGAACATTCCCCATCCGTACACGCAGGATGATGCGACGGAGTGGATCGCCACGCACGAGGAGAAGCGCCGGCGCGGCAGCGAGACGGTCTTTGCCATCCAGCGGCAAGAGGATGGACGATTGATCGGCGCGATCGGGCTGATCGTCTCATCAGCGCATGGCTGCGGGGAGGCGGGCTACTGGGTCTCCCCCGAGTGCTGGGGTCAGGGGTATTGCACGGAGGCGCTGCGGGCGGTGCTGCGGTACGGGTTTGAGGATCTCGCTCTTGAGCGTATCGAGGCGCATCACTTTTCCAACAATCCTGCCTCGGGCCGGGTGATGGAAAAATGCGGGATGATCTTTGAGGGCACGATGCGGCAGAAGGTCTGCAAGTGGGGGGAGCGGCTTGACACGCACCACTACGCGATCCTGAGAGGCGAGTACGAGAGGGAGGCCCGGCGATGAGCAACTCCGTGCGGCAGGCGGCCGCGCTGATTCCTGAGATCCACCTGATTCGGGATGCGGCGTTGCGCGAAGCGACGGCGCGGCTGTGGAGCGGGGCGGAGCGGCCGACGGAGGGAGCGCTTCTGCGGGTGCGTGGGACGATGCGCGTGTGTGCGGCGGCGGCGGAGGCGCTGCAGGAGGTTTTTGCGGGGGCGGGGTCGGCGGATCGGGATGTGCTGCTGGCAGCAGCGCTTGCGTCAGGGGCGGGGGCGGAGGCGGCCAGGGGGGTGGAGCTGCCGGAGGCGGTGGCGGCTGCGGCCTTCGACGAAGTCAGGGAGGGGGAGTCGCTGGAGGCGATGATCCTGTGGTATGCGCGGGAGCTGGTGGG
>CAZPFK010000036.1:0-25063 GCA_964585855.1 uncultured Vicinamibacteraceae bacterium
AGTGGTCCAAGGGGACGGATTGCAAATCCGTTATTCGTGGGTTCGAATCCCACCGCGGCCTTTCCCTGCTCCCCGACCCGTCGGCCCTCACGCCGACACGAGGTCATCGCGCAGGGCGAGAATCAACTGCACCTTCCCGACCTGCTCATCGAGTTCGCGCGCGATCTCCACGGGCGTCTTGCCGCGATCAGCCAGTTCCAGCACACTCGCCGTCAGCGGGTCCGTCGCCGGACGCGCCTTCGACGCTCGCGCCGCCGGTGTCGTCTGAACCTCAGGCAGCCGCTCGTCGGCCTCGGGCGCTGCCGACCGCCTCGGCCGCCGCATCGAAGCGACCTCCTCAAGCAGCCTCCGCGTCTCGGCCTCCAGCTCCGCAAAAGGGGAATCCGCGTTGCCCTCCGGCCGCGGCGGGCTCACGGAGGATGCAGGTAGCGAGGCCAGCAGCCTCTCAACCTTTGCAATCCGCGCATCGGCCGACTTCAGCAGCTTCTCCAGCCGCATGGCCCGGGCATCCAGCGCCGCCGCATGCTGCCGAAAGAGCGCATCCAGCCGCTGCATCTCATCGCCGCGCGCCGCGCTGCCCGCACTCTCCCCGCCCGACTCGCCGCGCACACGCTGAATGAACTCGCCCGGCGACTCATCGGTCGCGCGCGACGCCAGCCGCCGGCGCACCTGGCTGAGCAGCACAAACCCCGCAAGCCCAAGCCCGGCAACGATCAACAGGTTCGGCAACCACTGCGCAAAAGTTATCGAGTCGGGCATCTCTGGCTCTCCTGATCTGGGGCTCGAAACTCCGGTCTCCTGCTTCATCGGTACAATTTTGCGCGTTCCATGAAAAAGACCGTCCGAAAAACCTCGCCCCCCGCCCGCTCCATCGGGAAACTGCCCCCCTCCGACCCCTTCGCGCGGGGCGTCGCCGCCAACCTCGCACGCCGCTGTGGCATTACCCCCGGCTCAGGCCTTCTCATCGCCGTCAGCGGCGGGGCCGACTCGCTGGCCGCCCTGGCCGCCTGCGCCGCCCTCGCTCCCCGCAAGCACCTCCGCTACCGCCTCACCATCGCCCACATCCACCACCACCTCCGCCCCGAGGCCGCCCTCGAGGCCGACGCCGTCCGTCGACTCGCCGACGCCCTGGGCCTCCCCTTCCTGCAGGCCGACATCACCCCCAAACCCGGTCGCCGCAAGGGCTTGGCCGCCGACGCCCGCCGCCTTCGCTATGAGGCCCTCGCCTCCCTTGCCCGGCAGGCCGATGCAGACGCCGCCGTCACCGGCCACCACGGAACCGACCAGCTCGAAACCCTCCTGCTCAACCTCCTCAGAGGAGCCGGACCCGCCGGCCTGGCCGCCATGGGCTGGCGCGAGAGCATCTTCGGCCTCACCGTCGTCCGCCCCCTGCTGGACCGCAGCCATGAGGAGTGTGTAGACCTCTGCCGCCGCCTCGGCTGGCCCTGGTTTGACGATCCCACCAACAGCAGCCCCGCTTCCTCCCGCGCCCTGCTCCGCCGGGAAGTGCTCCCCCTCCTGCGCACCCTTCAGCCCGACATCGATCAGCGCATTTGCCGCACCACCGATCTTCAGCGCCAACTCGTGCGTACTGCCCAAGTGCCCGGCGCGGCAGCCTATGACGACACCGGCACCATTCGTTTCCGCCGCAGCGAGCTGCGCGAAGTCTCCGAGCTGGCCGCCGGCTGGGGCCTGCGCGAGGCGGCCCGGCGCCTCGGCTGCTCCGCCGATCGCCTCGGCAGCCGCGTGGTCCGTCCGGTCGTTGAGGCGGTAATGGATCGCAAGCGCCTCCGTCGAACCTTCGACTGGCCCTGTGGGCTGGAAGTGCTCGTCGAGGAGGACACTGTCTCCCTCCGCCGTGAACCCCTGATCCCCGAATCACCGCCAAAGCAGGACACCACCCATGTCGAATGAGAACAATCGAGTGCTCCTCGTCGGCCACTGCGGGCCGGACTCGTGGATGCTCAAATCCATGATCGCCCGCACCCTGCCCGATCACCGCGTCGAACTGGTCAATGATGAGGAATCGCTCAATCGCGCCATCGCCGACGGCGCTTCCCTCCTGCTGGTCAACCGCGTTCTCGACGGCCGCTTCGCCCAGGAGTCCGGCATCGACCTCATCCGCAGCCGCGCTGCCGCCGGCGGCCCGCCCATGCTCCTCATCAGCAATTACGAAGACGCCCAGGCCGAGGCCGAAGCCGCCGGAGCTCGCCCCGGCTTCGGAAAGGCCGCTCTGAACCGTCCCGAGGCCGCCGATCGCCTTCGCGCCGCCCTGGCAGGGGTCTGAACCGACCGGACCGGACCGTTCCGCTATACTCGTCGTCGCGACGGAGACGGTGAAAGACTTCGTAATTCTGAGTTCAGAGTGATATGGCAGACCACAAGCACATCAACGACAAGGGCCTGGAAGCAGAACTCGACGCCATGCTGGGGGACATGGATATGGAGGCCGCCCTCGCCGGCGGTCCCTCGCTTCGACCCCCCTCCGAAGATCGCTTCAAGGGCGGCGACCGCGTCTCCGCCGTCATCACCCGCGTCACACCCATGGACATCCTCGTCGAACTCGGCCCGCGCCAGCAGGGCGTCTGCCCCGCTCTCCAGTTCGCCGATGCCCCCGTCGAGCCCGGCACCACCGCCGAGTTCATCGTCCAGCGATTCGACCGAGGTGATGGGCTCTACCACCTCACGCGCGTCGGCGCCGTACAGAAGGCCGACTGGGAGCACCTCGACATCGGCCAGGTCGTCGAGGCGAAGGTCACCGGCGTCAACAAGGGCGGCCTCGAAATGGAAGTCGCCGGCCACCGCGCCTTCATGCCCGCCGGGCAGGCCAGTCTCTGGCGCGTTGAGAACCTTGAAGACCTCCTCGGCGAATCCATGCCCTGCGAGGTCATCGAGTTTGACCGCAAGAGCCGCAACATCGTCCTCTCCCGCAAGGCCGTCCTGCAGCGCGAGCAGCAGGCCCAGCGCGAACAGACCCTCGCCACCCTTGAAGAGGGCCAGACCGTTGAAGGCGTCGTTCGCAAGATCATGCAGTTCGGAGCATTCGTTGACATCGGCGGCGTTGACGGCCTCATCCACATCTCCGACCTCAGCCATCAGCGCATCAAGGACCCCTCCGAAGTCGTGCAGGAGGGCCAGCGCGTCCGCGTCCAGGTGCTCAAGATCGACACCGAGAACAACCGCATCGGCCTCGGCCTCAAGCAGACTCAGGACGATCCCTTCGCCCTTGCCGTCAACGAGATCCAGACCGGTGCCACCGTCACCGGCCGCGTCACCCGGCTCGCTCCTTTCGGCGTGTTCGTGGAACTTGCCCCCGGCGTCGAGGGCCTCGTTCACATCTCCGAACTGGCCAACGAGCGCATCAACCGCCCCGATCAGGTCGTCAAGGTCGATGAGGTCGTCACCGTGAAGGTGCTCGAGGTCGATCCCGGCAGCCGCCGCATCGCCCTCTCGCGAAAGGCCCTCCTCGAATCCGAGGCCGAAAACGTCGATCGCGGCGAAGACACGGGCCTTGCGAAACTCAAGGCGAAATACGGCGATCCGAAGAACCTCAAGGGCGGCCTCTTCTGAGCATCCCGGCACACGAACCCACAGTCAGCAGGAAGGCGTCAGCATGAGCCATCGGTACATGGTGATCAGTTGCAGTCTCAACCCAAACAGCCGCAGCCGCATTCTCGCCGAATCGTTCCGCGACCTGTTGACCGCCCGCGGCGCCGAGCACGATTTTCTCGACCTCGCGCAGACCCCTCTGCCCCTCTGCGACGGCGGCGCCTGTTACGGCGACGGCAACGTCCGCGAGGTCAAGGCCCGACTCATGCGCGCCCACGGCTACGTCCTCGCAACCCCCATCTACAACTTTGACGTCAACGCCACAGCAAAAAACCTCGTCGAACTCACCGGCCGCGACTGCTGGTCCGACAAGGTCGCCGGCTTCATGTGCGCAGCGGGCGGGCAGGGAAGCTACATGTCGCCGATGGCTCTGGCCAACAGTCTGATGCTCGACTTCCGCACCGTCATCATCCCGCGCTTCGTCTACACCACCGGTGCCGACTTCACCCCCGAACGCACCATCGGCAACCCGAAGATCACCGAGCGCATCGAGCAACTCGCCGATGAACTCATCCGCTTCACCACCGCGCTGGTCCGCACGGGCTGATCACTCGTCGTCGACTGCAGGCGTCGCCTCCCCGCGACGGAGCAACTCCTGCTCGATCCGCTCAAGTTCCTTCCGAACCGCGCTCAGCCGCGCCAGCAGATCACGCTCCGACAACTCCTCCAGCCCCGGCGAGATCCGCACGATCGACGAAATCTCCTCCGACGCGTCCCCGCTCCGCTCCAGAAGCACTTCAAGACGCATTTCACCGGGACGCGACACCAGCGCGTGGCCGCTGTCGTCAAAAGTCACCCAGCCCTTGCCCGGCCCGCCGACCGACAACGCATACTCGCGCAGCAGATCCCGCTGGCGATCCAGCCGGCCGAACAACTCCTCGCCGGTTGTAGTCTCCCAGGAGAGCGCACCCGGCCCCTCCGGCGCCACCAGGAAAAGATTGGCGTCGTGCGTCAGTCCCAGCCCGCGCCGCAGTGTCTCATTCACCTCACGCACCTGCTCATCGGAAATGTCCGGGCCCGGCAGCCGTCGCAGCGCGTTGAGATTCTCCGTATACAGCCGGATCGCCCGCGCCGGGTCGCCCCGCTGTCCCGTGTCGCGACGCACATTCCCCACCGCATCGGTCACCACCGGCTCAACCCGCACCGACACCGCCTCGCGCTGTCCCTGCCGAAGAATCTCAAGCGTGATCTCCTCGCCCGCTTCTGTCGCGCGGATCGCCTCACGCAGCGACTCCGGCGTGACCGGCGAAACCCCCTCCACCGCCACGATCACATCCCCGGCCCGCAGACGCTCCTGCGCCGACGGAAACCCCAGAATCGGCCCGTGCACGAGGATTGCCGTACCCGGCGTCACACCCAGTTCCGTCGCCTTCGGGTCCTCCAGAGGCGACGTGTCGATCCCGATCATCACCGTCCGCGATTCACCGACGCCCGCAGGCACGGCCGGAGGCGCCGGAGGCGTCGGCGCAGGGCCTCGACCCATCGCCCCGGCCGGCATCGCAGCGCCGGCATAGGACCAGATCCGGCTCACGCTGCCATCGTCATTGAAGTTGATGGCGAACATCGGCGCGCCGGACTCATCCACCACCTGGTAGGTCCGCCCAATGCAGAAGATGCGATCCTCGGGAATCGGCTGACCGTGAAATGTCGTCACCACATCACCGCGCGTGATCTCCACGCGCATGCCCGGCGAGGGAAAGACAACCACCCGCTGCGGATCAACGGTCATGAAGGGATAGGGCATCTCCTCCTGCAGCGAGGAGTCATCAAAGGAGAACTGGAAATTTCCCTGCCCGTGCCAGTGCGACTGTGCTGAGACGGCCGTTGCAAGGGCCAGCATCGAGAGTGAAACCGGTAGAAACTTCATGGGTCAACTCCCCCGACATCCGCTTCCGTTCAGAAGCGGCGATTGCTCACGTTGTGCATCTGCAACGGCGTGCCATTCGTCTGGACCTCTCCGCCGCCGCCCGGCAGGATCGACTCCAGCGAGTCATCGCCCCTGATCTCCTGCACGCCCTCAACCTCCGCCCGCTCGATCAGCTGCCGAAGGTACAGAATCTCCGTCTTCGTGCCGTCCGCAGACGGCCGCGTCTCCAGCAGCGAAAGCGGCAACTGTCCGACGATCCGCCCCTCCTCCCACGCGCGATCGATGTAGTGGTCAAACGCCTCATCAGAACTCCACGAGGCATGCTGCGCCGCCGGCTGCACCGCCGCCTCTCTGCCGGGCATCGCAATGACCCACGCCAGCGCGACCGCCGCCGCAGCCGCCCATCCGGTCCACTGCACCAGGCGGATTCGACTGACCGCCCGCGCCTCGGCCGGAGCGGGCGAAACCAACCCTCGCTGCCAGCACGCGTCGTAGTCGATCGCATCGACATACTCATTCAGCGCCGATTCCAGCTCCGTCTGGTCGCGCATCGACTCCCCGAGCCGACGCCACAGACCCGCATCGCTCGACGCCATCCGCTCCAGTTCCGCCCACTCAGCCGCCGTCGCCGCATGTTCGACGGCCCGGCTGATGAGCATTTCCTCCCGACTCGGAGTCGCATCAGTCATCACTCGATCCCTCCAGACCGGGCTTCAGGCCCGGCGCTGTCAGCCTCATCCTCGCCCAGCGCTTCGCGCAGCATCCGCCGCGCCCGCGCCAGACGTGTTTCAACAGTCGTCTCCGGAAGCCCAAGCGTCTCCGCCACCTGCTTCTGCGACATCCCTCGGATGCTTCGAAGCAGGATCGGCTCCCGGTACTTCTCCGGCAGTTGCCTCGCAAGTTCCAGCAGTCGCCGTCCGCGCGACTCATTCTCCACCTGCGCCGCACGATCCGCATGGAAACGCTGCGCCACACCCGACGCCTCCTCCACCGCTGCCGCATCCTCCACCGGTCGCACCAGCCGAAGCCGCACGTTCCGGCGCCGCGCCGACGTCCGCGCTGCGTTGATCGCAATCGTCCGCAGCCACGGCCGCACCGACTTCGGGTCATTGAGCGTGTGAATCTTCCGAACCATGGAAACCGCCACTTCCTGCAGCAGGTCCTCGACATCGACGTCCGAGGGCTTATGCGCCAGCAGGATCGCCGCCACCCATCGACGATGGCGACGCCACAACTCCTCCACGGCCGGCAATGTGCCGGACCGGGATTCAGCCGTGCCCTCCGGGCCTTCGCCCAGCATCGCTTCTGCCGGCATACCTGGCTCTCCCGAATCGTCACCCATGAGGACGCGCCCGCCCCTCTCGTTCCGTCACCAATCGCTTCGACCTGTAAACGTGCGGCCGCTCTCCGGAGATTATCGGCTGCCAGCCCCTAATACCGTGGAACCGAGGGGTCAATCAGCCGCGACCACGCCTCCGTGCCCCCCGCAAGAGACCTTGCCCCATCGAACCCCCGCTCCCGCAGAAACCGCGCAGCCAGCAGCGATCGCCGGCCGTGATGGCAGTAGACGATCATCGGCCGCCCCGCAAACTCGCGCAACTCCTCCACCCGCGCCCCGAGTTCCTCGATCGGAATCAGAACCTGCTCACAGGCGATCCGCGCATAGGCATGCTCCTCGGGACGCCGACAGTCCACGACCACCAGATCGCCTCCGGCAGCGATCGCCTCGGCCGCCTCAGCCGGCGCAATCTCGATCGGAACGGTCGACCCACTCTGCCCGGCAGGATTCATGGCGATGACGGCGTGCCTTGCAGACTCATGGAGACATGCGACTCATACACGGGGGCCAGCTCCACATCGTTCTGCACGCCTGTGTGCGCCTCGCACGGACAGTGCGTCGTCGCCATCCGGATGGGAGCGGCCACCAGGTTGAAGGCCTGGTGGAAGGGATCGACCACCGCCTCGGCGATCGCAACGGTCAGCCGCTTCTGCGGCGTATCGAGCGTAATGCACGACTCCAGCGTCGGCGCGTCGCCGCGCTGCCGCCGCGAGGGATCCGGATGCAGCAGCGTCTCATTCCAGTAAAACTGCCCCGTCAAGGCATGATCGCGCGCCACCACCGTCCGCGTCGGCTCCCAGTGTGACCGGTCAAGGCCGGCCGTCAGCGATGGACGCCCCTCGAAGACGACCGGCTCGCGCGCGGTAAACGTCGAGGGGACATCGTGACCGCGGACTCCCAGCCCGTCATTGCCCTTCTGCACAAGGCATCCCGGGGCGATCAGGGCCAGTGATCCAAGCAGAGCGCAGGCGGTAGCGTGCTTCATGACAACCTCACTTCGTCTTCCAAAGGCAGTGTGCGGCTGTGGCGGGGGGTGCAGGGGGCGGGACGCCGCTGTCCCGGTCGCTTCACTATAGGTCGCCATCTCCCAGCCCGGGATACCGGGCCTCGATCACCCCACGGATCGTCTCCGCATCGTACCCGCGCCGGCTCAGCCGCCCGGCCAGCCGCCGTGCCGCCGCCTGTGGCTCCAGCACGGCCAGAGAGTTCTGCAGCGACTCGATATACGCCTCAAGTTCGCTCTCATCGGAGGCCGTCGCGGCAAGCGCCGCCTCGATCACCTCGGCACGGATGCCCCGCGCCTCGAGGCGCGCGCGCAGAAATGCCTGCGACGCCGGTTGCTTACGAGTCAGTTCATAAATGATCGATTCGGCATACGCCCGCTCATTGATCAACCCCTGCCGATCGAGCTCGGCCAGCACCCGCTCGACCACCTCCGGGGCAAACATGCGCGCGCGCAGACGCTCGTTCAGCTCCTTACGGGAGCGCGGCCGGCGTTTCAGCAGCGAGAGCGCTGCCTTCCTGGCCTTCTCCATCGAAGCGGAGTGCTCGGAGTCGAATGGCGGCTGGTCCGACATGACATCTTTCAGGAAATGCCTGCGGAAAGTCGATCGATCTCGCGCTGGATTTCTTCCCGGGCCTTGGCATCCTCGGGCCGCGTCGCCCGATGCAGCGCCGATCGCAGCGTCTCGAGCGCTTCAGGCACGCGCCCTGCCCGCTCCAGCGTCATGGCCAGGTGAAAGGCGGCATAGTGATGGTCCGGATCGAGCTCAAGCGCCCGCCGGTAGGAGGCCATGGAGGCCTCCAGATTACCTGTTTTCACATACTCCTGCCCCAGCGCGTAGTGACAGAAGACATCCGACTCATCGGCCTGGAGCATTGCGAGCAGGCGATCTATGCGGGAAGAAGACATCTGGCAGGCAAAGAAGCACAAATTGCACACAAAACTTGCGATCGCGCCGGGCATCAAACGAAAGTGACTATACAATCGGCCCTGACTGTTTTCTCCGAAAGTGCCGGTTACCGGACACCGCCGGAGAGAGCAATCGCGGGATTCTCGACCCACGACGGTCGGCCTTTGCAGGTGAGAAGGACCAGCGAAGGCGCTCGAACAACAAGCGATGGAGAGAAGACAGATGAATCGTGGGATTCTGTGCGCAATCATTGTTCCGATCGCCGCCGGCTCCGCCGCGGCCGTTCCCGACTTCTCCCCCGACTCCGCCGTCTTCGTTTTCGATGGCGAGGCGGCCGGCGATGAGCTCGGGAGACGAATCTATCCGACCGGCGATGTGGACAACGACGGGTGGGGGGACTTCCTCATCACCGCGCGCTTCAACGACGGCGGCGGCGTTGACTCCGGACGGGTCTATGTCATTTCCGGCCAGACCTTCGAGGAGCTTCATCGCTTCACCGGGGAAATGCCTGATGATGAACTCGGACATCGCCTTGCAACGTTCAGCGATGTCAACGGCGACGGACATGCTGACATCCTGATAGCCGCCTACGACTGCGATGTCCCGGGCGTCGATGCCGGCCGCGTCTACGTCCACTCTGGCGCGACCGGCGAACTCCTTCACCTCTGGTCCGGCGAGGCGGCGGGCGATCGCTTCGGGTACGACGTCTCCAACCTCGGAGATACCGACTTCGACGGTGTTGACGATGTGCTTGTCACCGCTCCGTGGAACTCGCAGGGCAACACCAATGCCGGCAAGGCCTACGTCTTCTCCGGCGCCACCGGCGAACTCAGATACTCAATCGTCGGCGATCAATCCGGTGAGCTTCTCGGCTTCCGCGCCCGCGTCGTCGGCGACGCCAATGGGGACACTGTTGCCGACTTTCTTGTCTCGGCCCATAAGTTCACCGCTGAAGGCCGCGGCGCACTGGCCGGACAGGCCCTGCTTGTCTCCGGCGCCGACGGCTCAATCCTGCATGCATTCCTCGGCGAATCGGAAGGAGAGATGTTCGGAGAGCGGATTTCCAGGGCCGGCGACGTCAATGACGACGGCGTCGAGGATTTCGCCATCGCCTCGCTCCAGTTCGACGGCGCCCGCGGAAAAGTCTGCGTCTACTCAGGCGCCACCTATGAACTCCTCTGGTCCCGCGAAGGTGAACTCCAGAGCGATCAGTTCGGAGATCGCCTTCAGCATGTCGGCGATCTGAACCAGGACGGCTTCGATGACCTCGTCGTCGGAGCGCGATACAACAGCGATATCGCCTTTGAAGCCGGCCGTGTCTACGCCCTCTCCGGCCTCGACGGCTCCGTCCTCTACCAGTGGTCAGGAACACGCGAGCGCGACCAGCTTGGCCTCGTCATCGAGCGCGTCGGCGATGTCAACGGAGACGGCCATCCCGACGTCCTCGTCGGCAGCGGATTCACCGACTTCAACGGCTCAGACTCCGGCCGAGTCACCATCCACTCCGGCCGAACCGGCCGCGCCATGTGCACCTTCACCGGTTCGAACCAGAAGTGGTCCTTCGGCTTCTCCTCGCGCCTCATCGGTCGCCTCCACCCGGACGGGCCGGAGATGCTCAGCGTCGGAGCCGCCCTGGCGGACACCAATGGCATCGACTCCGGCCGGGCCTATCTCTTCGAACTCTCCCCCATCTTCTTCAGACACACACACGCAATCGCCGGTGACGAGGCGGAGTTCGACATCGCCGGAACCTTCCCCAACGAAACGGCTCACCTGATGCTCAGTTTCATCGGCACCGCCCCTAATGGAGGACCGCCGCTGCCGGCCTTCGGTGGACTCGTCATCGACATTCTCAGCCCGGTCTATTACATCGGAACCGCGCTCGCCGATGACAACGGAGAGGCGACCGTCACCTTCGACGTGCCCCGAAGCATGCGCGGTCAGACCGTCTGGATGCAGGCGCTCATTCACCGGGGTATCGACGGCATCGACAGCGTCAAGTCCAACGTCGACGAAATCACGATCCAGTAATCCTCACGATCCCGCCATCACGCTCGGCCGAACCGTGATCGCCGGGAGCACCGGCTCGGCCTCCGCCGCGCGGACTTCGCTGACGGGCTCTGCCCGCCCCACAAGGTCGCGGTGACGCCACGCTCCCAGCTGCCAGCGGATCGCCAGAATCGTTGACACGACCACTCCGTGAACGCACAACGCAACCCACGGGCCACTCGGCCCGAGTCCCGGCGCTATCTGCAGCATGAGCAGCCCGCCGCCGATCTTGATGACCCAGGAGGAGATGATCACGACCAGACCGGGTATGACGGTATCGCCGGCTCCGCGCAGCGCGCCAGTCAACGTCAGTTCGATCCCGCTGAGGATCTGGAAGATCGCGCCCCACAGCATCAGTGAGGAGCCAATTGCCAGGATGTTCGCCCGCTGCTCTGCCGGTGTGCCCTGATCAATGAAGAGGGCCAGAAGCGGCTCGGGGACCGCGATGTACACCGCACTCCACAGCATCATGTAGACGGCGGCAGCGCCGATGCCGACCCACCCCGCAAACGATGCGTTGCGTGAATCACCGCTGCCGAGGCGACGACCAACAACAGCATTGACCGCAACCGTCAACCCGACCATCGGCATCGCCGCAATATGCAGGTATCCGAATGTGTTCCATGACGCATTCATCGCGTCGTCACCGAATCTCCGGCCAATGAGTGCCACGATGAAGACCACCCAGATAGCCAGCTCATTGCAATAGCGCACCCCGAAGGGCCAGCCGTAGCGGATGATCTCCCGGGCAGTTTCGAGTCGCGGCATCCAGGCGCGCGGCTCCGACAGCATTCGGCGCATCGCCGGGGAGAGAAACACCGCCATTGGAATGGCAAACTCCACGAACTTTGCCACAACCGTGCCCCACGCTGCTCCCGTCACGCCCAGTGCAGGAAGACCGAAGTATCCGAAGATCAGCCCGAGGTTGACCACGACGTTCACGCAGTTGGCGATGATCGTCGCCGTAAAGATCAACCGCGAGCGGTGCAGTCCGCAGAAGAAGTGCGACAGCCCCGCAGCGGCAAAGTGAAAAATCGACCCCATCAGAATGATGCGGGCATAGCCCGACTCGGCGACGATCAGCTCCGGTGAGTGGCCGGCACGCTCAAAGATGCCCGGGACCAGCAGCCCAAGAGGCGCCACGACAAGCCAGCACGCCGCGGCAATCCACAACGCCGTCCAGGCATATCGCCCGACCTGTTGCAGCATGCGCGCCCCGAGACGCTGGCTGACGAAGGTATTGACGATGAAGAAAACGCCGGTGACGAATGCGATCGGCACCATCGCGAGGTTGGAGCCGTTGCCGTGTGCGGTGAACGCGTCCGTGCTGATCCGGCTGACCATGTACCGATCAACCAGCCCCATCACCAGGTGCGACGACATCGCCAGCACGACCGGCCAGGCGAGACTCCACAGATCCCGCAGCACGCGAGATGCCGGCATCGGATCATCCGCGACGCGAATTCCGGGAACTGGGCGCTGCGCATCAGCCATGAAGAAACTTTCCGCCTCCGGGTGGGGCCGATGATAGCCGCCCATTGAGACTGTGTCTCAATTGTCTTCCGACCGCCCGGGAGACTGAGGCGGATACTGCAGGAATCCCGTAATCGAGTGGCTCCCCACCGGCGTAAGCGGTTCCTGCAACGGGAGATAGAAGACCTGCCCCTGACCGCCAAGCAACAGCGTATGCCCCGCCGTGTACCCGATCAGCAGGCCCGGCCCGGGATTCACCGCAGAGGCCGGGGCAAAAACCAGCGGCCGGTCGATCTCCATGTGCGAGGCGGCGCCGACGGCAATCGCCGTGCACATCGCCACAATGGCCGCAGACAAACCTCCTCCAGCCCGGCACAGAAATGCCAGCCAGATCAGCGGAACAGAGGCCTTCAACAGAAATGCGCACCACAGCAGACTGCCGAGGAGAACAACCACCAGAAGCCCGGCCAGGACGCCAAGCTCCGCCGTAAAGGCCCCGAGACGATCCGACGGGACATCCGCCAGCGGCGTCTGCACCGCCTGCCGGGCCAGGACGATCGCCACCGCGGCCGATCCGACGCACGCCGCCAGCCCGAGGATCGCCCCCGCAAGCCGCGCTGCTCCCCCACGACGCTCCTCCTCGCCGCCCGGCTCGATGGCCGTCAGCGTCAACAGCACCGCACCGATCACCGCCGCCAGCATTCCCAGCATCCACCGGCCCGTGTCGGCCAGGCCGGCGTCAAACAGTCGGCGCGGCGACTGCAGCAGCATGGCGATCCCGTCGGCGGCTGCATTCGTCATGCCGCGCTGGAGATGATCGAGACTCAGCAGGCGGGCAAAGCCGAGGTGGAAACCGACGACGCCCGCCGCGAATGTCAGCAGGGCCGCGGCGGCCAGCGCCAGACCCGCGCCGCGGAGGCGGGAGGAGGTTGCAGAGGTCGCAGTCATGGGGAGGACTCGCTGCGGAAAGAATGGGGCCGATCCCGGATCATCAGAGGATACACACCCCCGGCTCACATGAGCGAGAGGCCGTAGGTCACAACCCACAGAGCAGCCAGCAGCACCGTCGAGGTCGCCAGAACCGCAACCCACAGACGCAGCCGGCGCAGGCGGCCCTCAACATCCTCCGGGGCCTCCTCGGCAACCGGCGACTCCGGGGCGGGAGCAGCCGCAACTGGCGACGGCGGAGGCGGAGCCGCTTCCGATTCGCGGCGCGGAGCCCGTTCGGCCCGAACCGAGCGCGGACCGAGGGCGACGAGACGCCGCCTCGCTTCAACCAGCTCGCGAAACTGGTCCGTCTCTCCGTCCTGACCGTTCTCGGCCGCAAGGGACCGCGCCAGGTGACCCGTGAGTTCTGCGCTGTCGGCTACGGCCTCCAGATCGCGCAGCGGCGCCAGCCCCAGCCGATCGCGCTCATCAACGACTCCCAGCGGCGCCCGGCAGGATTCGCACTCCACAGCCGCAACATCGACCGCCGCGCTGCAGACGTGGCAGACGCCCAGCAGCTGTGCGATACCCGGCGTCTCGCAGGCCCGCTTCCAGAACTGCTGCGTCGTCGGACCCCGGAGAATCGTCTCGTGCGTGACCGTGCCCTTGTGGATCAGCCGCCGAAGTGTCGCCAGACTGCACCCGGGACGAAAGGGCCGGCGCGGATCACGGATAAACCACGGCCCCATCTCGTTCTGAGAGGCCTGGAGACTCAGCGCCTCCTGCAGACCGCCGCAGACGCGGCACTGCGGGCCGGCCGGCTGCTCCTGGCCGCAGTACGGACAGATCATGATGGCGTCCTGGGTCACCTTGCGACTCCCACGCGGGGGCAATCCTATGGATGGCGTTCGCATCGGCACGGCTTCCGGATCGGCAATTCCCGGCTTCACGGAGAGACGCCCAGATCGTCGCGGCGTTCAACCGCAACCCGCGTCTACCATCCTCCGATGCGACGGATTTACCTCGATTCCAACGCGACGACGCGCCCCTCACCGGCTGTCATCGCCGAGATGCGCCGCGCCCAGGAGACGCTCTGGGCCAACCCCTCCAGCGTCCACCGCTTCGGGCAGGAGGTGCGGGCGGCGGTGGAACTGGCCCGGGAGGAGATCGCCTCCTTCATCGCGGCCCACCCCAACGAGATCGTTTTCACCTCCGGGGGCACGGAATCGACCAACCTCGCCATCCTCGGAATCGCCCGGCGCAGCAGCCAACGGCGGGTCATCATCTCCTCGCCCCTTGAGCACTCCGCCGTCTTTGAGCCCATCGAGTCGCTCCGGGAGGAGGGCTTCACCGTCATCCACACGCCTGTGGACGATCAGGGCCGCATCGATCCGGAGGCCTTCGCCGCCCTTGTGCGCGAGCAGGCAGGGCGCATCGCCCTGATCTCCATCCAGTGGGCGAACAACGAAACGGGCGTCATCCAGCCCCTGGAAGCCCTCGCGGCAACGGCCCGGGAGATCGATCCGCAGGCGCGATTCCACACCGACGCCATCCAGTGGGTCGGCAAGATGCCGACGGAGGTGGGCCGGCTCGGCCTCGACCTGCTCTCCTTTGCCCCGCACAAGTTCCACGGCCCGACCGGCGTCGGCGGGCTGTACGTCCGCCGGGGCGTCCGGCTCACCCCGGTGCAGCGCGGCGGACCCCACGAGCGGGAGCGGCGCGGGGGCACGGAGAATGCGCCGGCCATCCTCGGCGCAGCGGTCGCCTGCCGGGAGGCCGCAGCCCGCCTTGCCGACGGCGCAGAACACCGGCGGATCGAAGCCCTGCGCGACGCGATGGAGCGGCGGATTCTTGCGGAGATCCCCGAGACCGGCGTCAACGGCGCGGGTGGGAAGGAGGGCAGGATCTGGAACACCAGCAATGTGTGGTTCGATCGGCTGGAGGCCGAGGCGATCCTGATGGGGTTGAGCGAGCGCGGGATTTGCGCTTCGGCGGGGGCAGCGTGCAGCAGCGGATCGCTTGAGCCTTCCAGAATCCTGCTGGCTATGGGTGTTCCGCGAACCCGGGCTCACGGGTCGATCCGGCTCAGTCTCAGTCATGAAACAACTGAATCGGAGATCGACGAGGCAATCGAGATTCTCACGGGCGTCGTTTCCCGGCTCAGAAAGACGCTTCCGGTTGCCGATAGATAGCAGCACGTGACGTCGGCCGCCTTGTCAGCCCACGTTTCCGAACGACTATGATGCGAGAGCCGGCTGCAGATTGAATGTCGGCGTGCGCCTTGACGGGTTGGATGAGATGACTCTGGCAACACCCTGGTGGCTCTTCTGCGCCGTCTTCGCCCCGGCCCTGCTCAGTGCCGCGACGCTGTGGCTGCCGCGCTCGGCCGTGGGCCGGCGCGTCGCCCTCACGCTCGTCGGGCACTTCAGCGCCTTCCTTCTGGTGATCATTCACCTCTCGCGCTACGGCGTAGCCCGGCTGGGGACCGGCGGACACGACGGGCACAGTGAACACGCGCCGAGCGGCGCCACGGCCGTCATCCACTGGGTCGATTCGGTTAATCTCAATCTGGCCTTCCTCGCCGACGGCCTCGGGGCCTTTTTTGCCCTGCTGGTCGGCGGCGTCGGCACACTCATCGTCCTCTACGCACGGGGGTACTTCGGCCCCGACCGCGACGCCCTGTATCGCTTCTATCCCACGCTGGGGTTCTTCACCACGGCGATGATGGGCATCGTCCTTTCCGACTCGATGCTGGCGACGATTCTCTTCTGGGAGATGACCTCGATCAGCTCATTCCTGCTCATCGGGTGGGAACGCGAGGACAAGAGCGCTGTGAAGAAAGCCATGCAGGCCTTCTTCACCACCGGCCTCGGCGGCGTCATCTGCTTTGGCGGAGTCCTGCTCTTTGGCTCAACCCACGGCATCTGGCGCTGGAGCGAACTGCTCACCGACTGGACGCCGGTCATCGACACGCCCACCACCGCCGCCTTCGGCCTCATGCTCTTCGGCGCAGCAACCAAGAGCGCCCAGTGGCCGTGGCACTACTGGCTCCCCGGAGCCATGGCCGCTCCCACGCCCGTCTCGGCGTACCTGCATTCGGCGACGATGGTCAAGGCCGGCGTCTTCCTCGTCGCGCGGATGTTCCCCGCCTTCTCGGAACTGCCGGCCTGGCCGGTCGCACTGATTCTCCCCGGCGCCATCACCATGGTCTGGGGCGCCGTCACGGCCCTCAACCAGCACGACCTCAAGCGAATTTTTGCCTACACGACGGTCAGCCAGCTCGGCCTGCTGATGTGCGTCTACGGATTGGGCGCACTTGGATACATGCACGATGGTCACGGCCTTGCAGCCATCGACCTCGACCTCTCGCAGATTGCCAACCACGCCTTCTACAAGGCCCCCCTCTTCCTCCTTGCCGGCGCTGTGGCCCACATCGCCGGCGTGCGGATGCTCCCGAAACTCCACGGTTTCGCCCACACCGGCCGGACCGGGCTGATCATGAGTCTCCTGATGGCGCTTGCGGCCTACGCGCTTGCGGGCGGACCCGGCACGATCTCGTTCCCGGCCAAGGAGGCCTTCCTCTACGCCATCTACCACGCCTTCGAGGTGCACTGGTCGATCAAGGCCCTGGCTGCTGCGGCCGTCGTCGCCGCGGCGTGCAACGTCGCGATCTTTGTCCGCCTCACGACCACGCTCTTTGCGCTGCCCGGCGGATTGCGCGAGCCGCACGGCGTCGATGACCACGCCCACGGGCACGGCCATCACGATGACCACCACCACGACTCGCCCTTCTGGTCCTCGATGCTCTGGGTTCCGGCCGCGCTGCTGGTCGCCTTCCAGTATCTCGGCGGCCTGCTTCCGGCAACGTGGAATGCGGCGTTCCTGACCGTAGAGACGAACCTGAATTACGAGGGCTTCGCCGCCGGCATGCCCGCCCTGTGGGAACTGCACGTCGGCGTACCGCTGCTGCTTTCGATGGTCGCCATCGCCGCGGGTCTGGCCCTGGGCTTCAGCCCGATTGCCCGGGGCGTCTTCGTCGATCCGCATGACCGCATCTTCCCGGCCCTCTACTGGCTGGCCGTCACCGGCGGCGGCCGCGCCTTCAGGACGGTCCAGACCGGCAACTACCGGCATTACGTCGTCGTGGTCCTTGTCACACTCCTGAGCGGCATGATCGCCACGGCGGTCCTTGATCCGCGCATGCTGGAGATCGCGCCGGGAAGTCTGTTTGAGTTCTTCCCGGGTCTTCTGCTCGGCATCCTCATCTGCGCCACGGCGCTATTGCTGCCGGCGGTCAAGGAGCGCGTGGTCCGCGTGCTGATGCTCGGCTCCTGCGGCTTTGCCGTCGTCGGCATGTACCTGCTCTACCAGGCCCCCGACCTCGCGCTGACGCAGTTGCTCTTTGAGATCATCTCCGTCATCCTCTTCGTCCTCGTGCTGCGCATGCTGCCCGAGCCCGTCTCCAGCGTCAACAACGGCAGACTCTGGCGCGCTGCGCTGGCGACCGCCGTCGGACTGGCCATGGGGTGGATGACGCTCGTGGCCGCAGGCGGAGCCGGCGGCGGCACGCTGGGAACGTGGTTCACTCAGCACAGCCACTACGGCACCGAGGCGACGGCGATGCGCGGCGGCGGAGGCGACAACGTCGTCAACGTCATCCTTGTTGACTTCCGGGGGTTTGATACGCTTGGAGAAATCACCGTGCTCGCGCTGGCCGCGCTTGGCGTCTGGTCGCTCCTGCCCGGCCGGCAGAGCCGCCGCGACGACCTCACCCTCCGCAGCGGAAAGGCGGTGACGACGTGAACGTGACGTCTCTGATCCTTCAGACCGCCATGCGCCTGCTGCTCCCCCTGACGCTCACCTTCGCCCTGGTCATGGCCCTGCAGGGACACAACCTCCCCGGAGGCGGATTCATCGCCGGGCTGATCGCCTCGGCCGCTATCTGCTCCTACCGAATGGCCAACGGGCGCGAGAGCGTGATGCGCCTCATCCCCGTCCACCCGCGAAAACTCCTCGTCATCGGCCTCACCCTGGCCCTGCTCACCGGCGTGGCCCCCCTGCTTCTGGGCCGGCCGTTCCTCACCTCCACCGTCCGCCCCATCCACGTTCCCGTCCTCAACGAGGAAATGCACTTCGCCTCTGCGATGATCTTCGATATCGGCGTGCTCTTCGTCGTCGTCGGCGTCACCGTCGGCATGATCACCCGGCTCAGCGAGGAACTCGAATGACCCTCATCATGGCCATCTGCGTGGCCGTCATCTTCGCCGTGAGCATCTACCTGATTCTCGGCCGCGAGCTCAAGGGTGTCGCCATGGGCGTCTTCCTGCTCAGCCACGCAGCGCACCTTTCCATCCTCTCCATGAGCGGATCGCCGGTGCTGCCCGACGGGAACCTGAAGAGCCCGCCGATCCTCGGCCTCTCCGAGCACTCCGTCGATCCGCTGCCCCAGGCGCTGATCCTCACCTCGATTGTCATCAGCTTCGCCGTCGTCGGATTCCTGCTGACGCTCATCGTCCTGACCGGCCGAACCGCCAACACCCTCTCGGTTGACACCCTCGCCCATGAGGAGGCCGGCTCGTGAACGATGCGAACCTGATCATCCTCTTTGTCGTCATCCCGATTGCCTCGGGCATCATCAGTCTCGCGCTGACGGAGCGGCTCGCCGCGCAGCGCACCCTCGGCGTGTTCAGTCTCTGCGCCACGGCGCTGCTGGCGCTGCGTCTGCTGATGCAGATTTCCCCGCAGGGCGACATCCTCGTCAGCCAGATGGGCCAGTGGGCCGCCCCCTTCGGCATCAGCGTCGTTTTTGACTCCCTCTCGGGACTGCTGCTGCTGGCCTCTTCGGTCGTGGCGCTGGGGTGCTACATCCACTCCTTCTCGACCCTTCCGCGACTCACCGAACGACAGTACTACCACCCGCTCATCCAGTTCCTGATGTTCGGCGTCAACCTCTCCTTCCTCACCGGCGACCTCTTCAACCTCTTCGTCGCCTTCGAGATCATGCTCATGGCCTCGTATGCGCTGCTGACCATCGGCGCCAGCCGCCAGCAGATGCGACAGGCCTACAAGTACGTCATGCTCAACCTGCTCGGCTCGGTCGTTTTCGTCACCGCCGCCGGCATGGTCTACGGCCTGATGGGAACCCTCAACTACGCCGATCTCGCCCGCATCGTCGCCGAGCACCAGGCCGCCGGGGAGCCGCTGCCGACGGGCTTCACCACGCTCTCGATCATGCTGCTCTTTGTCTTCGGCCTCAAGGGCGCCTTCTTCCCCCTGTGGTTCTGGCTGCCCGACACCTACCACACCGTCCCCATCTCCGTCGGCGGACTCTTCTCCGGAATGCTCACCAAGGTCGGCGTGTACTCCGTCCTGCGCACCTTCCCCCTGATCTTTGCCGTCGGCGAGGGCCGCACGCTCGTCCTCACGCTCATCGGCATCGCCGCGGCCTTCACCATGTTCCTGGGCGTGCTCGGGGCCGTCTCCAACCATCGCATCCGCCGCATTCTCGCCGTCCACGTCATCAGCCAGGTCGGCTACATGGTCTTCGGACTGGCCGTCATGACCGGCTACGCGCTGGCGGGCGTCCTCTTCTACATGATCCAGCACATGGTCGTCAAGAGTTCGCTCTTTCTCTGCTGCGGGCTCATGGAGCGCTACGCCGGCAGCGACGACCTCGATGAGATCGGCGGGCTCGTGAAGCGCGACTGGCTGCTGGCAACGCTTTTCCTCGTCGCCGCGCTGAGTCTCGTCGGTCTGCCGCCGCTCTCGGGCTTCTTCGGCAAACTCGTCATCGTGCAGTCCGGGTGGGAGAGCCACTGGTGGCTCTCGATCATCGGCCTGCTCACCGGCGCGCTGACCCTGCTCTCCATGCTCAAGATCTGGTCCTACGGCTTCTGGGGACCGCCGCAGGGCGAGCATCAGCACGTCCCCGCCGGCGCCCCGCGCATTCGAGGCCTCCGCGCCGGCTACGTGGGAGCGGCCATGCTTGTCGTCGTCGCGCTGGGCCTGGGGTTTGCCGCTGAGCCCGTCTACCGCGTGGCCTTCACCGCCGGCGCGCAACTGGAGGATCCCGCAGCCTACGTCAACGCCGTTCTCGGCGAGGGCACGCTGACGGCGCGCAGCGCACCGCCGATGCCCGCGCCCGCACTGGCCGCCCTGCCCGCAGAGGGAGCCACTCCGTGATTCAGCTCTTCCTGCTCAACCTCGTTCTGGCTGTTACCTTCATGGCCCTCACCGGCGGAAGCCGTGTTGCCGACTTCCTCATCGGCTTCCTGCTCGGATACGTCGTGCTGGCGCTCTACGGCCGAAGCGCCAACCAGCCCGGCTACGGCGCCAAGCTGCTCAGTCTTGTCCGCTTCGGCGGCTACTTCCTCTGGATTCTCATCAAGGCCAACTGGCAGATCGCCGTCGAGGTCATCACCCCGGGCATGCACCAGAGGCCGCGCATCATCCGCTATCCCGTCGGCCACCTCAACACCGTCCAGGTCACGACGCTCGCCAATGCCATCACCCTCACGCCCGGCACGCTCGTCGTGGACATTTCCGAAGACGGCCGGTGGCTCTACATCCATTGCATGTACGCCGCCGACCGCGACCGCGCTGTTGCCGATCTCGACGAACTTGCCGACCGTCTGCAACGAAGGGTCTTTAACCCGTGAACGCCGCCCTTGCCAACCTCATAGCTCGCCTCGTCGCCGCCGCCCCTGAACCGGCCGAGGCCGCCGACGTCGCCGGCTTTGCCTCGGGGCCCACCTCCGCTGCTGAGCCCGCGCTCTTCCTGGTCGTGGAGTTCGGCGTGCTGATGCTCGCCCTGGGCATGGCCCTCTGTCTCTACCGGATCGTGCGCGGCCCGCACCTGGCTGACCGCGTCCTCGCCGCAGACGCCTTTGCCATGCACGTCGTGGCGCTGGTCATCCTTCTGGCCATCCGCCTGCGCACCGGCATTTACTTCGACGCCGCACTCGTCGTCGCCATCCTCGGCTTTGCCAGCACCCTCGCCTTCGCACAGTACATCGGCGGCCGCCGCAGCGACCTCATCACCGCACGGGCCGCCAAAGTGGAGGCGGCGCGGGCGCAGGCGGCAGGCCACGGGCCGGAGGAGCCGGCGTAACTACGATTTCGCACCGGACGGACACGCTCCATGAACATGCTCGGCGACATCCTCGCAATCCTCTGCCTGCTCGGCGGCATCTTCTTCATGTTCGTCGGCGCCGTCGGCGTCGTCCGCTTTCCCGATGCCTACAACCGCCTTCACGCCGCCAGCAAATGCTCCACACTCGGCCTGATGGGCTTTCTGCTCGCCGCCGTCTTCCACATCGGCACCGTCGCCGTCGCCCTCAAAGCGCTGCTGACACTCATCTTCGCCTTCGTCGCCATGCCCGTCGGCTCCCACATCCTCGCCAAGGCGGCGCACATCGACGGCCTCGAGCAGTGGGAGCGCACCCTTTCTGACGAACTCGCCGATGACAAAGCCGCCGCTGAAGCCGACGCCGAACGTGAGGCAAAAAAAAACTCCCTTGAGTCCCGGCCCTCGGCCGCCTGAGCGTCACACGCCCCCTGCCCGCCTCCGCAGCACCCACTCCGCCAGCACGCACACCGCAACCCACAACGCCGCAGCCGTCGGCGGAATCACCGGCTCAAACGTCGGGGACGCCGTCGTCTCCGGCCTTCCCGCCTGCAGCGCCATCCGCAGACTGTCGGGGCTCCGCCGATCGATCACCCGCCCGCCGCTTGCCTGCGAGAGCGCTGCCAGCGCCTCCGGACGGGCTGAGACATCCGCCCGCTCCGGGCTGTCATCGGCAACGGCGAAGCGCTTCCGCACTGACTCCGAGCCATCCACGACCGAGAGTTCAAGTGCATAGGGGCCCGGCGTCTGTGGCGACACCGTCGCGCTGAAGCGCGCCCGATCCTCCGTTGACGCCTCCGGCAGAAGCGAGATCTCCCGCTCTCCTCCGTCGGGCTCCGTCAGCACGAGGCGCAGCGACGGCGGTTCGCCGAAGTGCCGCGCGGCCGCCTGCATCGAGATCATCTCGCCGGGAGACACCTGCACTCGATCCAGCGACAACCCCAGCGACCGGCCCGGAAGCAGTTCATCGCCGCCGGCCATCCATCGCGCGGCGCGACCCCAGAAGAGGGCGTGGACAGGCCGAAGCGCTGACTGCTCCGGAGGCAGCAGCGACCAGCGCCACAGCCCCTCGGTCAGCACCGCCAGCGTCCGTCCGCGCCCTATCGACAGATGCGCCATCGCAACTCCCCGCTCACCCAGCGGCTCTCCCTCGCCCCCGCGCAGCCAGACGGTGGACATCGACTTCTCCGCGCCGCTTTTCGTCAGCGCAATCAGCCCCGGCAGTTCCGTCAGCACCGCCTCCGGATCGCCGAACGACTCAAGCCCGAGCACACCCTCGGCCCGGCCCTGCGGCGTCACGGCCAGCTGCCCCGGAGTCTCGCGTCCACCGCCCCGCTCCCAGGTCACCGGGGAGAGGCGATCCACCTCCGCCCGCAGCGCCTCGGTCGCCTCACCGCCCAGCGGATCGCCCCGCGAGAGCACGAGGCCGCCGCCATGCTCGACGACAAACCACGAGAGCAGCCCCGCCTCGGCCGCGCCCAGCCACCGCTCCGTGCCGCGCCCGAGTATCAGCACATCAACGCCCGCCAGACTCTCCCGCGACAGCGGAAGAACCGAGCCCGGCGTCTCCGCCTCCTCGGCGCCTGAGCGAACCTCCCGCTCGATCCGCCCCAGCCCCGTCACCGTCGTCAGGTCGATCTGCGGATCGGCCCGCAGCGCTTCGATCAGCGCCGTCGTGTCCCAGTAGGGCTGATTCTCCAGGACGACGGCGCGCAGCCGCTCATCGGTGATCTCCACAAACACCCAGCGCCTGTTGTCCGCCTCCGTCGATTCGCCCGGCAAGGGTGAGAGCCGCACCTCGTAGGCGCACAGGTCAGAGCCGGCCGCGCTTTCCTCCCCGCGCACCGGCAGCACCGGAACGCTCAGCCGCGCTGTTGGGCGGCCCTCGAAGGCGAGCCGGCGGCTGGCGATCACCTCCCCATTCTGCACGATCTCCACGGCGCACGCTGCCGCGTCGAATCCGCGCTGCCGCGCCTCGATGCGAAGTGTTGTGCCCTGGCCTGCAAAGACCTCGCTGCGATCCGCCCAGGCGCGGAGTGCAACGTTGCGGCTGCCAGCATCGCCCCCGAAGGGAACCGAGTACACCGGCACACCCCGGCCGCCGACGGCCTGCCCGGTCTCGGCAAAATCGCTCCGCCGCGTGTCGTGACCATCCGAGAGCACGACAATCGCCAAAGGCCGCTCCGCCGCCATCGCCTCGATCGCATCCAGCAGCCGCGAGCGCCGACCGTCGGGAACCATCGCACTGACCTCACCGGCCTCCACCGGCTGCGCCGACTCCGAGACCGCCGCGATGCGGAAGGTGAGATTCGAGTCGTTCCACGAGAGCCACTGCTGCAGAAAAGTCGCCGCCGCGTCGAATCGTCGAACTGATTGCCCCTCGACGACGACATCCGCAGTGCCCATGCTCTCGGAATCATCCAGCACAATCAGCACCGGCGGAACTGCGCCCGCCGCAGCACCGGAGTCCACCCGGCCCGGTTGCAGCAGCGCGACAACCAGCCCAAGCAGCGCTGAGGCACGCAGCACACCCACGGCCGCACGGCGACGCGCGCTCCACGCCCCCCCCGACCGCCGCATCTCCCACAGCCACAGCAGCGCGGCAGCGACCGCCGGCAGCACAATCGCCCACCACGGAAGCAACGGACTCAGCGACCACGGAAGCCCGGCCGTCATCGCACTCCTCCCCGCCGACGCCGCAGCAGCCCGATCACCGCCGACTCACACCCCGCAAACACCAGCGCGGCCAGCACCAGCAGTGGCCACAGCGGGTGCCGTGTCCGTTCGGGATCGACGAATGCATCGGTGCGCTCCGCCGCGCCTGATCCCTCAAGCGCCCGCTTCAGCCGCACGAGCGCCTCCTCATCCAGATTCTCCGGCTGCGACTCCGCCGGCGACACCGTGACGATCACTGCGCCCGACGGCTCGCCCTCTTCCCGAAGCCGGATGACCCGCGGGTCATACCCCGCCTCCACCAGCACGAATCGCAGCGCCCCCTCGGTCGCACCCGGCGGCGCGTTGATCGCGCGCTGCGGCTCCGTCGTCGGCAATGCAGACTCGACGGCAACCCTGGCCGTGCCTCCGACCGTCGCCGCCACGATTCGCTGCTCCGAGCCGGCAAGGTATCCCACGAGGTCGTGCGCCAGCCCGGCAAAGAGCAGCGCCCGCGAGAGCGTCGAGTCCTCCCGGCCCACACCGTGCAGCAGCGCTGCCGTCCGGCCCCGCCCCCACGCCTCCGCCACCAGCACCGCTTCCCCCGCCTCATCCTCGATCAGCCGCGACCCCTCCCCCGTCGCCCCGACCGCCCGCACCCCGCCGATCTGCACCTCCTCGACGGCGCTTCGGGCCGCCTCCGATGCAAACCACAGGCCCGTCGGCGCTGTCGCGCCGGGCAGTCGCCACGAGCCCCCGCGCCAGGCCGCCCACTCCAGTTCCGCCAATCCTGTTGCAATCCCCGCCGACGCCGCCAGCTGCGCAGCGCGCTGCAACGCCGCGCACGACTCCGCGCTGTCGGCAATCCACCACACACCCCCGCCCTCCTGCACAAACGCCCCGAG
This sequence comes from uncultured Vicinamibacteraceae bacterium, assembly GCA_964585855.1. GTDB lineage: Bacteria > Planctomycetota > Phycisphaerae > Phycisphaerales > UBA5793 > CAZPFK01. Next base: position 24,860 of record CAZPFK010000036.1, read on the forward strand.
CGAAAGCGCCCCCGCCTCATCCGGCCCAACCGTCTCACAGAGAATCACCACGTCGGGGCGATCCGCCGCAAGCCGTGCGGAAACCTCGCCGCTTCCGCATCGCTCCACGGCAATCGCCGTCGGCCCCTCCGCCCGTAGCGCCCGCAGCAGCGCCGTAGCACCTGAGTCTGCATCACCTTCCGGCCCATCGCTGACAAGCAACGC
>CAZPFK010000037.1:0-24827 GCA_964585855.1 uncultured Vicinamibacteraceae bacterium
CACCTTCCGCAGTCTCCTGCGCGGGCCCGGCTCGGAGGTCAACCCGCAATTCGTGCGCCTGGTCACACAGACGCCGCACCCTTTCGGCAACTTCGTCCTCCTTGCCAATCCCAGGGATGATGCGGTGATCGAGCGGGCCGTCGAGCCGCTGCTGCCGTTGTCGGTGCCGGCGTGCGTGCTCTCGGCCGGAGCGGCGGCGGAGCCGGTGGCGGTTCACCTGCGATCGGAGGGGTTTGAGCCGATCGGCCCGATGCCGGGGATGGCGGTTGACCTTGCGCGGGTGGAGCGGGCGTCGTTGCCGGAGGGGTATTCGCTTCGTGCGATTGATCCGAAGCGGGAGGCGGGCGCGTGGGCGCGGGCGTTTGCGGCGGGGTATGAGATTCCGGCGGAGACGGGGACGGCGTTTGAGCCGACGGCTTCGGTGGGCGGGGCGACGTGGTTTGTCGTTGAGCATGAGGGGGAGATCGTGAGCACATCGCTGTTGTATTGCGGGGATGGGCTGGCAGGGATCTACTGTGTGTCGACGCTTCCGGAGCATCGCGGCCGGGGGCTGGGGGCGGCGGTGACGGTGGCGGGGCTGGAGCATGCGCGGGAGGCGGGGTACGGCGTGGGCGTGCTGCAGTCGTCGGGGCCGGGGTACAGCGTGTACCAGAAGCTCGGGTTTGTGGATGTGGGAGCGGTGGAGATGTTTCTGCGGATGCCGGGGTAGCGGGGATGACGGGGGAGGAGAGCCGAACTCCGCTTTCTTCGTGCGCGGCTCTTTCCCTGGATGCCCGCCTGCGCGGGCATGACGGGACATGGCCTCGCTTGCGCTTCAGCCTGGTATTGTCCGTGAGGTGAGGATCGCAACGCACCGCCGACTCGCTTTGCTCGCTGGCGGTGGCACCCGGCCGGCACAGAGGCCGGCCGCCACTACTGAACTGCGGGGACGTCGCTATCATTGGCCTTTCCGGGGCCGCAAGGCCGACGATTTCCCCGCAGGAGAGGGGCTGCACACCCGATGGGCACGATCGAGATCAACGGCCGCAAGTGCGACTTCGAGGGTCAGAAGATGATTCTCCAGGTGGCGCTGGAGAACGGCATCGAGATACCGCATTACTGCTATCACGAGGGGCTCTCCATTGTCGCCTCGTGCCGGATCTGTCTGGCCGAGGTCTGGGCGCCGAACCCGAGGGCGGGGGGGCGACTGGAGCCGATTCCGAAGCTGCTGCCGACGTGCCAGACGCCTGCGGGTGACGGTCAGCGGGTGATGACCGAGAGCCCCAAGGCGATCGCCAATCAGAAGGCGGTGATGGAGTACCTGATCCTCAATCACCCGCTGGATTGTCCCGTCTGCGATCAGGCCGGGGAGTGCTCCCTGCAGGACTACTCGTACTACTTCGGCCGTGGTGAGAGCCGCTTCGAAGAGAGCAAGATCAAGAACGCGAAGAAGGATCTCGGGCCGTTTGTGTGGCTGTATGCGGATCGGTGCATCATGTGCAGCCGGTGCGTGCGGTTTACGCGTGAGGTGACGGGGACGTCGGAGTTGTGCGTGACGGGGCGCGGGGCGCGGGAGGAGATCGATGTCTTCCCCGGCAAGGCGCTGGACAATCCGCTTTCGGGCAACGTGGTGGACATCTGCCCGGTCGGGGCGCTGCTGGACAAGGACTTTCTCTTCTCGCAGCGTGTGTGGCTGCTGAAGGCGACGCCGAGCATTGACGGCGTGACCGCTTCGGGTGACAACATCGCGGTTCACCACAACGACGGGCGGATTTACCGCGTCAAGCCGCGGAAGAACATGGCGGTGAACAAGTGGTGGATCTCCGATGAGGTCCGTTACGGGTGGGAGTTTGCGCATCGGGAGGATCGGCTGGCGACGCCGATGCGCAACCAGATGGGAGAGATGGTCGAGAGCACGTGGGAATCGTGTTACGAGGAGGTCAACGACGAGCTGCACAAGGCGGTGCGGAGCGGGGGGCGGGTGGCGCTGCTTCTGAGCCCGATGCTCTCCTGTGAGGATGCGCTCTCTGCGCTTGAGTATGCGTTGGCGCTTGATGAGGAGGCAATCGTCGGGCTTGGGCCGGTGCCGGTTGACGGTGAGGACCAGGTCTTTCCTCCCGGCGCGGGTGCGGAGGATTGGAACGCCTACCGGATCTGGGCGGAGAAGGCGCCCAATGCCCGAGGGGTGCGCCGGGTGGTGCGGGGAGTGGCAGGACGAGAGGTGATGGAGTTTGAGGAGTTTGCCGCCGGCATCAAGGATGCGGCGGGGGTGATCGTGACGGGCAACTACCCCAGCGAGTGGGTCACGAAGGATTTGACGAAAGCGCTTGCGAAGAAGTTTGTGCTGCTGGTGGACACGCTCCCCAACGAACTCTCGAAGAAGACCTCGGTTGTGCTGCCTGCCTGCTGCTGGCTGGAGAAGGCGGGGACGTTTGAGAACGGCAACGGCCGACTGCAGGCCTTTGAGATGGCCATCGCCGGCCCGGGGCTTGCCCGGAACGAGGGCCAGATCTTTGCGGAGCTGAAGGCGGTGCATGAGGGCCGCGCCTCGGTGACGGCGGGACGGTTCAATGCGTCGGCAGCGCGGATGCGACTTGCGGAGGTCTACGGGCTTTCGGAGTTTGTCGAGGATGTTCATCTGCCGAAGCTGGAGCGGCAGGCGGAGCCGGATATGGCGATGGTTGAACTCTGAATGAGAGGGGCGGAGCGATGAAGCCCAGGGCTCTGGTGGTGCGGACGGCGGGGACCAACTGCGATCGCGAGCTTGTGAATGCGTTCGAACTGGCCGGCGCTTCGGTGGAGACGCTGCATCTGAATGAACTGCTGGAGGACCCGGCGGGGTTTGACCGTGCGGAGCTGATCGGGCTTCCGGGGGGCTTCAGTTTCGGCGATGATCTCGGGGCAGGGAAGATCGTGGCGCTGCTGTTTCGGAACCGGTTGTATGAGTCGTTCCGGAGGTGTCTGGAGCGCGGCGTTCCGGTAATTGCGCCGTGCAACGGATTCCAGGTGCTGGTGAAGGCGGGCCTGCTTCCCGGTCCGGATCCCGGTGAGGCGTGGCCTGCGGAGCCGCCGGAGCAGAGCGTGACGTTGGGGCCGAATGCGGGCGGTCGCTTCATTGATGACTGGGTGGGCGTGGAGGTAGAGGCCGGGTCCTCGTGCATCTGGACGAAGGAGTTGAATGTTGAAACAGTGGGGGAGATGCTGCTGCCGATTGCGCACGGCGAGGGCCGCTTCCTGACCCGCGATGCGCCGACGCTTTCGCAGATCGAGGGCGGCGGCCGGGTGGCGTTGCGTTATGCGGACGGTCAGAATCTGAATGGCTCAGAAAATCGGATTGCAGGGATCAGCGACGCATCAGGGCTCGTACTGGGTCTCATGCCGCATCCGGAGCGATTCGTGCGATGGAGCGGGCATCCGTATTGGACGCGACTGAGCGCTGAGGTGCGACGTCGTGAACCGTTGGGGCTGCGGATGTTTCGAAACGCCGTCGAGTGGGCGGCCGGGGTGCGGGTGTAGTCAATTGGGATTTCGCAGCTGAGGGTGAAGGGAGCGCTGGTGGCCGGACGAAATGATCCGTGCCCCTGCGGGAGTGGTCGGAAGTTCAAGAAGTGCTGTATCGTGAAGACGGCCTCGGCGGGCGTCCGGGGCAGGCCGCGCCGTGTGCAGGCGAGATCGGTTGCATCGCTTCCGCCGTCAGCAGCAGGTGCGAATCTGCGCGGCTCGGCGGAGTCCTCGCTGGCAGCGGGGCTTGAACACCATCGGTCAATGCGCCTTGCGGAGGCGGCGGCGGAGTATCAACGGGCGCTTGCGGCTGACCCGAACCGACATGAAGCGGTTGCGGGACTGGCGCGGATTGCGGCGCAGGTGCAGCAGTATGCGGAGGGGCTTCGGCTGATCGAGCAGGCGCTGGCGCTTGATCCGGACAACAGCGACTATGGCATGATCGCGGCTGACATTCTCTTTTCGTGGCCACGCACGGGGGAGGCGCTTCGGCGCGTCGAGGAGATCCTTGAGCGGGAGCCGTCACACTCTGGCGCGCGGCTGCTGGCGGCTCGATGCCTCGAGGTGCTGGATCGAACGACCGAAGCGCGAGAGCAGGCGGAGTTGGCGGTGCGGAATGATCCCGGCAACGCCCATGCCGCCATTCTGCTGGCGCACTTTGAGCGTGTGGAGGGCGCTCCGGAGTCTTCCGAAAGGCGGCTCCGCGGCGTGCTGGAGCAGCAGATGCTCGACCGCGCTGACGCACAGCGCGGCTGGCATGAACTGGGGATGACGCTCGACCGACTCGGCCGGTTTGATGAGGCGCACGAGGCGTTTGTCGCCTGCGGCCGGGCGACGATGCAGTCAACGTTTGTGCAGCGGATCGACCGTACGGTTCCGTTTCGCAAGATGGATGGGTACACCTCGGCCTTTCCACCCCACGGGTTTGAGGGACTGATTCGGGCGGCGCGACGGGCCGGCGGACGTGTGCCGGCGTTCCTGGTGGGATTCCCCCGGTCGGGCACGACGATGACGGAGCAGATCCTGGCAGCGCACCCCGAGGTGTGTACGGGAGATGAGCCCCCGACGATGCACACGCTGATCCAGGAGGCGATGCGGTTGACGGGGTCGGGGCCGGACGAGGAGCGGCTGCTTTCACGGCTGAGCGAGACAGACGTTCAAAGGTTGCGCGGCCGCTTCTGGGAGCTGGCCGGTTCATTCGTGCCTGATCTGAAGCGCGACGGGTTGTATGTCGAGAAGATGCCGCTCAACCTGACTGACTTGCCGTTTGTGAACCTCATCTTTCCCGAGGCCCGGGTGCTGGTGGCCCTGCGCGATCCGCGTGATGTCTGCCTGAGCTGCTTCCAGCAGAACTTCCGGCCCAACAACTTCATGGTGCATCTGACAAGTCTCGACGGCGCGGCTCGGCTCTATGCGGCGACGATGGATTTCTGGAGCCGGATTCAGACCCGACTGACGATGCCGTGGATGGAGATTCGCTACGAGGAGACGGTGACCGACCTGCCGGCGGTCGCCCGGCGCATGATCGAATTCCTGGGCGTGCCGTGGTCAGACGAGGTGCTGCGCTTTCACGAGAAGGCGCGGACGCGGGCGATTTCGACGCCGAGCTTTGCGGCCGTGCGCGAGCAGGTTCACAGCCGGGCGGTGGGTCGCTGGCGTCGGTACGCGGAGCAGATCCGTGGCGTTGAGCACATCCTGGCGCCGCACATCCGGGCGCTTGGATATGAGCTGTCTGAGCATTCCAGCGGGTGAGATCAGAGGTGGCCGCGCCGTCGGCCGCGAATGGCGAAGCCGGCGCTGAGGCCGAACATCGCCAGGGCCCCTGGGGCAGGGTGAGTCCAGAGGACCGATGAGTCGGAGGGGGTTGATTCGGGGGTCACGCCGGGGTGGGCCCTCTCTTCCGGAGTCCAGGCACGGTTGGCCAGGGTAGGGGCGGTGAAGGCCGTCAAGGCGAGGGCGGCGATCGGGATGGCGTGGATGGTTCGCGGCATGGTCTGGCGTCCGATTTGGGCTGTGTCCTTCAAACATGTCATGCGAGGAGGGCCTGTGCCAGACTGCGGCTGCGATCCGAGGCTGCACAGCGCCGGGCGGGATGGCGCACGGGGCATGGCCTTCCCAGAGTCACAGGTATCAAGGGATTTGGCGTGGTTATCGGGGCGGCAGGGAGGAGTCAGGCCCCGGCGAACGGCTCGCCGAGGACAGGCACGCCCGGCTCATAGCGGGTGACTTCGCGGATGGAGTTGTCCTCGTTCATGATGAGGACGATGGGGCGGTGGGCGGCGTACTCGCGTTCGTTGACCCACGCCCAGTGGAGGATGATGACGCGATCGCCCGGCTCGACGAGGTGGGCGGCCGCGCCGTTGACTTCGACCTTGCGCGAGCCGGCATCTCCCCGGAAGATGTAGGTTTCAAAGCGAGCGCCGGTGCGGCAGTTGGCGACGAGGACGGCATCGTTGACGCGCATTCCGCAGGCGTCGAGGAGCTCGGAGTCGATGGTAATCGAGCCCATGTAGTCCGGGCTGGCGGCGGTCACGGTCGCCATGTGGATCTTGCTGTGGAGGATCTTGCGGATCATGAGGCGGGCATTATAGCGGGGCGGTCCAGGAGTGTGAGCAGGCAAGACGGGGTCAACAGGTTTACGATCTCCCGCGTCCCGAGGTTCCCCCTTCCGGATCGGAGCGACAATGAAGGCACATCGTTTGATCAGCATCGGCATGGGAACAGTGATGGCCCTTTGGGCGACCGTCCGGACAGGAGGGGCCGAGGTGGGGCAGCCGGTGCCCGTAGCGGAGGACCTCCCGATGATTCGACACTCGGTCACAGTTCCAGCCTCGCGTGAGGCGGTCTGGGCCGCCTGGACCACCTCGGAAGGGCTGGAGGGCTTTCTTGCCTCACGGGCACGGGTCGAGCTTCGGCTGGGCGGTGCATTTGAGGTTGATCTTCAGCCGGAGCGGCCGAGCCGTCAGCGGGGTAGCGAGGGGTGCGTGGTGCTGAGTTTCATCGAAGGGGAGATGCTTTCGTTTACCTGGTCAGCCCCGCCGGACTACCCGGCGATGCGAGACCGGCGGACGATCGTCGTCGTATCGCTCGAAGACGGTCCCGGACCGGACGAGACGAAGGTGGAGTTGACGCACACGGGCTGGCCAGACCCGGGGTCGCTGGGCGGTGATGCGGCGGAGGTCGCGCAGGTGCATGAGCACTGGTCAGCGTTCTGGCCGAAAGCCCTGGGGCGGCTTGAAGGGCGATTCCGGGAGGGCGTGATCGTGACAGGCGGCGAAGGCGATGCTTCGTCTGGGTCGACGCCGCAGCGGTGGTATGCGATGTACATCCATCCTGCCCGTGCGGACTTCTTTGAGGGGCCGACAGAGGAGGAGAATCGGATCATCGGCCGGCACGCCCTGTATGTGCGCCACCTCATCGGGAGCGGACAACTCTTCTTTGCCGGTCCGAGCTTTGAACCGACTCAGTATCCTGAGGGAGAGCAGACGGTCGCCTTTACCGAAATGCAGCCGCCGGGCGTGATCATCTTTCGAGCCGCTGATGACGAGGAGGCGCGACGCATTCTCAGCAACGACCCGGCGGTATCGGCCGGGGTCTTCAAGGGGCGGGTCAATCCGATCAACATGTCATTCGTGGGATGGCACGGCTATCGCCGATAGTGGCGAGCCGGGACGGGCGGGATGTGAAAGGCGCGTGGCATGAACCCGTATCCGATGGATCCGAGGCCGGGCCGGTGGCAGGCGAAGCTGAGCCCCTTCTGGGTCCGGACGCTGGCGCCGATGCGTCGACGACGGCAACGTCTCCAGCAACAACTGGCGCGGATTGACGTCGAGGGGGTTGAGCATCTGCGGGTGGCCGTTGACGAGGCGGGCTCGGGCGTGCTGATTGTCGCGAACCACTCGGGACACGCCGACGCCTTTGCGATGTACGAGGCAGCCGATCGCGTGGGGACGCCCTTCTATTTCATGAGCGCGTGGCAGGTATTTGCGATGGAGGGCCCGCTTGGGCAGTGGGTGCTGCAGCGTCACGGGTGCTTTTCGGTGGACCGGGAGGGAACGGACCGGGCGGCCTTCAAGCAGGGGGTTGACATTCTCACAGAGTCGAAGCACCCGCTGGTGATCTTCCCGGAGGGGGAGGTCTATCACCAGAACGATCGCGTCACACCGTTTCGGGACGGTGCGGCGGCGATCGCGCTGACGGCGGCCCGGAAACACACCGGCCGGGTGCTGTGCGTTCCCTGCGGGATGAAGTACTTTTACGTTGATGATCCGATGCCGGTGCTGCTGGAACTGATGGACCGGCTGGAGCGGGAGATTCTCTGGCGGCCCCGGCCGGAGATGCCCCTGGCGGATCGGATCTACCGTCTGGCGGAGGGGTTGCTGGCGCTGAAGGAGGTGGAGTATCTCGGGGGAGTTCGAGTCGGCCAATTGCCGGAGCGGATGCAGGGGCTGGCGGACTCAATTCTTCGCGACGTCGAGGAGCGGCACGGGATCGAGGCAACGACGGAGGGCCTGCGGTCGATCCCGGAGCGGGTGAAGGAGGCGCGGCGGGCGGTGCTCTCCCGCTGGGAGGAAATGACTCCCCCGGAGGGCACGGTCACGGTGGAATCGGCGGCCTTCGGCCGGCAGCGCGAGCAGGTGCGCCACGATCTTGACGACCTGTACCTGGTGACGCAGATTTTCAGTTATCCCGGTGACTATCTGAAGCGCGAGCCGACGGTTGAGCGGCTGGCGGAAACGCTGGACAAACTGGAGGAGGATGTGCTGCGATTGCCGACGGCGACGATCAAGGGGATGCGGCGGGTCGTGCTGCGGTTCGGCGAGCCGATCGACGTGACCGGCCAGACTGGGAGCGAGGAGGGGGAGGGCGGGGGGCGGCGGAAGCGAGGAGGAGTGGCGGAACTCTCGCGGCTGATGGAGGAGCGGGTGCAGGTGCTTTTGGATGAGATTCGCATTGACGCGCAGGCTTGATCGCTGCGCCGAAGCGGCAACGATCGGACTTCCGGATCTCGAAAGGCCCAGTGGGAAAGCTCGCCTTCAAATCCTCGCTGATTCTCAAGCTGCGCCTGCGGGCGGCGTGGCTTCGCCATGTCGAGGCGCGGCGGAATCCCGGGATGGCCTACTCGCCGTTTCTGCTGACCGGTCCGCCCCGCTCCGGTACGAGTCTGCTGACGGCGCTGATGGCGCGCAAGCCCAATGTGCTCGTTGTCAATGAGCCGGTCGTCGTCGGCGACCCGCTGATGAAGCGCGGCCGGCCGGTTGACCTGGTGCGGGGGTACATGAACCTGGTCGTGCGTGAGGCGCTGGCGACGGGCACGATGATGACGCAGGTGGACCCGGAGAGTCCCGGGCAATCGACGACGGACACCGCCAACCGCGGGGCGGTGCGGTATCGCGTCAATGTCGATGTGGATCGGAGCCGGCCTTTGTGCGTCGGGATCAAGCATCCGATTCCCTTCATGGAATGCCTCGAGGAGCTGGTCACGGGCTGGCCTGAGTTGAAGGTCCTGATTTCAATCCGCGATCCGCTGCCGACGATCCGCTCATGGCGGGAGACGGGGTACGGATGGCAGCCGGGACTTGATGATCCGCGATTTGCGCACGGCCGTCGGCTGTATCGGATGGTCCCGGCGACTGACAACGAACTCGAGCGACGGGCGCATCTCTGGCGCATACTCGTCGAACAGGCCAAGGAGTGGGGGGAGAAGCGGCCTCAACAGGTGCATGTCTTCCGCTATGAGCGTCTTTTGGCTCATCCCGCCGAGACGATGAGTGAACTGTTCTCCTTCATTGGTGCGCCGGATTCGGCGGCGCCGATCGATGTGTCCGATGTGCGACCTCAGTCCCGCGATCGCTACAAGGGATTGACCGGCGAGGAGAGCGAACTGATCGAGCGGGTCGTCGGCGGGGCAGCGTCGGACATCGCTTAATCCGCCGGTCGTCCGGCCTCCGCCAGTTCAAGGCACCAGCGCGGGCCTCGAATCTTGACGCCGTTGATCTGAGCCTGCATGGAGCCGAAGGCCTTCCATCCGCCGGGGCTGATCTCGCTCCAGGGGATCGAGACGTTTGTGAGGCCAAAGAGTCGGGCGAGCCAGATGGGCCGGAGGTGGAGGCAGTCGGCGTCGGCGTAGACGTGGACGCAGCCGCCGAAGTTGCTCATCCCGAAGGAGAAGGATTGAAACTTCCGCCAGACGGCGTCGGGGGCGGGCTCAGCGTCGATGCTGACGGCCTCGATCTGTCGCCAGGTGACCGTCACGATGGCGCGGGCAAAGAGCATGACGCCGCCGATGGCGACGAAGACCAGCGCGACCATGAAGATCGGTTGCAGAAGCGAAATCGGCACGCGATGCGCCCTCCGGGGAGTCGGTCGGGCGAAATCGTATCCCGGGGTTCAGCGTGAACCGAAGGTGCGGCCGACCCAGTCGGGCCGGGTTTCGTATCCGAGGGCGAGGAGAGCGTGACCGGCATAGCGGTCGAAGACTTCGCAGGCATCGCGGGTGAAGTGGTTGCGCCAGTCGCCGGCAACACCCTTTCGGAGGAAGTCGTTTCGGTCTTCGGTGCCGGGGGTGCGGCCTGAGAGGCGGGCAAATGACCACCGGTCCACTGATTCGGCGAGGCGGGCGCGGTCAACGGGTTCATCGAGGAAGCGCTCAAGGCAGCGTGCGAGCGTCGGCACGGGGCGGCTGAGCAGTTCCTCATACGAGAGGTAGGCGATGTTCCGGCGGGCGGGGTCGTACCACTCGCTGATATGATCGGGCCAGTTGATGCGGGCCTGGAGGGGCCGGGTCATCTCCAGTTCGATGAATCGCGGGAGGGTTGCGGCTGTGTGCTCGGGGTCGAAGCCGCGACCGAAGAGTCGGACGTAGCGTCGGCGCATCTTCCGCTCGTAGGCGTTTGCGGGCTGCGCGATCATGCGCATGCGCATGAAGTAGTAGGAGACCATGACGTCGCGGCCGTCGCGGTAGAGGTAGAAGACGCGATTGAGTCGCGGGTGCCAGCGCCAGTGGTTATGGACGACGCACTGGCAGGCCAGCGGCAGGGCGGAGAACTTCGGAAAGGGAATCGCGAGGTAGTCGGCGAGCAGATTGGAGAGCCAGGTGCCTCCGGCCTTGGGATATTCGCTGACGTACCAGAAGGGAAAGGACTCGCCGGCGGCGATTGCGATGGCCTTCGTGGCCTTGTTGGAGAGGCGCTGGCAGTTGGCGCGGAGCGTGCCGATGCGGGGCGGCCGGGTGGCGATTGTCGGCGGAGGCCCGGGGCGGTCCAGAACGGGAGCGGGGACGGCGGCAGGCGGCTTTCGGGTCAGCGGCGGGGCGGGTGTGGCGACGGCTTGCACGATTCTGATCCCCTCGCAGCGCGCGGAAGTGCGGCTGAGGGAAGTGTTCGGCACGAGTGTTCAGGAACGTGCGTTGCGTCGGTGAAGAACGGGTGAAGAAGTGGTCCGCCTACTCCTCCTCGGCGCGGAGTTTCGCCAGGACGTTGAAGTCCTCCAGCGTCGTCGTGTCTCCCTTGGGGTCGTGGCCTGCGGCAATCTCGCGGAGCAGGCGGCGCATGATCTTGCCGGATCGCGTCTTGGGCAGGGCGTCGGTGAAGCGGATCTGGTCGGGCCGGGCGATCGGGCCGATCTCCTCGCCGACATGCGCCCGCAACTGCGCCTTGAGTTCCTCGGAGGGTTGCTGGCCGCCCTTCAGGGTGACGAAGGCGGCAATGCCCGTGCCTTTGATCTCGTGCGGCATGCCGACGACGGCCGCCTCCGCGACAGTCGGGTGAGAGACCAGCGCGCTTTCGACTTCCATCGTGCCGAGGTTGTGGCCGCTGACGATGATGACGTCGTCGATGCGGCCCATGATCCAGAAGTAGCCGTCGGCGTCGCGGCGGGCGCCGTCGGCGGGGCAGTACATTCCCTTGATGCGCGACCAGTATGTCTCGATGAAGCGCTTGCGATCGCCGTAGATGCCCCGGAGCATGGAGGGCCAGGGCTTGCGGATGGCGAGCAGGCCGCCGGCGTTGGCGGGAAGTTCATTTCCGGATTCATCGACGATGGCGGCGTCGATGCCGAAGAAGGGAAGCGTGCATGAGCCGGGCTTGGTGGGGGTGGCGCCGGGGAGGGGGGTGATCATGTGGCCGCCGGTTTCGGTCTGCCACCAGGTGTCAACGATGGGGCAGCGCTGGTTGCCGATGGTGCGGTGATACCACATCCATGCCTCGGGGTTGATGGGCTCGCCGACCGTGCCGAGGAGTCGCAGTGAGGAGAGATCATGCTTCTTGGGATGCTCATCGCCCCACTTCATGAAGGCGCGGATGGCGGTGGGGGCGGTGTAGAACTGCGTGACCCTGTGCCGCTCGATGATGTCCCAGAAGCGGTCGGGCTGCGGGTAGTTGGGGGCTCCCTCGTACATCAGCGTCGGCACGCGATTGGGCAGGATGCCATAGATGATGTAGGAGTGGCCGGTGATCCAGCCGACGTCGGCCGTACACCAGTAGACCTGGCCGGCATCGGGCTTGAGGTCGAAGACATACTTCGAGGTCAGGTACGTAAAGACCATGTACCCGCCTGTCGTGTGCATGATGCCCTTGGGCTTGCCGGTCGTGCCCGAGGTGTAGAGCAGGAAGAGCAGGTCTTCGGAGTCCATCGGCTCGCAGGGGCACTCATCGCCGGCCGAGGCGAGCGCTTCGTGCCACCAGTGGTCACGGCCGGGCTTCATGGTGATTGCATTGCCGCAGCGTTTCAGGACCAGGACGCCGGTGACGACGCCCTGGAGTTTGTCGAGGGCCTTATCGACATTGGCCTTGAGCGGGACGACTTCGCCGCGCCGCCAGGCCCCATCGCAGGTGAGGATGACCTTGCTCTTGCAGTCGTTGACACGATCGGCGATCGCCTGATCGGAGAAGCCACCGAAGATGACCGAATGCGGCGCGCCGATGCGGGCGCAGGCGAGGACGGCGATGGCCAGTTCCGGAACCATGCCCATGTAGATGGTGACCGGCTCGCCCTTGTCGATTCCCATGGCCCGGAGGGCGTTGGCAAGGCGGGAGGTCTCGCGCTGAAGGTCGGCATAGGTGAGCCGGCGGATCTCCGGGCCGTTGTCGCCCAGTGCCTCGGCCTCCCAGATGATGGCGGTCTGGTCGCCCAGGCCGGCCTCGACCTGCCGATCTACGCAGTTGTGGCAGATGTTGGTTTTTGCATCGACGAACCACTTCGCATCGGGCAGGTTCCACTCCAGCACCTTCGACCAGGGGTGCGTCCAGTCCAGTTCCGACGCGGCCTCGGCCCAGAAGGCCTCTGGGTCGTCGATGGAGCGCTGCCAGATCTCGCGATACTGCTCCATCGAGGAGACGTAGCACTCCGACGCGGCCCTCGGCTCCGGCGCGAAGACGCGGTTCTCGGTGAGGATGGATTCGATGCGGCTGCTGGAGGCGGAATCGGCCATGTCTGCTCCTTCAGGAATCTCTGCTCGTCGATTGCGTTCGGATCGGTCCAAGTCTATCGACTTTGAGTGTGCGGCGAAACCGGGCGGGCGTTGGCGATTTCACGCCGGCGTCATACCATGGCGTCTATGGCCATTGCACCGGAAGACATCGTCAGACTCACCCCGCCGAAGGTCCGCCGCTCCGAGGCGGTCTATCTGCCGGCGGTAATCCAGGGACTGGGCGTGACGCTGCGGCACATGTTCGGGGCCGTCGGCCGCGATGGCAAGGGTCCGGAGCAGCTGGTGATGCAGTACCCCGAGGAGCGACGGGAGCAGAAGGATGTGCTGGAGGGCGGGCTCTACCCGGGCAACTTCCGGGGCGTACACCGGCTGAACAAGGATGAGGACGGCCGCGTCAAGTGCGTGGCGTGCTTCATGTGCTCAACGGCCTGCCCGGCAAACTGCATCCACATTGTCGCCGAGGAGGCGCCGTGGGAGGACCGGGAGAAGTACCCCAAGCAGTTCGACATCGACGAGCTGCGCTGCATCTTCTGCGGCATGTGCGAGGAGGCGTGTCCGGTGGATGCCATCGAACTCACGCCGCACTACGCGATCACCGGCCTGTCGCGGGCGGAGATGATCTTCGACAAGACGAAGCTGCTCGAAGTCTACGACCAGACGGTGGTGGATAAGCCGATGTGACCGGTCCGCTCTGCTGCTGACCTCAATTCTCCAGCCACTCCCTTCCAGGCACTTCTTCGACGACCAGTGTGACCGTTTGCGAGTGGTCGCCGAAGTTCATCGTCACTTCGTACTCGCCGGCCGGAACGAACTCGGGCAGATCATCGGGGTTGCCGATGCGCTCCTCCTGCGGGATCTGCATGTCCCAGGAGAGGCGGTTGATTCCGGGCCGGGCGGGGCCGGTGAGTTCGCCAACCATCCGGTCAGTGGCAACGCTGGTGATGGTGATGGAGACCTCATCATCAGACCACTCGCCGACCCAGTAGTGAAGCAGGGCGCCCGCCGGGGGGTTCTCCGCGACGAACATGTGATGGCTCCACAACCCCCCATAGGGCAGGCCGAATCGCGGCGTGCCGGGCATCGGCTCGAAGGCGTGGAAGTCGGAAGCGACGATCTCCGGCGTCAGTTGCGAGAGGGACGAGATGTCATCGAGAATCCAGACGGAGCGGCCGTGGGTTCCGGCGACGAGGTCCATCTCCCGTTCCTGGATGGCGAGATCGTCCACGGCGACAGTGGGGAGGGATTCGTGGTTGAGCCGGACCCACGATTCGCCGCCGTTGATGGTCACATACGCCGCACGCTCGGTGCCGACGTAGAGCACCTCGGGGTTGTGCGGGTCCTGGCGGATGACCTTGGTGGTGTGGCCGTGCGGAATGTCGCCTGTGATGTCAACCCACGTCCGGCCGTTGTCCGCCGTCTTCAGCAGCATCGGTTCGAACCGGTCGCTGCGGTGACCGTCAATGGCGACAAAGGCGGCGGAGTCATCGAACTTTGACGGCTCGATCTTCGAGATCCACCGCCCGTCCACTCCGTCAGGGGTGATCTCGTTCCACGTTGCCCCGCCGTCGCGCGTGTGGTAGATCAGTCCCTCGTCGGTGCCGGCCCAGAGAACGCCCTCTGAGAGCGGCGATTCGGCAAGGCTGACGACCGTGCCGTAGGTCTCAGCATCGGAGCCGACGGTCCGAATGCGTTCGACGTCGCTGGTGCTGAGGTCGGGGCTTATGCGCTCCCAGCGGTCGCCGCGCTGCGTGAGGCGGTAGATGAAGTTGCCGCCGAGGTAGAGGGTGGTGGGGTCGTGGGGCGAGATGAAGAAGGGGGCGTTCCAGTTGAAGCGGAGCAGCGGCTGGCCCTCCTTCTCCGTCGGGCGGAGCGTGCGTGACAGCCCGGTGTCGAGGTGCAGCCGGCCGATCCATCCGCCCTGCGACTCGGCGTAGATGATGTTCGGGTCCTCGGGGTCGAAGGCGACATGGAAGCCGTCGCCGCCCCAGATGAACTGCCACTGGGCGTTGGTGATCGCGCCCTTGCGGCTCATCCACTCTCCGGAGTCTTCGGCGAGGTTGGCGCTGACGCCGATCCACGAGCCGTTGTCCTGCAGGCCGCCGGCGATGCGATAGGGATCGGAGTCGTCCAGGGCGATGTTGTAGAACTGGCCGACAGCCATGGTGTTGTGGAAGACCCATGTTTCGCCGCGATCGTGTGACTCGTAGACGCCGCCGTCGTTGCCGATGATGATGTGATCGGTATCGTCGGGGTCGATGGCGATGGCGTGGAAGTCGACGTGGAGGATCTTCGAGAGGCCGTTGCGGAAGGTGCGTCCGCCGTCGTCGGAGACGCTCAGGTCCCAGCCCAGCAGATAGATGCGCTGATCATCCTGTGGATCGACCTTGATCCGGGAAAAGTAAAAGGCGCGGGGTGCAAAGTGACTGCGTCGTTCCCACGTCTCCCCGCCGTCCTCGGAACGGAAAACGCCGCCGCTTCGGCTGAAATCAGCAAAGGGACCGCCGACGACTCCCCCTTCATCGCTTTCGACGACTGCGTAGAGGATTGAGGTGTCGCCCGGGAAAATGGTGAGGCCGATTCGTCCGGTGGAGCCGGGGAGGCCGCCATCGAGTCTCGTCCATGTATCGCCCCCGTCCGTCGATTTGAAGATGCCCCCGTCGGCCCCGCCGGCTGTGAAGGACCACGGGCGGCGTTGACGGGTATACATGGCGGCGTAGACGGTGTCGGGGTTGGCCGGATCGACGATGACATCGCAGGCCCCGGTTGTCTCGTTAATGTAGAGCACTCGGTCCCACGTCTCGCCCCCGTCAGTGGTGCGGAAGACGCCGCGCTGATCGTTCGGCCCCCAGAGATGGCCCATCGCAGCGACGTAGCAGGTATCAGGGTTGGTCGGATCAACGGAGAGGGAGGGGATGTCGTGGGTGTCTTCAAGGCCGAGGTGGACAAACTCTCCGCCCCCGTCTGTGGAGCGGTAGACGCCGTGGCCCCAGGAGGAGGAGTTGCGGCCGTTGCCTTCGCCCGTGCCGACCCAGATGATCTTGGCCCGACCGCGGTTCTCGTCGGTGTCGGTACTCTCGCTCGCCTCTTCATCCGTCCAGCCGGGCCATTCCGGCGGCGCATCGCAGACGACGACAGAGCCGATGGAGGAGGTCTCGTAGGTATCGAAGACGGGCGAGAAGGTGGTGCCGGCGTTGGTGGTCTTCCACAGACCGCCCGTGCCGTATCCGACAAAGTAGGTCTTACAGTTGCCGGGCGCGAAGGCCAGCGCGGCAACGCGGCCGCCCATGTTGGCCGGGCCGACGCTGCGCCAGGGCAGGCCTGCGAGGTGGTCTTCGGTCAATTGCCGTGATTCCGATTCGGCGACGGGTTCTTCCTGCGGCTGCGAGGCGGATTCGAGACGGGTCTCTGTCTCGACGCCGGTGCCGACACGGGTCTCAGCGCTGCAACCGGCGGCAAAGACGCTGAAGGCCGAGGCGACAACGAGAAGGCGCAGGATACGGAGTGGGGGCATGGCGGAGGGTCCTGATGAGAAGGGGGAGGCCACGGGAGACGGAGGACTCTACCAGACAGGACGGCGTCGTCGAGGGGGCCGGGCAGGATCGGATGTCCTCGGGAGGGGGGAATCGGACACGCAGGGTCGAGGCGCGGGGTTTATACTCTTGGCGTGGAAGTCTTCGCTCCGATTCTCATCGTCGCAATGATCGCGCTGGGCATTCTCGGCGCCGTCTACGCCTGGAAGCAGGAGCAGAAGCGCCGGGAGGAGTTGCGGGCGCTGGCGCACCAACTTGGCTGGAGTTTCGACCCGCACCGCGACCGCTCCCACGACGAGGAGTACGCGCACTTCGAACTATTCCGACGAGGGCACTCACGGTGCGCCTACAACACACTGACGGGAACCCTGGAACTTCTCGGGGTGCGCTGCATGGGGAAGATGGGTGACTTCACCTACAAAATCACAACCAGCAACGGCAAGACGACGACGACGCACACCTATCGATTCAGTTACCTCATCATCCACCTGCCCTTTCCCGGCGTGCCCGACCTCCTGATCCGGCCGGAAGGACTGTGGGACAAGTTGACCGGGGCGCTGGGATTTGACGATATTGACTTTGAGTCGGAGGAGTTCAGCCGTGCGTTTCACGTCAGCAGCCCGGACCGGAAGTTCGCCTACGACGTGATTCACCCGAGGATGATGGAGTTTCTGATGCAGACTCGACCCGCGTGCATCGATCTGGAGCGAGGCCGACTCTGCCTCAGCGACGGCACGAAACGATGGTCTCCGCCGGAGTTTCGTTCTCAGATCGAGTGGGCGGAGGCCTTCTTCGGCCACTGGCCGGAGTACCTGGTTCGAGAACTGCCGCTGCGGAGCATGCACGGAGCGATGTCCTGATGGAACCGGCCGTTGTCCTGCTGCTGATTGTCGGTGTGCCCTCCCTGCTGGTGCTGGTCTGGGCGGTGGCGACCTTCAATCGCCTCGTCCGGCTGCGGCAGCACATCCGGGAGTCCTGGTCGGGCATCGAGGTGGAGCTGAAGCGGCGGTATGACCTGATTCCCAACCTCGTGGAGACGGTCAAGGGCTACGCATCACATGAGCGGGAGACGCTGGAGCGCGTCATCGAGCTGCGCGGCCGGGCCATGGGGAGCCACGGCACGGCCGAGTCGCAGGCGGCCGATGAGTCGGCGCTGCTGGTGGGGATGAAGGCGCTCTTTGCGGTGGCGGAGGCGTATCCGGATCTGAAGGCGGATCAGCACTATCTGGCGCTGCAGAATGAGCTGGCGATCACGGAGGACCGGATCGCGGCGACGCGACGGTTCTTTAATGCCAACGTTCGCGACATGAACCGCCTGTGCGAATCGTTTCCGAGCGTTCTGATCGCCTCGATGTTCGGGTTTGAGCGGCAGTCATATTTCGAGTTGTCGTCGGAGGCGGAGCGAGTCGTTCCGCGCGTGAGTCTGTGAAGTTGGAAGAATCTTCTTGACTCCGCTCCCGGCGTGTGTTACCTTCTCCGGCAATGATGTCGACCCGCACTGCCGCCGAGCACTCTAAGTCCCTGAAGAAGGGTTGGTGGTGGCTGCGCTCCTCAAGGGAGGTCGGTCGACGCTGAGCACGCCCCATAAGGCAGAAAGCACTCGAACCCGCCTCCCCCGTGAGGCGGGTTTTTCGTTCTCCGAACACTGTTTCCCAGGTTCCACCATGCACGATCCCTTCGACATCCCGGCCGACCTCGATACGCCCGTCTCGGCGTTTCTGAAACTGCGGCCCCTGCAACCGCGATTCCTCCTGGAGAGCGTCGAGGGAGGACAGCGCCTCGGGCGGTACTCCTTCATCGGTTTCGGCGAAGCCGAGGAGATCTCCATCGACTCCAGCGATCCCGGAGGTCGGGAGGAGACGCTGGCGCGGCTGCGGTCAGCGCTCGAGTCCGCCCCGCACCCCGGACGGGGGATTCCCGGCGTGCCGCTGCCCGGCGGTCTCGTGGGAGCTTGTTCCTATGACCTCGTACGGCGATTCGAACGGCTCCCGGCCCACACCCGGGCGCGGTCCGGGGAGCCGGATGCCGTCTTCGTGGCGCCGCGGAGTCTGCTCGTTTTCGACCATCTCTCCCGGCGCGCGGCTCTGCTTCATGACGGCGACGCTTCGGCCCGTGCGGCGCTTCGACGGGAGGTGACGCGTGTGCTCTCCGGCCCCCTGCAGCGCGGAGGGTCGCAGGTGCGCGTCGGGACGGCGCGGCCGAGTCTCACTCGGGATGACTTCCTCGGGCGTGTGGAGCGGGTGAAGGAGGAGATCGCCTCGGGGGAGGTGTATCAACTCGTTCTGGCAATCCGCTTTGCCGCCGAGTTCGAGGGCGACCCTTTCCAGGTCTATCGGGCGTTGCGGCTGTTGAATCCCTCGCCGTACATGTTTTACCTCGATGTCGGTGGCTCGCAGATCGTCGGCTCATCACCTGAGGCGCTGGTGAAACTCTCCGGGCGGACGGCCGAGCTTCGCCCGATCGCCGGGACGCGGCCGCGCGGCGCGGATGAGGAGAGCGATCTTGCTCTTGAGAAGGAACTGCTGGCGGACCCGAAGGAGGCGGCCGAGCACGTGATGCTGGTGGACATGGCCCGTAACGATCTCGGGCGGGTTGCGGCAACAGGCAGCGTGACCGTCAAGCCCTATCGGGCGATTGAACGATACAGCCACGTCATGCACATCGTCAGCGGCGTGCGCGGCGTCCTCGCTCCGCAGTATGACGCCTTCGACCTCTTTGCTTCGGCGTTTCCGGCAGGAACCGTCACCGGCGCTCCGAAGATCCGGGCGATGGAGTTGATCGACGAACTGGAACCGGTCCGGCGCGGGTTCTACGCCGGAACCGTGGGCTACTTCGGACACGGTGGCGCTATGGATCAGGCGATCACCATCCGGACGCTGGCCGTGCGGAATGGAGAGGTCTCCTATCAGGCCGGTGCGGGCATCGTGGCCGACTCGATCCCCGAGCGGGAGCATGAGGAAATTCGGGCCAAGAGCGCCGCCCTTGCGGCAGCGCTGAACCTGGCCGGGGAGGGGTTGGAATGAGCCGCGTGCTGCTGATCGACAACTACGACTCGTTTACGTACAACCTCGTCCAGGCGCTCGCGTCGCTGGGCGCTGAAGTGTTGACGCATCGAAATGACGCCATCGACGTCGAGACGGCCCTGGCGCTTGAACCCACCCATGTCGTCATTTCCCCGGGGCCTGGACGGCCTGAAGAGGCCGGTGTCACGATCGAAGTGCTCAGCGCATTTCTGGAGCGTGTGCCGATTCTCGGCGTCTGCCTCGGCCATCAGGCCCTTGCGGCGGCGCTTGGCGGTACGGTGACGCGGGCTTCGCGCCTCATGCACGGCAAGACCTCGCCGGTCTATCACGACAACCGCACGCTGTATGCCGGACTGCCCAACCCGTTTACCGTCGGCCGATATCACTCGCTGATCGTTCGCGAGGAGGATCTCCCGGCAGACCTGCACATCACGGCGTACACGTCGGAGGGCGAGATCATGGGGTGCCGCCATCGCGCCCTGCCGGTCGAGGGCGTGCAGTTTCATCCCGAGAGCATCCTGACGCCGCAAGGTTCCCGACTGCTGGCCAACTTTCTCGAGCAGGAGCCGGCATGAGCGACCTTCTGAACAGACTCGTCAGCGGTGAATCTCTCTCGGAGACCGAGGCGACCGACCTCTTCGGGGTGCTCGTTGATGAAGCCACGCCGCCGGCGCTCTCGGGCGCGCTGCTGGCAGCACTTCGGGCCAAGGGCGAGACGGCAGACGAGCTGCGCGGCCTGGCGCGGGCAATGCGGACCCGGGCGATCGCGCCAGACCTGGGAGACGTTGATGGGATGATTGACATCGTCGGCACCGGCGGCGACGGCGCGGGAACCTTCAACCTCTCGACTGGAAGCGCCCTGCTCGCGGCAGCGGCCGGTGCGCGGATCGTCAAGCACGGAAACAACGCCGTATCGAGCCGGTCGGGCAGCGCCGACGTGCTCGGCGCACTTGGACTCACACTCCCGCTCAACGAACGGCAGGCGCGATCGCTGCTGGAACGTACGAACTTCACCTTCCTCCACGCACCGGCGCATCACCCGGCCCTTCGCACCGTCGGCCCGGTCCGGAGGGCGCTGGGGTGTCGGACCGTCTTCAACATTCTCGGGCCGCTCTGCCACCCGGCCGCACCGCCGTTTGGCGTCATCGGCGCCTTCAGTGAAGCGGTCGCCGGATTGATGGCCGAAGCCCTTTCAGGCCTCTCGATCGAACGCTATTACGTCATCCACGGTTGCAACGGCTGGGATGAGGCGACGCCGGTCTGTCCGTTTGTTGTGTTCGACGTGCGGCCCGGACGAGTGGAACGAACGCAGCGCAATCCACGGGAATGGGGAATCGAGCGATGCGAGGAGTCGGCCCTGATCGGCGGCGACGCGTCGCACAATGCTGCAGCACTGCGGACGGTCTTTGAGGGGCAGCGATCGGCGCATCGCGACGCTCTGGTGCTGGGGGCTGCGCTGGCGCTAGAAGTCTCGGGTCTGCAGCCCGATCCGGTCGATTCGGCCGCACGTGTCGCAGAGGCGATTGATTCGGGCGCAGCGCTTACGGTTTTGAAAGGGCTGGCCGTCAATGGGTGACTTTTTGAAGCAGATGGCAGACTCCAGTCACGAGCGTGTTCGCTCCCTGCTGCGTCGAATCGGCCGGGAGGAGCTCCACCGTCTCGCATCCGATGCGCCCGCGCCGCGCACTCTTGCGCTCAGTGACGAAGGGTTTGACCTCATTGCCGAGTTCAAACCCGCATCACCGGCTGTTGGCGTTTTGCTCGCTGGAGGGATGAATGCCGAGGGTCTGATCGGCTCAGCGATCAGCGCGTATGCGGCCGGGGGTGCGGCCGCGGTGTCGGTGCTGACTGAGCCGCATCGGTTTCGGGGGAGTCTTGAGCTGCTGGATTCGGCTGTTGACGCATCGCCGATTCCCGTGATGCGGAAGGATTTCCTCATCGACCCGATTCAGGTGGCTGAAGCGAGGGCACGCGGAGCGTCCGGAGTGCTGCTGATCGCACGCCTGCTCGACGATGCGATGCTCGCGGAGATGTGCCGCACGGCGACGGAGTTGAATCTGTTCGTGCTGTTCGAGGCCTTTGACGACAACGACCTTGAGCGGATTGCGGAGGTCATTCACGCCCTCCCTGAGCCGAGACTGGTGGGCCTCAACTGCCGCGACCTCTCGACGCTCGCCGTGGACTTCAACCGCCTGTTGCACCTGGCCGACGCCTTTCCGCCCGGCGTTGTCCGTGTCGCCGAGTCGGGCGTGGAGACGCCCGAGGATGTCCGACGACTTCGCGATGCCGGCTACCACGCCGCGCTGGTCGGCTCCGCGCTGATGCGGGCACCTGATCCCGGTGAGGCGGTCGCCGCCATGCTCGCAGCCGGGAGGAGCCGATGAGACGAACTCGAATCAAGATCTGTGGCATCCGCGATCAGGCAACGCTCGACGCTGTCATGGAAGCGGGTGCGGATTTCGTCGGCTTCGTCGTGGCGGAGTCGCCGCGGCGGCTGTCAATTGCGGAAGCGGCTGAACTGATCGGCCGATGCGAAGCGATCACGCCGGTGCTGGTCACGCAGCGACCGCGAATCGACGAGGCACGAACTCTGGCCCAGATGACCGAACGAGCGCTGGTTCAAAGCGAGTGGGTGGACCTGCCGCTGTTTTCCCCCGATGTCGTCCAGCGCTACCTGCCAGTCGTCCGTGGCCCGGCCCATGAAGCCCCGGAAGCGATGCGCCGATGCGGATGCGTGCTGATTGAGTCCCCCAACTCCGGAGTCGGTCAGCGTGCCGACTGGGATCGCGCCGCAGAACTTGCCGCAATGGGGCGTGTCATCCTGGCAGGCGGACTCACGCCCGACAACGTAGCCGAGGCAATCACACAGGTGCGCCCCTGGGCCGTTGATGTTTCAAGCGGCGTCGAGTCCAGCCGGGGAGTGAAGGACCTCGGGCGGATTCGTGCCTTCGTCTCTGCGGTGCGCGCGGCCGATGCGCCGAAGGAGACTCAACCATGATCAGTGCTGTGGAGTCACGCATCTTGCTGGCGCGGCTGATCGACGGCTCACTTCCAGATGAACGCGGCCGGTATGGCCCCTTCGGCGGGCGTTTCGTTCCGGAGACGCTGGTCGGTGCACTGTCACGGCTTGAATCCGAGGCCCGGTCGGCGTTCGAGGATGGGGATTTTCAGACTCGCTATGGAGTGGAACTGCGGCAATGGGTGGGTCGGCCGACGCCGCTGTGCGAAGCGACGCGGTTGTCGGAGGCGTGGGGCGCACGGATCGTCCTGAAGCGCGAGGATCTGGCGCACACCGGCGCGCACAAGATCAACAACGCCCTCGGTCAGGCACTGCTGGCGCAACGGATGGGTGCAAAGCGCATCATTGCCGAAACCGGCGCAGGCCAGCACGGTGTCGCGACCGCCGCAGCGTGTGCCCGGCTCGGTTTGCCCTGCACGATCTACATGGGGGCCGTCGATGTGAAGCGGCAGGCGCCAAACGTCGACCGCATCCGTCGATTCGGGGCAACCCTGAATCCCGTCGAGTCGGGCGATGCCACGCTGCGCGCCGCCATCGATGAAGCCCTGCGCGACTGGGTCAGCGACCCGCAGGGAACCTACTACCTGCTCGGTTCGGCTGTCGGTCCCCACCCGTATCCGTGGCTGGTCTGCCAATTGCAGTCGGTGATCGGCACCGAGGTCCGCGGGCAATGCCGGGAGCAATTCGGCCGGCTCCCGGATGCGGCGATCGCCTGCGTCGGCGGAGGCAGCAACGCGATCGGCCTCTTCCATCCGCTGCTGGGGGATCGCGAGACGGAGCTCATCGGCTGTGAGGCGGGCGGGCGCTCGATGAACCTGGGCGAACATTCCGCTTCGATCGCGCATGGCACACCCGGTGTCCTGCACGGCTCTCGCTCGCTGCTGTTGCAGACGTCCGACGGACAGGTGCAGGAGACGCACTCGATCAGTGCGGGTCTGGACTATCCCGGCGTCGGTCCCGAGCACGCACTGCTGGCGATGATCGGGCGCGTGCGGTACACGGCCGTCTCCGATCATGAAGCGCTGGAGGCGTTCAACGAATGTTGTGCCCTCGAAGGCATTCTCCCCGCATTGGAATCCTCGCATGCCCTGGCAGGGGCGAAGCGCTCTGCGAAGGACTGCCCCGGCTCGCTGATTGTCGTCGGGCTCTCGGGGCGCGGTGACAAGGATGTGCCTTCGTTGCTGGAGCGCGGACAATGAGTCGCGCCCGATCCATCACAGACGCCATCACCTCGGCCCGCGCCCGGCGCAGCGCTGCGATCTCGGCCTTCCTGACGGCAGGATTCCCGACGCGCGAGTCGTGGCGGACGCACCTGCTCGCCACCGCTGCCGGCGCCAATCTCATCGAGATCGGTGTGCCCTTCTCCGATCCGATGGCCGACGGCGTTACGGTGCAGCGCAGCAGCCGGGAGGCCCTGAAGCAGGGGGTCACGCTCTCGTGGATTCTCGATGAGCTCGCAGCACTGCAGAACTCGATTCCCGTCCCGCTGGTCCTGATGAGCTATCTCAATCCGCTGCTTGCCTTCGGGTGGGAGGGGCTTGTGAAGCGTGCGGCCGAGGTGGGCGTCAGCGGCGTGATCGTTCCCGACCTGCCGCTGGAGGAGCAGGGGGAGTTCCGGCCGGCGCTGGAGGCATCGGGGATCGGGCTGGTCCAGCTTGTCACACCGATCACGCCCCCGGAACGACTGGCGGAACTGTGTCGTCGCAGTGACGGCTTCGTCTATGCGGTGACTGTAACGGGAGTGACCGGCGGAGCCGTGGGGCGGCGTGATTCCGTGACGGAGTACCTCCGGCGGGTGCGCGAGGCATCGCCGGTCCCGGTGCTGGCCGGCTTCGGTGTTCGAAGTGCGGCCGATGTGCAGCGTCTCTGTCCGCCTGCCGACGGGGTGATCGTCGGTTCAGCGTTGATTGAGGCGATAGAACAGGGAATCGATCCGCAGGCGTTTCTCAACGGCCTGCGTCGAGAAGGAGTCTCATCATGATTGCGGTTCTTCGCTCCGGGTGTTCACTGCGCGAGACGACGGACATCGTTCGATTCCTCGAGGCACGCGGCCTTCGGGTCCAGGTCAGCGTCGCGGGGACCAACACCCTCGTCGGCGTCGTCGGTGAGGCCGGTGACGACATTGCCGAAGCCCTCAAGAGCATGCCGGGCATTGAGACCGTTCGACGCAACACCGCCCCGTACCCTCTCGTCTCGCGCGAGTCTCACCCCGAGCCGACGAAAGTGAAGGTCGGGTCCGTGTCATTCGGAGGGCCTGAGGTGGCGGTCATCGCCGGTCCGTGCTCCGTTGAATCGCGGGAACAGATTCTCGAAGTCGCCCACGCAGTTGCCGAGGCCGGCGCAAA
>CAZPFK010000038.1:0-19617 GCA_964585855.1 uncultured Vicinamibacteraceae bacterium
GATCCGCGGGGGGCGAAACCCCGATGGTGAAAATTTGGCGCAAAAGTTATGGGGCCGCTTTGTCGGGTCGGGCAGATTTCTGCGCCGCCGCGGCGAGGATTACATCAATCCTGCTGTAGGCGCGGTCGATAGCGGCACGATAGATCGCATACGGAAAGAGTGTGATCAGCGCCACGACCAGGCCGGCTGCCGTTGTAATCAGCGCTTCTGCGATTCCGCCGGAGACCTCCTTCGGGTCGGAGACGAGGCGATCTTCGCTGAGCAGTTCGAAGGAGGAGATGATGCCGGTGACGGTCCCGAGAATGCCAAGCAGCGGCGCGGCGGTGATGATCGTCGAGAGCGTCGGCATGAAGCGCTCCAGACGCGGGCGGACCTCCTCCACGGCCTCCACGGCCGAGGCCTCGGAGCGGCCCAGGTCGAGCATGGTGCGGACAAGGTCGGCAAAGACCGTGGAGCGGCCCCGAAGGGCGGCCCGTGCGGCGGGCTCATCGCCGTCGCGCAGGGCGACGATGACGGCCGGGAGGTATCGGCGGGTGCTGCCTGCGGAGTGTCGCAGCCAGAAGAAGGCGCGTTCGAGGCAGAGGGTGACGGAGACGAGACTCAGGGCCAGCAGCGGGACCATCACCCATCCGCCTCGGGCGATCAGGTCGGCGAGGATGGAGGGAAGCTGGCTCACGGGGTCGATGATACGGTGTGCGGCTTCTCCCGGCCGAATCTCGCAATCACAAGGGTGGCGGTGAAGCCAACGACGATCAGTGCCAGCGCGATGCCGATCTGCGCCGGCGTGGGCGTGAATCTCTCCAGCCGCCAGTCTTCGGCGGGGATCAGCGCCAGTGTCTCGGCGGTGACGGCCTGGCCCTTGATGATCTCACCGACCACCGGCTGCACCGGCTGCTGGAAGGGCCAGAGCCCGAGGACCGAGCCGAGGAGAAGCCCGAGGAGGAAGCCGTGGGTGGCGTCGGGGCAGCGCTTCAGGAGCCATTTGAGAAGGTTGCTGACAAAAAGGATGCCGACGAGCAGGCCGAGGCCGACGGGGATGC
This sequence comes from uncultured Vicinamibacteraceae bacterium, assembly GCA_964585855.1. GTDB lineage: Bacteria > Planctomycetota > Phycisphaerae > Phycisphaerales > UBA5793 > CAZPFK01. The sequence goes on from CAZPFK010000038.1 coordinate 1,041, forward strand.
CGACGTGCCAGGATTCGAGGATCATCGGCCAGCCCGCTGCGAAGCCGCCGGACTCTGAGGAGAGCGCCGTGAGGCACCCTTCCTTGAAGAGACTGATGGCGGCCAGAAGGGGGACGTAGATGCCAAGCACGAGCAGGAGGTAGGCCCCGGAGATGCCCGGGAGGATCATGGCGGCCGCGCCGGCGATGCCTCCGACGAACATGAGCAGGTAACCACCCTGCGCGCCGGCGGAATCGGGCGAAATCTGCGTGACTGCGGCCATGATGCCGAAGCCAACTGCGGCTGCAAGCCAGATGGAGGCGCGGGCGAGGTTGGGCAGGAGGCGGAGGATGACCGGGACGCCGCCGAGGGTCAGCCCGATGAAGAGACTGTACATGATCCAGCGGTGGTTGACGACGAGGTCCTTGACCACTGTCGCTCCGAGCAGGATTGCGGCAGCGCCGGCGATGACGACGACGCTGAGAATCAGCACGGCCTGCCGGGTAAACCGCAGGACCGAGAGGTCGGCGATGGCGGTTATGAAGCGATCGTAGATGCCGGCGGCCAGGAGCATGGTGCCGCCGCTGATGCCCGGAACGAGGTTCGCCAGGCCCATGAGGACGCCGCCGAAGGCGGAACGGAGGATGAGACCGGAGGTTCGCGGGGGTTGGGGGTTCATTGGGAGCCACTCATAGAGCGCGCAGGAGGGGTGACGACGATAGGCGGGTGAGGAAGGGGAGCGGCGTGTGGCAAGAGGCGTGGACGCCGTTATCATGGGAACCGTTGGGGGTCATTGAGGAAGCAGGGAGCGGCATGAACGTCCTCGTCACGGGCGGAGCAGGATACATCGGCAGCCACGCGGTGAAGTACCTCCAGGAGGCGGGCCACCGGGTGGTGGTCGTGGACAACCTCAGCCGGGGTCATCGGCGGGCGGTCACCGGGGAGACGATTCTGGTTCGCCACGACCTGGCCGACTGGGAGCACATCCGGCGGATTCTGCAGCAGAACTCCATCGACTGCGTGATGCATTTCGCGGCGCTGGCCTATGTCGGCGAGTCGGTGGACCTGCCGCTGGAGTACTACTGGAACAACACCGCCAACACCATCGGGCTGCTCCGGGCGATGAAGGCCGCGGGGGTCAACCGCTTTGTCTTCTCCAGCACCTGTGCGACCTACGGCGAGCCCGACGCCGACGAGATTCCCATCGCCGAGACGTGCCCGCAGGCGCCGATCAACCCTTACGGGCGCTCGAAACTTTTCGTGGAGCGGGTGATCCGCGACTACGCCGCCGCCAACCGGGACTTCGCCTACGCCTTCCTGCGCTACTTCAATGTCGCCGGGGCCGACCCCTCCGGCGAGATCGGCGAGAGCCACAACCCCGAGACGCACCTGATTCCGATCGTGCTCGAGGCGGCCATGGGCAAGCGGCCGAAGGTGACGATCTTCGGCGATGACTATGCGACGCCGGACGGCACGTGCATTCGCGACTACGTGCACGTCAAGGACCTCATCGAGGCGCACATGCTCTCGATGGAGCGGCTGGAGGCGGGACGGCCGTTGGTCTTCAACCTCGGCATCGGCAAGGGCTACTCGGTGCGGGAGATCATCGAGGCGGCCCAGAAGGTGACCGGCCGAAGCATCCCGGTTGAGATCGGCAAGCGGCGTCCCGGCGATCCGCCGACGCTGTATGCCAATCCCGCCAAGATCCGCAAGGACCTCGGCTGGGAGGCGAAGTTCGCCGACATCCACGAGATCATCGAGACGGCCTGGAAGTGGCACAGCGCCCATCCGGACGGCTACGGCATCCAGCGCTGAGCGGGCGTGATTCTCCGATAACGCGACGGCAATGCGGACGCGGGCAAGCCGGTCAAAGGGCAGGGTGCTACTTCGTCGATATCGACGGCGGCCGCCGGGACGCGGCCAAGGCCCCAGAGTGGATGGAGATGCCCGATGCAGGACTCGCAGCGACGCCGGATTCTGACCGCCTTTGACCAGGCTGCGCAACGCGGTCTGCCGGTCTCGCGGATCGTCTCGGGGTTGAGTCTGAAGTTTGACCTTCGCCCCAGCCGCGTGCTCGAAGTCCTGCGGCAGGCGCAGCGGGTCGGCGTGCAGGAGGTGCTCGACGGGGTGGTGGCCTGGCCAAGCGGGTCGCTGCGTCCGCTGGCCTCGCGAAGTCTGGAGCGGGAAGTTGAGGCGGCCTTTGTGCAGGCGGCGACGGATTATGCCGTCATGCGCGGCTGGCTGGACGCCGACGACCTCTCAGCGCTTCCGCCGGAGGCGATGCTCCGCCAGGTGAGCGCGACGATCGCCGCGCGGCTCTCGTCGCGGATGTCGCAGGCAGCCTGAGGGCGGTTACAGAGAGACTTCGGCCTTGCTTGAATCGAGGCGCACCGTCTTGATGTTGATGTTGTGGAACGCCTCGATGCGGCGGACGGTCTTGTACCGGGCGCGCATAAGGATGGAGTCGGTGATGCAGTGCTGCCCGCGATAGCGGATGCCGCGCAGCATCGGCGAATCACTGATTCCGGTCGCGGCGAAGATGATGTGCTCGCCCCGGGCCATCTCGTTGACGGTCCAGATGCGGCTGATCTCTTCCTGCGTCACGCCCTGCTCCGAGAGGTCTTGACGCTCAGCATCATCGCGCGGCCACATGCGGCAGAACTGCTCGCCGCCGAGGCACTTGATGGCCGCGGCCGCGATGACCGCCTCCGGGCTGCCGCCGTAGCCGAGGTAGAGATCGACGCCGGAGTCGGGAAGCCCCGGAGCGATTGCAGCCGCGACATCGCCGTCGGAGATGAGGCGGATGCCGCAGCCGGCTTCACGAAGATCGCGGATGATCGTGTCGTGACGGGGTCGATCGAGGACGACGGCCACGAGATCCTGCACGCGCTTGCCCAGCGCCTTGGCGATCAGGTCGAGGTTGTGTCGCAGCGGTGCGTCGATGTCGATGGGCGGCAAACCCGCGGCAACAGCGGCGGGCCCGACGGCGAACTTCTCCATGTAGAAGGAGGGAATCGAGGGAAAGAGCGTGCCGGGATCAATGTCGGGGTCTTCGGAGGTCGCGACGGCGAGCACCGAGATCGCGCCGGGGAGACCCTTGGCCGTCAGCGTCGTGCCGTCGATGGGGTCCACGGCGACGGCCATCGGAATCGCGCCGGGTCGACCCGAGCCGAGCACCTCGCCGGTAAAAATGCCGGGGGCGTTATCCTTGCGACCCTCGCCGATCTGCACGACGGCGCGAGCGTCGATGAGGCCGAACATACCCTTCATGGCGTCTGAGGCAGCTTCGTCGGCACGGTTCTTGTCGCCCTTGCCGAACCACTTCCAGCCGGCCAGTGCAGCATTCTCGGTGCAGCGAACGAGGTCGAGATCCACAAGTCGCTCCGGGAAGCGCGTCCAGAGGGCGCGCTGTTCCTTCGGAGGCAGACGGGAGGGATTGGCAGTCATCGTGATAAAAGTCCGTTCAGAATAAAGAGTTACGGCTCTGTTGCATCCTTCGCACAGCGAAAGCCGAGGTGGCAGAGCGAGGTGTCCGGCGTCGTTCCCGCCCGGGCCGAGACACGATAGCCGTGGCACACGTCGGGGTCGCAGAGAAACGAACCGCCGCGATGCGCACGCTCGGCATCCGGGCCCGGCTCAAAGGGCGTTCCGAAGTCGTCATAGGGGCGGAACCAGTCCGCGCACCATTCCCAGACGTTGCCGCCCATGTCGGACAGCCCGAGAGGGGTCGAACCGAAGGCGCCCACGGGATTGGTGGCCCGGAAGCCGTCGGCCTCGGTGTTGGTCTGCGGAAACTCCCCCTGCCAGGTGTTGGCGTGGTAGGTGCCGGCAGCGTCCACAAGCGCCTCGCCCCAGGCATAGGGACCCGGGTCGTTTCGCGCATTGCGGGCGGCGTGCTCCCACTCAAACTCCGTCGGCAGACGCTTTCCGGCCCACCGGCAGTAAGCGACGGCATCATGCCAGGAGACCTGTGTAACCGGATGATCATCGGCGGCGGCGGGCTGGTCAGGGCCAAAGGGGTGCTCCCAGTCGGCGCCATCCACCAGGGTCCACTCGCCGGTGAGAAAGTTGAAGACCCCGGCGTTGCCGAACTCCTCGGCCTGAGTGACGTAACCGGTCGCCTCGACGAAGGTGCGAAACTGTGCGACGGTGACGGGGTGAACGTCGAGGTAGAAGGGTTTGACCTCCACGGTGAGCACCGGGCGCTCCCAGTCCAGTCCATCGGCGCTGCCGATGGTCGTGACGCCTCCAGGCACGAGGATCATGCCCTCGGGGCCATCGCCGGTTTCGCCGCGACAGGCAGCCAGAAGCAGCGCGGGGATCAGAAGACAGAGGTGCAGGCAGCGTCGAGGGCTCACGATGGGCAATCGTAGGGGCGGAACGGCGGACGTCAGGTGTTGGGCGATTCGGTTGGCGGGAGCGGCGATACGCGAGCCGCGATAATGCCGGCGGCGACGAGACCGACGACGACCATGAGCACGCTGAGCCACTGCCCTCTGGAAAGCCCGAGGACCAGTTCGATGCCCTCATCGGGCTCACGCCAGACTTCGGTGAGAATGCGGAGCAGGCCATAGAAGACCAGGAACGCGCAGCCGATGAAACCGGGTCGTCGAGGGCGCAGGACCGCCCAGACGGCCCAGAGGATGAGGAGGAGGAGAAGGCCCTCGGCCGCGGCCTGAAAGAGCTGCGAGGGGTAGCGCGGTTCGAGCATGGGGGTGACGAGGTCGAGCACGGGCTGCGAGCCGTCGCGCACGGCAGCGAGCAGGAGGTCGAGCACTTCGCCGTAAGCGCGGCGGGCCACGGGGTCTTCCGGACTTGCCGACCAGGTTTCCACGATCTCAAGATATCCGGTACGGGTCATGCCGAGTTCGGGGGCGATCTCGGCCAGTTCCGCAACGCGCCCGGGCGGCCAGGTCTCGGCGATTTCCTGGGGAAACTTCACCGCCAGCGGGAAATCCGGCGGGCACGGTTTGCCGCGCAGTTCCCCGTTGATGAAGTTGGCGAGCCGGCCGAAGAAGAGGCCGAAGGGCGTGACGAGGGCGGACATGTCGAGGGTGTGAAGGATGGGGACGCCTTCGCGGCGAGAGAAGAGGGCAAGGGCGGTGATGACACCGATCATGCCTCCGTGGCTGGACATGCCTCCGCGGTTGATCGCCAGCACCTCCCACCAGGGCGGATCGGCGGTGAAGGTCAAGAGCGTTGCAGGGCTGTAGAAGGCGACCCAGCCGAGGCGGCCGCCGAGGACGACGCCGAGAATGACCGCGACGAGATAGTCCCCCACTCGTTCGGGCGGGATGCGGAAGGCGCCGCGTCGGGCCAGCCATCGGGCCGCAAGGAAGGCGCTGACAAAGCCGGCGGCGTAGGCCAGCCCGTACCAGCGGATGGCGAAGTCGCCGTAGATCGGAAGGATCACCGGGTCGAAGCGGTGGATCCAGGCCGAGGCCAGCAGGTCGAGATGGGAAAGTGTCGGCTGAAGCATTGAATCGGCCGATCATATCCGACCGGGCGCAGCGCCGCGTCGCCTCCTATGGTCTAGGTCACTTCGGAGACCGGGCGCGACAGGCGCCCGACCCAGAAAGGACCGACCCTTGAGCGGACCCATTCGACAGATCGGAATTCTCACCGGAGGCGGCGACTGCCCGGGCCTCAACGCCGTTATCCGTGCCGTGACCAAGACAGCGATCATGAAATACGGCCTGGCCGTCTACGGCATCGAAGACGGCTTCCTCGGCCTGGTGCAGAATCGCATCCGGCGGCTGACCAGCCGCGACGTCTCCAACATCCTGACCGTCGGGGGCACGATTCTGGGGACCAGCAACAAGTGCGACCCCCGCCGTGTGTACATGGGCGAAGATGAGAACGGCAAGCCGATTCACCGCGATGTGACGGACCGGTGTCTTGAGCACATCCGCCATCACCATCTTGATGCAATCGTCGCCATCGGGGGAGACGGCACGATGAGTGTCGCCAAGAACTTCGTGGAGCGCGGGGTGAACTTCGTCGGCGTGCCCAAGACCATCGACAACGATCTCGTCGGCACGGATGTGACCTTCGGCTTCCAGACGGCCGTCGAGACCGCGACCTGGGCGATCGACCGCATTCACACCACGGCCGCGAGCCACCATCGGGCAATGGTGGTGGAGGTGATGGGTCGCAACGCCGGGTGGATTGCGCTTTATTCGGGAGTGGCGACGGGCTCGGACGTGATCCTGCTTCCCGAGATTCCGTTTAAGTTTGACGTCATCTGCGATTACATCAACGAGCGCTCCCGACACGACAAGCGCTTCAGCATCCTCTGCATCAGCGAGGGAGCGCGGCCCGAGGGAGGCGACCAGGTCATCGCGAGACTCGACCCCAGCAGCCCCGATCCGGTGCGCCTCGGCGGCATCGGCAAGGTTGTCGCCGACGAGATCGAGAAGCGCACGGGCGTGGAGACGCGCACGACGGTGCTCGGCCACATTCAGCGCGGCGGAACGCCCGTCAGCGCCGACCGGCTGCTGGCGACAAAATTCGGCTTCCATGCCGTCGAACTGCTGATGCAGGGCAAGAGCAACCGCCTTGTCGTGATGAAGGACAACACGATCCAGGACACGGAGATTCTCGCCGCCGCCAACAAGCAGCGCACCGTGCCCCTCGACCACCCGCTCATCCACGCCGCCCGGGCCGTGGGAACCTGCTTCGGCGATGTGCCGGTCCGCTGGAAGAATCACAACACCGAACATATCGCCATCTGAGAGGAGGCCCTGACGGATGAACGTCTGCGTGATCATCCCCGCTGCCGGGCGAAGCAGCCGCTTCGGCGACTCCGACAAGCTCAGCCAGGACCTCGGCGGACGGATGCTTCTCCTGCGCACCGTCGAACCCTTCACCAAGCGCGAGGATGTGCGGCAGATCATCGTCGCCGGGCCGCCCGATGATCTCGATGCATTCACCGAGCGATTCGGCGCACAACTGGGGTTTCACGGCGTGCAGATCGTCGCCGGCGGACGGGCAGAGCGCTGGGAGACGGTCAAGGCAGCGCTGGCGGCCGTGCGCGAGGACATCACGCACATCGCTGTTCACGATGCAGCGCGGCCGGGCGTCTCCGAGGACCTGATTGCGCGTGTCTTCGAGGCGGCGGGGACCCGGCGCGCCGTGATCCCGACGCTGCCGATTGCGGCAACAGTCAAGCGCGTCTCCGAAGCCGTCGAAGAGGCCGGAGAGATCGATCCCATCGCAACGGCGATTCTCGGAGATGCCGGCGGTGCGAAGCGCATCGCGGCGCGGAAGGTCACTGAGACGGTCGATCGCCGGGGGCTGCACGAAGCGCAGACACCGCAGGTCTTTGAGCGGTCGCTGCTGCTGCGGGCCTACGAGGCGAGCGACCTTGAGGGGGCGACCGACGACGCCTCGCTGGTGGAGCGGCTGGGCGAGGAGGTCTGGTCGGTACAGGGCGATCCGCGCAACCTCAAGGTGACGACGCCTGCCGATCTCTCGCTGATCCGCTCGATTCTCGGCATGCGGCCGCCGGCGGAGCGACCGACCCACAAGCGGTTCTGAGCTTCGCTCACATCAGCGTGCTGCGCCGGCGTTCGCCGACCTTCTTGAAGTGGCTCCAGGCGCTCTCCTTGTCCGCAAAGTCGCTGGTCGTGAAGAAGAGACTGGAGTCGCCGATGCGAATCTCATCGCCGTCGCGAAGTTCGGCCTCGCCGGAAAGCGGCCGGCCGTTGATGGCCGAGCCGTTGGCGCTTTTCATGTCGGTGGCGATGTAGACCTTCTTCGAGGCATCGTGGCGGACCTGGAGGTGCTTGCGCGAGACGCGATCGTCGAGCACCTGAATGTCAACGCCTTCGGCCCGCCCGACCACGATGGTGCGCGCGCCAAGCGGGTAGTAATCGCCCTTGCTTTCGCCGACGGTGACAATCAGTGAGGCCATCTTCGCTGCTCTCCGGGAATGCGACGTTACTCTTTGAGGAACAGATAGTAGAGGCGGCCTTCCTGGTACTGCCGCCCGGCAAGCAATTCGGCCGATGCGCCCGAGCCCATGTAGATGTCGGCCCGCCCCGGAGCGGTGATGGCGCCGCCGGTGTCCTGATCGAGCATGATCTGGGTAAACGGGCTGAGGCGGCCGGCAAAATCGTGGACGTGCGTGTCGGTGATGACAAAGCCCCCGCGGGGGAAAATTGCCTTGTCGGTAGCCAGCGAGCGCTTCTCGGTGACCTGGAAGCCCAGCGAACCGGCCGGCCACTGATCGGCCGGGTAGGTCGTGAAGAAGACGTAGTTGGGATTCTCGTTGATGAGGTCCTGCGCCTGGGAGGGGTTGGCCTCCATGTAGTCGCGGATGGCCGGGAGACTCAGCCGCTCGGGCGGAATCAGGCCGCGCTCGAGCATCGTCATGCCGAGACCCTTGTAGGGGCGGTCGGTCTTGCCGGCATAGCCGACGTAATAGGAGGAACCATCCTGCAGGCGGATCTTTGCCGAACCGTTGACATGGATCACGTAGGCCTCGAAGGCGCTGGCAAGCCAGACGAGTTCGGTGCCGCGCAGCATGCCCGACTCCTCGATATCGCGGCGAGTCGGGTAGGGCTCGATGCGGTCGCCCACCTGCCGGCCCAGCGGCTTGCCCGTCTTCGGGTCGGTCACGAGATCGGCCGGTCGCTTGTAGAGCGGGTAGAGGAACTCACCGGAGGGGGTGAGACTGCCTCGAAAGATCGGCGAGTAGTAGCCGGTGTAGAGGACCGTGCCGGTGCCGTCCCATCCGACGGACTCATAGAGGTCGAACTTCGTGACGACTTCGCCGATGAAGCGGTCGCGGGGGAGGCGCTGTTCGAGGAGTTCGATCATCGCCGTCACGCTGCGCTGCGCCAGGTCGTGGCTGACGTCGCAGATCGGGAAGTGCTCTTTCGTCGAGGGCTTGGTGAACCACTCGCGGCTGCGGCGGGCAGACTCCAGCAGCAGCGGGCTGTCAGGCCGGTAGGAGGATGCCAGCAGTGCCCGGAAGCGCTCCGGATCGTTGACTTTCCGCAGCGCAGGCGTCCCGGGTGGAAGGGGTCGGGCGTATTCCTTCTTCGCCTCCTCGACCTTCTCGGTGCTTTTGCAGGCAGGGAGCAAAACAATCGCCGATACCATGGCGATCACGAGAGCCGCGTTCCGTGCTGATCTCTTCATCGGGCCATCCACGTTCTTTTGGGGTCTGGCTCCGCCGGGTTGCCGCGGGACGCCGGGCGGAGCACACGGCGCTCTCTATTATGCCGAGGGAGACTCATCGGACAATGAGCGGGAGCCCTGCGGCAGGCGAGTTCGCAGGGAATCCAGCCATTCCCCGGGCGGAAGCGCGTAGGGGCGGAAGCGCTCCGTCAGGTTCATCTCCTCCGAATAGAAGAGCGCCCGCCGAAGCCCGAGGCGGGAGGCGGCCGCCGAATCGATCAGGTTGGAGGAGTCGGCCGCGCTCATCTGGAAGAGAATGCGCAATTCGAACTCCCGCAGCATCTGCCGGTCAAAGGTGCGATCGATGGTCACCGGGGAGTCGGCCCAGAGCAGGGTGTGAATGCCGTGGGGCGGTCCCTCGCGGAGCAGGTCGGGGAAGATTTTCTCCGGACCGGCCGGCGCGGCCTCCTCTTCATCCAGTGAGAATCGGAAGTCATCCTCCTTACGGCGAAGCATTCGAAATCGCTGCAGGCCATTGAGAATGACGAAGATCCCCGGGGCATCGTGGCTGGATTCCTCCTGTCGCTTCTTCAGGATGCCCGCCAGATCGGCAAAGACGGCGTCGATCTCCCGCCAGGCCACATGTCGGACCCGGCAGGGGCACAGGTCTCCTGCCTCCTTGAGCAGGCCTGCGAATCGATCATCCGGCGGCGTGCCGTCGAAGACGATAAGGGTGCCGTCAGGCCCGATCTGCGCGGAGAGCGCGATCATCGAGATCGCCAGCATCGCCTGCGCCGACTCATCGTTCTGGCCGACGACCATCAAGTTCGCTCCGGATTGGCGGCGGAAGGTCGCGGAGGTCGGCTCCTTGATGGCGATCGCATCGCCGAACCACGTCACCGGAGCCAGCCGGGTGGAGCGGTCGGCGGAGCCGGCCCGGTCGAGGACGCGATCGAGAAGAGCGTTGCGGCGGACATCGGCGGGGACATTGCCCTCGAAAACGATGACGGGCTCGTCGGTGGGAGTCGGGTGGTCGGCGGCGCGGGCGCGGAGCGGTCTCAGGAATTGTTCACGCTTCTGGTCCGGCAGCCAGGCGACCTGGAAGGGGCTGTTGCCCCCGATCATGCCGGACGCATCGTTGTAGATGGCTTCGCCGGGGCGGGAGAGCAGCCGGGCGGCCGAGTTCTCCTCGTTCATGATCAGGAAGGCATCGGCTTCGGAGCATTGCAGGGCGATGCGGACGGCCATCTGCCCGATCGTGCTGCGCGCCAGCCCGTAGGCCCCGCCCAGCGTCTGCGAGCCGAGAATGACGTGAACGCCGAAGGCGCGGCCCTGACGGACGAGGCGGTCCAGCAGGAGCGAGGCGTCCTGGGCCAGCTTGTCATCCTCGGTGAAAAACTCCTGAAACTCGTCGATGATCAGCAGTGTGCGCGGCATGACGACATCGGGGCGGGCCGCGCGGAACGAGGCCAGGTCCTGCGCGCCGACGTCGCGGAAGAGCGTGCCCCGGCGACGCAACTCGGCATCGACACGCTCCAGCACGGAGACGCCGAACTCGCGATCGCTCTCGATGGCGATGGCCCGGGCGTGGGGCAGGTCGGCCAGCGCGTAGGCCTTGAACTCGACGCCCTTCTTGAAGTCAACGAGGTACATTTCCACCTGGTCGGGGCCGTACCACATTGCGAGGTTGCAGATCAGGACGTGGAAGAGCGTGCTCTTGCCGGAGCCGGTCTTGCCGGCAATCAGCGCATGCTGCGAAGTTCCCTTGCCCAGCGACATCGGCTGAAGCCGCGTCGCGCCGGCCCGCCCCAGCGGGACCGTGATCTCCGAGGCGCTGTTGAGCGTCCAGACCCGCTCTGCCGGCGGCATGATCGTCTCGAAGGGAACCTGCACGCGCGTGGCGTCAACTGATTCGCGGCCGACGGTGTGTACGAGCACCGCGGCGGCTTCATCGCCGGGGGGCTCTTCGAGGGTGAGACGGAAGGGCCGCCAGAGGTCATCTGACCAGACAAAGCGGTCGCCCTCCTGCACGAGGCGGGTGCACTGCTCGCGGAGGTCCTCCATCTGCAGGCCGGCGGGCAGCGGCTCGCGGGTGTCGTGGGCGATCAGCGTGTAGACGCCGCACCGGCGTCCACTGGCGACGATGCTCATCAGTCGCCGGGCCGACTGGTCGCTGAGGTTGATCGGGCAGTCAGCCAGGACCAGGAAGCGGTAGGGCTCGGCGATCTCCCCGGCCTGCTCGTTGTACTCCGCGATGGTCTCGAAGTCGTTGCGGAGATACTTCTGGATGACGTTCTCCATGTGCTCGGTCAGGTCGGCCAGCTTCTGCTCGATGTGGCGAGGCTCGGTCCAGACCCGCTCACCGACAAGTTTCTCGGAGTAATCCGAGAGGTGCATGAAGCCGGCGAAGTTCTGCCCGAGACTGACCGGGTCGATGAAGGTGAAGTTCGCCTTGCCCGGCGGGAGACTTGTCAGCAGACGAAGCGTCACATCACGGAGCACCGAGAGCGCCCGCTCCCGGCCGCCCTGCCCGAACTCGATCAGCAGCGAGACATCCTCCGGAAACGGCAGCAGGGCGGGAACCGGAAAGGTCGTCTGCGTCTGGTCCTCCTGCCCCGGCACGGCAATCTCGACTGCGCCGAAGGGAATGGCCGAGGGAAACTCGGCTCGCGGCGACCAGTCTCTCCACTGGGCATCGCTCCAGGCAGGGGCGCTGCTCCGCAGGTGAGCGTTGACCGAGGCGACGATGGCGTCCAGTTCGGCTCGTGCCGCGACACACCGCTCCTGTGCGTGACGCCGCTGCACGGCGACGGATTCCTTCGCCTCGGCAATCCGGGCGTCGCATGCCTCGACGATGCCCGTCTCGGCCGTCTTTGACTCTGATTCGAGGCGTGACGTCTGCGATTCAAACTGCCGGTGGACGTCAGCAACCGATCGCTCCAGGGTTTCCTTCAGTTCCTGCAACTGAGCAGGGTAATGGCGGCTGTGCTTGCCGGCTTCATCGCGTCGCCACAGACGTGCTTCGGAGATAGCCGGGGCAAACTTCCGCTCGCAGGCCTTGAGTTCGGCCTGATGCTTTGCGATGGCCTGCTGCTCGCGCTGCGCTGCACGGGCACGCGCCTGCACGATGCCGGCATTGCGGACGGCGTCGGCCTCGGCCCGCGCTTTGGCGATGGGCAGATAGAGCTCACGGCAACGCGTCCGTGCGGAGCGATAGAGCAGCCAGACGCCCCCGGCGCTCAGAAGCAGTGTCCCGACCGGAGCCACGGCAAGCCACACGCTGGGCCGCCATGCGACGGCGACACCGACGCCGATAAAGGCGGCAACGGCCGCGAGTCCGACCAGCAGCCACAACAGCGGGCCGTGAAAGAGGCGTGCGGAGGTGAGGCTTCGAAGCGATTGAAGTCGTGCTGCAGAGAGAGCCACCAGGGAGTTCAGCCGAGCCGCGGCATCGCCCTCAAACTCCTCGCCGGGCGACTCCTCCTCGGGCGGGCGGATCTCCTCCAGCAGGCGTTGCTGTCGATACAGGTCGAGGAGCCGGCGGGCCTCATCATCGGCCTCGCGGACCTGGTCGCGTGCGGCCGTGAGGGCCTGACACTCCTTCTCAAAATCCTTGCGGAGCGCCGGAACGACGCCCTCGAAGTCGCTCTCGATCAGCCAGACTTCGTGCTTCCATCGAGCCCGGACCTTCTCCTCGCGCTCCTCAGCGGCCGCGTTGGTCCGGTCGCGGGCCTCCTTGTACTCGGCCTCAATGCGCTCCCGGTCTGCCACGGCCGTCTCCTCCAGGGCGGCGATGGCGCGTTCCTTCTCTCGCTCGAGTCGCTGCAGTTGCTCGGCGGTCTTCTCCTGCAGCGCGCGGAGGTCGCGATCGCGCCGGCCCTGCGCCTCGCGCTCCGCCTGCTCCAGGTGCGCCCGGGCGTCACGCTCGATACGGTCACGCTCCTGCTCCGCCTCGATGAAGGCGGCCGCAGCGGCATGAAGCCGGCGCGGCCCCTCCGGGCGGGTCTCGCGGGCGTCCGGTTGTAGGGCGGCTCGTGGCTTGTTCATTACAGGTTCGGCGCGGTCCGGGCAGGGTGCGGAGGAATCGCCTGATCGTAGGAGGCGCAGCGTGCGATCGGGCCACGGTCAGTCATCGCCGCAATCCCGCTGCACGCGGTTAATCAGGTCGGCAAGCTCCTCGATGGCCGGCGCAGCGGCCTTGATTCGCTGGTCGGCTGTTTCGACGAAGCGCTGTTCAAACTCCGCGCTGATTTCATCGTGCCAGACACTTTTGACCCGCGCCCAGGCAACGAGGAAATCCTGGCGGGACGATTCCAGCTTGGCGCGACCCGCGTTAATGCTCATCGTCGGCCCCCTCCTTCTTCTCACGCGAGCTCGCCGACTCCTCGGCCGACCCGGTCCGTACCGCAAGATAGGACTCGACGGCGGCCACTGTGCCGTCCACGCGCGAGAGCGCCTTGCGGGCCTCCTGGTCAAAGAGCGTGTCCAGTTGCTGAATCAGCCCGAGACGGGAGTCGATCTCGCGGCCGATCACGCTGGCCCAGCGTTTGACGACCTGGAGCTTCTCCTCGGCCTCGCGCAGGCGGACCTTGGCCCGCTCCACGGCGCGGATCTCCTCGGTACAGCGCTTCTTGGAGAGTTCCTTGCGGTGCAGCTCATCGCGGGCGGCGACCATCGCCTTGTGTCGGCGGCGGACCTCGGCCAGCCAGAAGGGGAGACGATCCTGCTCCACCCAGGCGCGCGTTCGCTGCAGGTCGGAGAGGATGATGCCCACGGCATTGCGCCCCGATTCGGCAAACTGCACCAGCGAAGCGCGAAACCGCTTCAGCTCATCCAGCGACGTCACCCGGATCTGCGTATTCCGAGCCACCGGCCCCCCTTAGCGCTGCTTCAGGTACTCATCGGCCCGCTCCGCCTTGCGAAGCAGGAAGGGAATGTGCCGGTCGGAGGCCTCGACGAACCGGGCCAGCACCTTGACCGTCTCCTGAAACTCCTCGACGAACTTGCGGTGCTCCTGGTCGCGCCAGGTCTGGCCGAGCGCTGAAAGGCGTCCCTGCATCGAGGCGAGGCGGTTCTGGACGTCGAGGTTGAAGCGCTTGAGGTCCCGGGCGAACTGGCGCAATTCTTCAGGATCGACGATGGCCTTGGCCATGAGGCGGCTCCTTGCGGGGTCTCTGATCCATCCGGACCAGCGGGCGGGCGGTTCCGGTCAATTATAACGACGCAGGATTCCTCATCCGGTTGCACCGCCCCTCCTTGCCCCTCACGACGCCATCCGTAAGATAGCCGCAGCCTGGAGAGGTGGCCGAGCGGCTGAAGGCACCGGTTTGCTAAACCGGCGTAGGGCAATTAAGCCTTACCGCGGGTTCGAATCCCGCCCTCTCCGTTTGCTCCTGCGCGGATGAATGGGGTGCGTCCCGGGTCGATGGCCGTGTACGGGGCAGACGCCGGCCTGCACTCGAAGTGATCTCGGCGCGGATCAGATCAGTCCGGAGTCCCTGCCCGGCGAGATCGCATCGGCATGCCCGACATATTCGCGGAATTCGCTCTCGTGCTCGGCATCGCTGTGGTATTCGGCGCGCTGGGCGCTGCCCTGCGCCAGCCGCTGATTGTCGCATTCATCGCCGCTGGAATCGTCATCGGACCGTCGGGGCTCGATCTGGTCACGATGAAGGACGAGATGCAGTTGCTGGCGACGGTCGGCATCTCCCTGCTCTTGTTTCTCGTCGGTCTGCGCCTGGACCCGGCCATCATCCGTTCGACCGGATCGGTGGCGCTGGCGACAGGGCTGGGTCAGGTCGCCTTCACCTCAATCGTCGGGTTCTTCATCTGCCTGGCGATGGGTATGACCGTGATCGCTTCGACCTACGTAGCAGTGGCGCTGACCTTCTCCAGCACCATCATCATCGTCAAACTCCTCTCGGACAAGCGGGAGATCGACTCGCTTCACGGCCGCATTGCCGTCGGCTTCCTGATCGTGCAGGATATCGTCGTCGTCCTGGCCATGATCGCGCTCTCGGCCATCGGCGCAGCGGAAGGCAATTCAAAGCTCGCTGCTGCGGCGCAGAGCGCCGTGCTCGTGATCGTCAACGGCCTCGGCCTGCTCGCAGCGATCGTGGTGCTGATGAAGTACGTCCTCCCGACTCTGGTCCATCGAATCGCGAGGTCACAGGAACTGCTGGTCCTGACAGCCATCACCTGGGCAGTCGTCCTTGCCACCGTCGGCGACCTGCTGGGCTTCAGTCGAGAAGTGGGCGCGTTCCTTGCCGGGATTTCCCTCGCCCCAACGCCGTTTCGCGAAACCCTCAGCGCCCGACTGGTCAGCGTGCGGGACTTTCTGCTGCTCTTCTTCTTCCTCCACCTCGGGGCCTCGCTGGAGGTCGCCGCTCTGGGCGCCCGCGCCGGAGCCGCTGCCGTGCTTTCGGCCTTCGTGCTGATCGGCAATCCGCTGATCGTCCTGATCATCATGGGCGGCATGGGGTACCGCCGCCGCACCTCCTTCCTGGCGGGCCTGACCGTCGCTCAGATCAGCGAGTTCTCACTCATTCTCGCTGCACTCGGGCACTCACTGGGACACATAGACACTGAGACGCTCGGGCTCGTCACGGTCGTCGGACTCGTCACTATCGCCTTGTCGACCTACATGATCATCTACTCGCATCGACTCTACGACTGGCTCTCGGGTCCTCTGCGGCTCTTCGAACGCCGCACCCCCTTCCGAGAGTCCGCTGACGAAGCAGAGCCCTCCGAAACATCGGAGTACCTGTTGATCGGGCTTGGACGCTACGGCGGCATCATCGCCGACGAACTGCGCTCTCACGAGAAGCGCACCCTCGGCGTCGACTTTGACCCTGAGGTCGTCTCGCACTGGAACAAGCGAGGTCGTCCGGCCATCTACGGAGATGCCACCGATCCCGAATTCGCCGCGGGCATGGCTCTTCAGAACATCCGCTGGATCATCTGCGCCATTCCCGATTACCGCGCCAATGTGCACATTGTCCGCGCCTTCCGGGAGGTCGGCTACAGCGGAGGGATCGCCGTCAACGCCCACCACAAGGCTCAGGCCGACGCCCTGCAGGCAGCCGGGGCTGATTTGATTCTCAATCCATTCCATGACGCCGCGAAACGCGCTGTGTCGCTGCTGCTGGATGCCCAAGGCACGGAGACGACCTCATGAGTCGCCCGGACAAACCCGCCGCAGCGACCGCGCCGCGCCGGCGCTGGGACAAGCACACCCTCATCGCCGTCGGCTCGCTGATCGCCATCGCCCTGCACCTGCTGCTGCGCTTCCAGAGCCATGATGCAGCCGACTGGCCCCTCTACGCCGCGCTGGCGCTGGGCGGCCTTCCGCTGGTCATTGATCTCATCGGCGACCTGTTTCGCCGCCAGTTCGGCTCCGACCTGCTGGCGGGAATCTCCATCGTGACGTCGGTGATTCTCGGCGAGTACCTCGCCGGAACGCTCGTCGTCCTGATGCTCTCCGGGGGTGGGGCGCTGGAGCGCTACGCCGTCGCCGGCGCCTCCTCGGTGCTGGAGGCCCTCGCCAAGCGCATGCCCTCCACAGCCCATGTCCGCAGTGGTTCGAAACTGACCGATACGCCGCTGGACGAAGTGAACATCGACGATGTACTGGTCGTCTTCCCGCACGAGACCTGCCCGGTGGACGGCGTCGTCATCGAGGGACACGGCGTCATGGATGAGTCCTACCTCACCGGCGAGCCCTACATGATGAGCAAAACTCCCGGGGCCTCGGTGCTCTCCGGGGCGATCAACGGCGAAACCGCGCTGACGATCCGCGCTCAGCGCCGGGCGGTGGACTCACGCTACGCACGGATCATGGAGGTCATGGCCGCTTCCCAGCAGCAGCGGCCGCGCCTGCGCCGACTCGGCGATTCCCTCGGCGCGATCTACACCCCCGTCGCCGTCGCCTTCGCCCTCGTCGCCTGGGCGCTCAGCGGCGACCCGGTGCGCTTCCTTGCCGTCCTCGTCGTCGCCACCCCCTGTCCCCTCCTGATTGCCATCCCCGTCGCCGTCATCGGCTCGATCTCGCTGGCCGCACGCCGATCCATCATCATCCGTGACCCGGCCGTCCTCGAAAACGTCGATCTCTGTACCACCGTGATTCTCGACAAGACCGGGACGCTCACCTACGGCCGCCCGCGCCTCGTGGAGATCCGCACGGCCCCGGGCAGCGACGCCGACGATGTCCTCGCTCTCGTGGCGGGCCTTGAGCGCTATTCCAGGCACCCGCTTGCCGAAGCGATCGTCGAAGCCGCCGACGAACGCCGGCTGGCGCGCTTCGATGCGACGGAGGTCAGCGAGAAGCCCGGCGAGGGCCTGCGCGGCATCGTCAACGGCCGCTCCGTGCGCGTTACCAGCCGCACAAAACTGATCGCCGCGGGCCACCCCGATGCCGAGACGATCCCCGCCCACGCCGGCGGACTTGAGTGCGTCATTCTCATCGAAGACCGTTACGCCGCGACCTGCCAGTTCCGCGATTCGCCACGGCGCGAGGGGCAATCCTTCGTCTCGCATCTCGCGCCGGCCCACAACGTCAGCCGCGTGCTGCTGGTCTCGGGCGATCGCGAATCGGAAGTGGCCTACCTCGCCGAGCAGGTCGGCATCAGCGAGGTCTACGCCCAGCAGAGCCCGGAGCAGAAGGTCGAGATCACCCGCGCCGAGACGGCCAAGAGCCCGACCATGTTCATCGGCGACGGCGTCAACGACGCCCCCGCCCTGCTGACCGCAACCGTCGGCATCGCCATGGGAACCCAGAGCGATGTCACCGTCGAAGCCGCCGGAGCCGTGATTCTCGAGGCCTCGCTCAAGCGCGTCGATGAACTGATGCACATCGGCCGGCGCATGCGCCGCATCGCCCTGCAAAGCGCTGTGGGCGGCATGGCCCTCTCAATTCTCGGCATGGGCGCGGCTGCAGCCGGCTATCTTCCCCCCGTCGCCGGGGCGCTGGCACAGGAGGTCATCGACGTCTTTGCGATCCTCAACGCGCTGCGCGCCGCATTTCCGCCGCGATCGCTCTCCGACTTCTAAGCCGTCTATTGCAACTCGGCCGTGATCCACTCCAGCATCTCGGTCTCCACCTCTGGTCGGGCCTCCGCCTCAAAGCCGGCGCCCGTTCCGGCCGTCTCTCGGCGCACCGAGTGCATCTTCACCAGCGTGCCCTGCGCATCAAGCACGTAGGCGGAGAGCGCGTAATAGCCCTTGCTCGCCGTCGCCAGCGGCATGCCGACGCCTGCACCGGGCAGCGCGCTGGAGGCGCGGCTGAGGATGAAGATGCTGCCGACCTCCCCGTGTGCGTCCGTCCGCAGACTGGAGGGCAGACGCGAGTGCAACGGGTCGATCGCGCGGCGGTCCTGGTCGATCACGACAGCCGGGGCCTGCGGCTTGGCGCCGGTGGTCGTCTTCAGATCGGTCCGGTCCAACATCGCAAGATACGTCTCCACGTTGCCGGAGA
>CAZPFK010000038.1:19717-24549 GCA_964585855.1 uncultured Vicinamibacteraceae bacterium
GTCTTCAGATCGGTCCGGTCCAACATCGCAAGATACGTCTCCACGTTGCCGGAGACCGACTGCCCCTGCGATGACATGAAGACAAAGACCCCCGCGACGGCCACGAGAATCACGATGATCAGGATAACGGCGTTTCCCCGGCGGGCGTGGTTGGGCATGGTTCTGCTTTCGCGTGTGCACAATGAATCAACGCGCCCAGTATCTCGAATTCCGCCGCCATGTCAAACGCCGCTCCGGGCCGGGAACAAACGCCCCCGCCCTGTGGTTTGCCTGAGCATGACGTTCCAGATCCGCCGCCTGAGGCCCATAATCCTCCTTCTCATTGCCTTCCTTGGCACTTCCACGGCCTCGGCCCATGATCCGGGCTACATCGCCATCGACCTCGGCACTCTCGGCGGCCAGCAGAGCATGGCCTTCGGGATCAACGAGAACAACGAGGTTGTCGGGGCCGCGCAGACTGCCGACGGCGTTTGGCACGCCTTCCTGTATACAACCGAAGGGCAGATGATCGACCTTGGCGTGCTGAACGGCTTCGACGAGAGCCGCGCCTTCGGGATCAATGCCACGAGGCAGATCGTCGGAACAGCTGCGATCGGCGAGGGCGATCCCTCCCGGGCCTTTGCCTGGCATGCCGGAAACCGCCTCGATCTCGGGACGCTCGGCGGCATCAACAGTCAGGCCCTCGGCATCAACAACCTGCGCCAGGCCGTCGGCGCTGCTCAGAACGCCTCCGGCGCGTGGCGCGCCTGCCGCTGGGAAATCGGCAACAAGACCGACCTGGGCGTCCTCCCGGGCCACACCCAGAGCGGAGCAGCCGCGATCAACAACGCCGGCCGCATCGTCGGCTGGTCAGAAGATGGTGAGGGGGAACGCCGGGCCGTCCTCTGGGACCTGGACCAGATGACCGAGATCGGCACGCTTGGCGGCCTGCGGGCTGAGGCGACCGGCGTCTCTACAAACGGCATCGTCGTCGGCTTCGGCGAGACAACCTCGAAGGAGACTCACGCCTTCCGGTACGAGGACGGCATCCTGACCGACCTCGGCTCTTTCGCCGTCGGCGGCGACAGCCGGGCGTACTCGGTTAACGTGCTCAGCGAGACTGTGGGCGAGGCCTTTCTGCCCTCGATCGGCGAGACGCAAGCCGTGCTGTGGCGACCGGGGCGGTCGATCACCAACATCAACACGTTGCTGCCGCCGCTCTCCGGGTGGGATTCGCTCCTGACGGCGCGCGGCATCAGCGATTCCGGACACGTCTGCGGCACGGGCCGCAACATCGACGGTCAGACCCGCGCGTTCCTGCTGATTCCCAAACTCGGGCTGGCCAACCCCATTCCCGGGATCGCCGGCGAGATCAACACCTTTGATGCCGCCGGTGCCACCCCCTTCTCGACCGTTCATGTTGTGTACGGCTTCAACTACGGCTCGTTTCCCGTGCCGGGCTGCCCCGACGTTAACTTCGGCATTAACACGCCGCGCCTCCTCCAGAGCGTGCAGGCCGATGAGACCGGCCACGCCCTCTTCGATGTCTTCGTGCCGGAGGCCGCCCAGTTTGAGACCGTACTCTTCCAGGCCGTTGAATCCGGTTCCTGTGAGATCAGTATCATTTTGTTGTGGACCTTCTTTTGAGTTTCGTTCACGCCTCCTTCATTCCGGAGTCTGAGAGATGAACCCTGCCTCCCGCGTTGCCGCCGGCGTTCTGTGTGCAGTTGCCCTCTGCGCCGTCGCCCAGGCCGACATCTGGTACTTCGAGGCGACCATCACCGACGACCAGCACATTCCCCCGACCGGCAGCGACGCCTTCGGCCACGCCACCCTTGTCTACGACGACGTGACCAACCTCCTCTCCTGCGACATCTACATCGAGGGCATCCACCACGACGACCTGCTCTACGGCCACCTGCACCAGGGCCGCGTCGGCTTCTACGGCGAGATGATCACGATGCTCGGCCACGGCCATATGTGGATGCACGACGGTCACGGCCTGCGCTTCGTCGGGACCGACATCCCCGTCGATGAGATGTGGGAGCAGGACCTGCTCACCGACGGCGCCTATGTCAACATCCACTCGATCCAGTGGGAGGCCGGTGAGATTCGCGGCCAGGCGATCGCCACGCCGCGCCTCAGCCACACCGCGCTGGTCCGTGGAGCAGACGCCACCCTTGACCTCAGCCGCGCCAATCCCGGGGAACGGGTCTACTTCATCTCCAGTTCAGCCGGCGTCGGAGTCGGCCCCTCTGTCCCGGCCCTGGGCGGGCTCACCCTCGACCTGCTCGAGGATGTCACCCTGCTTGGAAGCGCTGTTGCCGGCCAGGACGGTCGGGCGCAGCTCATCGGCCGGGTCCCCGGCTCCGCACAGCCCCTGCCCATCAGTCTCCAGGCCGTGATTCGCCGCGGCGACGACGGCTCGCTCTCGGTCAAGTCCAACACGCAGTCCACCGCAATCCTCCCCTGACCCGTACCTCATCCGGAGAGAACGCCCCATGACGCCCCGCACCCTCACTGCCCTGGCCCTCGCCGGCCTGCTGACCGCTGACGTCTCTGCGCAGTTCCAGTCGCAGAACGTCACACTCCTTGACAACATGCCGTTGAGCCAGTTTTCCGGCAACCCCGACTCCGGCAATGACTGCTGGGGCTACGTCTCGCCAAGCGGCCGCGAGTATGCCCTCATGGGCCTCTCCAACTCGATCGCGGTTGTCGAGATCACGAACCCGACCAACCCGGTGATCGTTCAGCAGATCACGCACCCCAACAGTCTCTGGGGCGACATCAAGGTCTACCAGGACCATTGCTACGTCAGCAACGAAGAGGGCGGCGGCATTCAGGTCATCAGTCTCGCAAATGTCGACAACGGCCAGGTCACCCTCGTCCGCAGCGTCACCGGCAGCGGCCTCCAGACTACCCACAACGTCGCCGTCGATGAAACCAGCGGCTTCCTCTACCTCGCCGGCGCCAACATCAACGGCGGCTCGATCGTCGCCTACGACCTCAGCAATCCGGGCAATCCGGTTCTCGCCGGCACCTTCTCCGGCCCCTACAGCCACGACCTCCAGATCGTCACCTACACCGAAGGGCCGTATGCGGGCCGGCAGGTCGCCTTCTGCTCCAACGGCTCCACCGCCTTCGACATCGTGGACGTCACAAACAAGTCGAACATGTTCCGCGTCGGGCGGAATCGGTATCCGGGCCTGGAATACTGCCACCAGGGCTGGCTCACCGAAGACCGGCAGTACTTCATCCTTAACGATGAACTCGACGAGGCCAACGGCTACACCAACGTCACCCTCACCCGCGTCTTCGACGTCAGCGACATCACCAACCCCGTGCTCGCGGCCACCTTCTCCTCCGACCGCCCCGCCATCGATCACAACCTCTATGTGCGCGGCGATTTCTGCTTCCAGGCCAACTACCGAAGCGGCCTGCGCATCTTCGACGTCTCCGATCCCCTCAACGCCGTGCAGACCGGCTGGTTTGACACCTACCCGGCAAATGACGGCCTGGGCTTTGACGGCGCCTGGAGCGTCTACCCCTTCTTCCCCAGCGGCACCGTCATCGTCAGCGACATCAACCGGGGCCTCTTCATCCTCGACGTCTCCGACGCCCTGGTCAGTCTCGACTTCTCTTACCCGCAGGGCCAGCCCGAACTCATCAGCCCGGCCGGCGGCACGACCATGCGCGTCGACGTCGCCCCCCGTGTCTCCGACCCCGAGCCCGACAGCGGCACCCTGCACGTCAACGACGGCTCCGGCTGGCAGACCTACGCCATGACCGATCTCGGCAACAGCCAGTACCTCGCCGACTTCCCCGCCGTTGAGTGCGGCGACACGGTTCAGTACTACGTCAGCGCGGAGACAACCACCGGCCAGACGCTCTACGACCCGCCGGGCGCCCCCGTTGACACCTTCACGACTCTGAGCGCCGGCTCGCTGGACGTCTTCTTCTCAGATGACTTCCAGACCAACCAGGGCTGGACCGTGCAGAACACCAACGTCGCCGAGGGCGCCTGGGTCCGCGGCGATCCCTCCGGAAACGGCAGCCGGGGCGACCCCACGCAGGACTCCGACGGCTCAGGCCTCTGCTACATCACCGGAAACGGCCCCGATGAAGACCTCGACGGCGGGCCTACCCACCTGCTCTCGCCCATCTTCGACCTCACCGGTGCTGACAATGTCCTGATGACCGTCGATCGCTGGTTCTACAACGACGACGGCGATGAGGACCGCCTCGACATCGCCGTCTCAAGCAACGGCGGCGGTGCGTGGATCACGATGAAGAGCATCTCCCACTCACCGGGCTGGACGACCGAGGCCTTCCGCCTCACCGATTACATCACGCTGACCGACCAGGTCCGCTTCCGCTTCAGCGCCACCGACAATCCCAACAACTCCGTCACCGAGGCCGGCATCGACGCCTTCCGCCTCCAGACCATCGACTGCGGCTCCGGCGGCGGCCTTGCTCTGGCCGTCACCGGCGCGTGCGTGACCACCGGCGGCGGCAACTTCGCATGGAGCGGCGCTCAGCCCAGCACCACGCTCGCGCTGATCTTCGCTCGCAACACCGGGTCATTTGTCGTCCCCGACGGCAGCCCCTGTGCCGGCACCACCCTCGGCCTCGGCTCCAGCCAGATTCAGCTGGCAACGACCTTCGGTTCCGGCGCCGGCGGCAGCGGAGATTTCAACGCGACCATTCCCCAGGGCGCCTGCCTCGGCTACTTCCAGCTGCTGCAACTGACCGACTGCGCGACCAGCAACGTCGCCCAGGGGCCGTGAGACCCGGCTGAAGCGCCGACACCCTTCAAAAGCACCACAACCCGCCGAATCCGGCGGGTTGTGTCT
>CAZPFK010000039.1:0-24411 GCA_964585855.1 uncultured Vicinamibacteraceae bacterium
CACAACCGCCCGCCGAGGCTGAGGGGATCGGCGGGCGGTCGGGATGCGTTGCAGGAATCAGACAATACTCGTGCAGTCAGTCAGTTCCGGGAGTCGTTGCGGCTCTCGGCCCGGGCGATCGAGGAGATGTCTTCGGCCTCAGGAGAACGAGGTGCGGCGGGCTCGTCGATAATGATCGGCATCGTCGGGAACTCGTCGTACTCGATGACGGAGGCGTCAGAATCGTCGCCGAGGCGGGCCCGATCGAGGGCTGCCTGGCCGCGTGCCTGGGCCTCGTAGTCGGCGTTGTGCATGCGGTTGGCGAGCGATTCGAGGACGGCCTCATGCTCGGTCTGAATCGCGACGAGGCGGTCGGAGAGCTGGTCGAGGGATTCGATCTGCCACTTGTCGTTGGCGTTGATCTTCTCCTCGCGTTCCTCGAGCATGACGATCAGCTTCTCGTTCCGCTCGATGAACTCGATCTTCCGCTCGATCTCCCAGCGCTTGTTCTGGAACATGGCGAACTCGGTCTCGAGTTTCGTGAGCTGCTCGGTGAGACGGTCTCGCTGGGCCGTCAGCAGTGAGAGCTCGCGGAGGTTGGAGGCAAGCCGGCTTTCGTAGTTGTCGGCGGTCTGCTTGATGCGGTTGGCCGTCAGGAAGGCCTGGTCAACGTTGAGACGCCGACCCTGGAAGGCGATCAGAACGGGCTGCTCGGGGCCGACGGAGGCCAGCTGAACGCGGGCGCTGTCAACAAGTCCCGAAAGGGTGTCCAGGTCGGCCCGGGCGATCTCGACGACGCGCTGGGCGACGTCGTTGTCCCGGGTCAGGGAGGCGATTTCGGCCTCGACTTCCGTCAGGGTGCTGCGGACGTCCTTGATCTGCTCCGGGTACTTCGTCTGGAGCTTCTGCAGTTGCTGGCGGATGATGATGGGATCATCGACGTTCTCGTCGATCCAGCTTGTCATCCGGCTGCGGAGTTGTTCCGCGCCGGCGGCGATCCGCTCCGGCTTGACGATCCAGGCGATGGTTCCAAGGGCGAGGCCCCCGATGAGGGCCGTTCTGAAGACAGGTCGGAAGATGCACATGGTTGGTTGTCCTTTCCCGCTGGGTGGTCGATTGTGACCCGTGCGTTCGGCAGAGTTGTTGGGGGGCGGCGGGCGCGGCTTTCACGGCCCGGCGGGTCGGAGGAAGAAAAATGTGCGCAAATCGGCCCGGTTTGGGGTCAATCAGGGGCTTTGCGTGCAATTGGGGTTGGCATGGGCGGGTTTTGAGCGCCCTATTAAGGAGTCGAGGGAGAGCCGGCGCGTCTCATAAGGGGCGATTCGGGACATGACCCCCTGAACGGCGCGGCCACAATAAGGGGTGGGATTCTGCGCAGGCGGCACGGGAATCTGCGGCCCGGGGCATCAATACAGGGAGAGCATGTGAAAATGGCGGCCGGCGAAGCGGAACAAGTCAGCGGCATGAACGCGATCACGACGAATTTTGTGCGCCGGCTGCGTGACGGGGACGACGCGGCGTGGTATGAACTGTGGGAGGTCTTCGGGCCTGTCCTGCGGGCCCAGCTGACGCGGTGGGGCAAGGGGCGGGTCGGAGCGGAGACCGTCCGCGACCTGAGCCAGGAGACGCTGGCTGCCCTGACGAAGTCCATTGATCGCTACGACCCGGCGCGGGGTGCCCGCTTCAGCACATGGTTGCTGAGCATTGCCCGGCATGTGCTGGGGGATGAACTGGACCGCCGCGGGGCGCAGAAGCGCGGCGGCGGGAAGGCGGCGACGAGTCTGGACGAATCGTTCATGGGCCGTGACGGCACTCCGCCGGTCGGGCAGGAATACGAGATGGCGATGTTTCGCGCCAAGGTGTACGCCGCGATCCGCCGGGTGGAGTCGGAAACCGAGTTTCTGGTCTTCCAGGTCTACCGGATGCGCATCTTCGACGGCGTCAGCGGCAAGGATGTCGCGGCCCAGCTGGGCATTTCCGAGCCGACCGTCAGCCGACACATGTCCCGAGTGCGGACGACGCTGCGGCGGGCCGTGGCCGAGAGCACGATGAAGTACAGTTTCACCGAGGATGAGCGCAACGAGGCGGATCAGGCCGGCTTCTACGGCGATGATTCGCAGTTTGATGAGGCGCTGGCGGAGATTTACCACCGGCAGCTGGCTCTGCACCGGCAGGACCAGACTGACGAGTTCTGAGCGTGATTGAGCATGGCCTCGCCGGCCAGCCCCTGTGAGGGCGAGACAGGCGTCGGAAAGGAGTCACCAGATGGGAGGCATTGCATTTCCTCTGGGCATCGTGGGACTGTTGCTGGCCGCAGTGGCTGTCGTGCTTGCGATCATGCTGCTGATGGTCATCCTCGTCCCGCTCTTCAAACTGATCGGCTGGACTGTCGGCGGCATCTTCCGACTGATCGGGGGGACCTTCCGTCACGTCGGCCGGTTCATCTCCGGGATGGCGACAGACCTCTTCCACGGCATCGGGGCGATTCCGGCCGGGCTGGTTTTTGCGTTTCTCTCGGCCGGCTCGGTGGTGATCGGGCGATGGTCGAGCGCAGCGCATTACGCAGCGAGCATGAAGAATGAGTCGCGTGTGGCGCTGATGTCGATGTACCGGGTGGCGGTGAGCCATCCGTTGCGGTTTGTTGGCCTCGGCCGGATTCTGGAGGGCGTCGAGCAGCGCGTTCCTGCGGCCTTTGCCGAGGCGCCCGGGCCGGAAGCGCCGCGCCGCCGGGCCAGGAATGCCTTTGACGGTTACACGATCGTGGGGACGCTGCCGACCGGCGGTTCCGGAGCGACGCTGTACATCGCCCGTCCCAGCGAAGAGAAGGCGGAGTGGCTGCGGAAGTCGGGCCGGGAGGTTCCCGACCGGGTGGTCATCAAGACCTTCTCGATTCACGAAGGATCGAGTCTGCCGCAGATCGTGCGTGAGAACCGGGCGCTCGAGAGCGCGCGGCGACTGGGCCTGGTGCTGGAGCATGATCTCAACGAGGAGCGCTTCTACTACGTGATGCCGTACGTGCAGGGCGACCACCTCGAGGCGGTCATCCGGCAGATGCACGCCGAGGCGGGCAGCCGGGGACTGAGCGACCGGCAGATGCGGACGGTGGTGAAGTATCTCACGGACGTGG
The DNA here is from genome assembly GCA_964585855.1 of uncultured Vicinamibacteraceae bacterium. Classification (GTDB taxonomy): domain Bacteria; phylum Planctomycetota; class Phycisphaerae; order Phycisphaerales; family UBA5793; genus CAZPFK01. The sequence goes on from CAZPFK010000039.1 coordinate 3,107, forward strand.
TGACGACGCTTCGGGAATACCACGAGGGCGGCCTGTGGCACAAGGACATCAAGCCCCAGAACATCGTCGTCAGCGGCAACTCAGCGCACATCGTCGATCTCGGGCTGATCACGCCGCTTCGGTCGGCGATGACGCTGACGACGCACGGAACGGAGTACTTCCGCGATCCGGAGATGGTCCGGATGGCCTTCCGCGGCGTGAAGGTGCACCAGGTCAATGGCGCAAAGTTCGATATCTACGCCGCCGGCGCTGTCCTGTACTATGCGGTCGAGCACGAGTTTCCGCTGGCTCACGGGCTCAGTGAGGTCACCAGGGCGTGTCCGCCCGCTCTGAAATGGGTGATCCGTCGTGCAATGGCGAAGTATGACGACCGGTATGAGTCGGCCGCCGACATGCTCGGCGACCTTGCCGCGATTGCAGCCGCGCCGGATATGGCCACCGTTCGTCCGGCTGATCTCCCAAGCATGAAGGGCGCGGGGGCGAAGGTGGCGGATGCGGTAGCCGCCGGAGCGCCACGGCCGGAGTTCATCTCCTTTGCGGAGCTCGACGGCGCCGAGAAGTCGGCGGAGACCCCGAAACGGCGGTCGCCGAAGATCGAGGTGCATAACTGGTGGACCGGGGCGTATCGCGAGGCCGGCGGGGTCCGCACTTCCGAGTCGGTCCGGGATCAGACTCGACGGGCTGTTCAGCAGGCGGTCGAGCTTGGGCGTGAGGGCAAGCAGCGAGCCCGAGAGATCGTGGGTGCCGTCCGCGAGGAGGTTCAGCGCCTTCGCGATGAGAATCGGGGAAAGAAGGGGAAGGCCGTTGCAGTGCATGTGGCCGGGCTCGGCCGGAAGCGGGAACCCGGTCGAAGCGCGGCAGACCAGGTGCGGTCGGCGCGATCGCGAGCGGCCGCCATCCAGAAGCGAGCGGCGGAGCATCGTCGCCGGGTCGTCGCGCCCGGCGAGCGTGTGAGCGTACCGATGCTGGCTGCGGGGCTTGTAGCCGTCGGCATTGTCGGAGGTGTGGGAATCGCGGGCTGGCGCACCGCAGAGAGCCGGATGTATTCAGAGGGGCCCTGGGCACCGGGCGCCACTGTGGAGGGGGCGACGGTCTATTCATCATCGAAGTCGTTGATTGCCGGGGCGGAAGGCACTCCCGTTGAGACTGCCCGGGAGGCGAAGGTTCATGCCGACTGGCTGAGCGATTCCGGTCTGGAGAAGATCGTCGTTCAACTGCCGCTTGAAGAGGGCGCCGAGGCGATGCGGCAGACTCTTGAGACTGTCCGGGAAGCGGTGGAGGCCTCGATTCACGCAGAATCGGCCCGACTGCAGCAGCCGCAATTTCAGCCCGACCGGATTCTGAGCCGGCTGGGCGAGCTGCCGATGTCGTATCTGGTCGTCAACGACTACCCCGACCACTCGAGTGTTGATGCGGCCCGGATCATCGAGCGATCCGCCTCGGCGCTTGAGGAACTGGGCCTCAACCGCGTGGACGATCTCGACGCCGAGGCGACGGTGCGCCGGCTCGTCGGTCAGTATGCTGCCGAGGCGGACAACCCGCAGGGGCATCCCAGCGATGCGGCGGCCGATGCGCTGGGCGAGTGGATGATTACCAACAATCCCGAGATCGGCGTGGTCATCTGGGTCTATCGGGACCTCTCGGCCGATTCGAAGACGGCGCGGGCGTGGGTGCTTGCCGGCGGAGATGAGCAGGAGCGTCGGGAGCGGACGGGCGTGGTCACGCAGTGGCTTTCGGCCTGGCAGCGCTGACCGTCGCAGCAGGAAGTTGATGTGACTCCCGGCCCTGACTGCCGGGAGTTGTTGTTTTTGGAGAGGGGCGGCAGGCGGAGCGTGTCCCGAAAGGCTGTGATTGGGACGTGCACCGGGCGATTGCAGAGGTTAGACTATGCTCGATCCGTGGCGTCCCTGTCTTGAGAGCAATCAGGAGAGATCTTCATGAGTCCAGTGCTGATCACACTTGCCGTGCTTGCGGTTGTCATCGTTCTCATCCTCTTCTATGTCGTCGGCGTCTACAACACGCTGGTGAGTCTGAAGAATCGCTTCCAGAATGCCTTTGCACAGATCGAGGTGCAACTGCAGCGGCGGCATGACCTGATTCCAAACCTGGTCGAGACGGCCAAGGGCTACATCAAGCACGAGCGCGAGACGCTGGAGGCGGTGATCTCGGCTCGCAACCAGGCTGTCTCCGGACTTCAGAGCGCCAAGGCCAATCCCGGCTCGCCGGAGGCGATGGCGACGCTCGGGGCGTCGGAGCAGGCGCTGACCGGGGCGCTTGGCCGGCTCTTTGCGGTCATGGAGGCCTATCCCGATCTGAAGGCCAACCAGAACATGATGCAGCTGTCCGAGGAACTGACCTCAACGGAGAACAAGGTCGCCTTCTCCCGCCAGGCCTACAACGACGCCGCAACGCAGTTCAATACCTATCGCGAGACCTTCCCGCCGGTCTTCTTTGCCGGGATGCTCGGCTACGGGCAGAATGCAGCCCTGCTGGACTTCGACGATGCGAAGATCGCAGAGCCCCCGAAGGTGTCGTTCGCCTGAAGGAGCGGTGAGACGGCGTGGCTGACCCCAGGATGACAATGGATTTCTTCGGCCATCAGGAGGCCGCCCGGAAGCAGACCGGGCGGCTGGTCCTGCTGTTTGCACTGGCCGTGCTGGCGATCATCGTCTCGACGTATCTCGTCGTTGCCGGAGCGATCTTCGGCTTCGGGCAGTATGCCGGCGGGGACAACCCCGGGGCGTTTCACCCGGCGGTGATCCTCGGCGTCGGCGCGGCGACGCTGCTGATCATCGGAGCGGGCACGACGTACAAGATCGCCCAGCTGCGCGGCGGCGGCCGTGTGATCGCCGAGATGCTGGGAGGGCAACGGCTGGAGCCGGGCTCGGGCGGTCCGGCGCAGCGGAAGGTACTCAATGTCGTCGAGGAGATGGCAATCGCCTCCGGCACGCCTGTTCCTCCGGTCTACCTGATGCCACGGGAGAGCGGGATCAACGCCTTCGCGGCGGGCTATTCGCTGGATGACGCGGTGATCGGCGTCACCCGGGGCAGCGCGGAGTTGCTCAGTCGCGATGAACTCCAGGGCGTGATCGCCCATGAGTTCAGCCACATTCTGAATGGCGACATGCGGCTGAACATCCGGCTGATCGGCTGGCTCAACGGCATCCTCGTCATCGGGCTGATCGGTCATGCGGTCTTGCGAACCGCGGCCTATTCCGGGGGCGGACGGCGACGATCGAAGGAGGGGGGAGGTGCCGTCGTGGCCATGCTGGTCATCGGCGTGGGCCTGATGACAATCGGATTTCTGGGCACGTTCTTCGGCAACCTGATCAAGTCGGCGGTCAGCCGGCAGCGGGAGTATCTTGCGGATGCATCGGCAGTGCAGTTCACCCGCAATCCCTCCGGCATCGGCAACGCGCTGCGCAAGATCGGGGGCAACATCCAAGGGTCGCGTCTCTTCAGCCCGCGTGCCGCCGAGGCGAGCCATATGTATTTCGGGCAGGGAGTGGCCTCCGGCCTCAGTTCACTGCTGGCGACACATCCGCCGCTGGAAGACCGGATCCGCCGAATCGATCCCTCCTGGGATGGGACGTTTCTGGAGACAGCATCGGCCGCGCCGTATCCGCGAGAGCCGGAAGTGTCGTATCCGGAGCTGCAGCGGCGCAAGCGCGAGACGATCGAACGGCTGATGCAGGGGGCGGTTGTCGCGGAGGCGGTCTCGGGAGATCGTGTCCGCCGGCTCGTGGACTACGTCGGCGCGCCGACTCCGGCGCATGTCGCCCGGGCGAAGGAACTCATCGCTTTGATTCCACAGTCGCTGGTCGAGGCGGCTCGTGAGCCGTACTCCGCGCGTGCGGTGGTGTACTGCATGCTGTTGAACCGTGACGCTGAAGTTCGCAGCGAACAGATGCAGGCGCTGCAGCGCCAGGCGGACCCGGGAACCTATGTCGCGGTGCAGTCGCTCCTGCCGGGCATGGATGCCCTGGATGCAGGACTGCGGCTGCCGCTGGTGGAGCTCGCGGCCCCTGCTCTGCGGGAGATGTCAGGGCGACAGTATGAGGCGTTTGCGAAGAACGTCGCCATGCTGGTGGAGGCGGATCGGAAGATCAACTTCTTCGAGTACGCGCTGCAGCACATGATCCGCCGACATGTCGGCGGCCATTTTCATCGCCGGCCGGCTCAGCGCGTGGACTATTACAGTCTGAAACGGCTGGGCGGGCCGATCAGCACGCTGCTGTCGGTATTGGCTTACAGCGGAGCCCGCGATGCAGAGGCGGCCCGACGGGCCTTTGAGAGCGGGGCGGCGCGGGTCGAGGCGCAGGAGTTGCGGCTGCTGCCGGTGTCGGAGTGCAGCCCCGCAGCGCTGGATGCTGCGCTGGAGACGCTCAACACGATCTCGTCCTCGTGCAAGCGCGACCTGCTCAACGCGCTTGCGGAAGCCGTCGCCTCCGACCGGGAGGTTAAGGTTACGGAGTCAGAACTGCTGCGTGCGTTTGCCGATGCGCTGGAATGTCCGATGCCGCCACTGCTGCCCGGCCCGGCTCCCGCCTGAGGTTACTTGAGGCGGTCGGGGTTGAGCGGCGCCAGATCGTCGGTCACAAAGATCCCATCCTTGCGAACGACCTCGTTGTCGAAGGCGATGGTTCCGCCGCCGTACTCCGGTCGCTGGATGCACACCAGGTCCCAGTGGATCTCCGAGTTATTGCCGTTGCTGGCCTCCTCGTAGCAGCGACCCGGCGTGAAGTGGAAGGAGCCGGCGATCTTCTCGTCGAAGAGGATGTCCTTCATCGGCTCGAGGATGTAGGGGTTGAAGCCGATGGCAAACTCGCCGACGTAGCGGGCGCCCTCGTCGGTGTCGAAGATGGCGTTAAGGTCATCGGTGTGATCGTCGGCGCTCGCTTCGACAATCTTCCCGTCCTTGAAGGTCAGGCGGACATTCTTGAAGGTGATCCCGTTGTAGAGCGTGTCGGCATTGAACTGCACGACGCCGTTGACGGAATCGCGGACCGGTGCGGTGAAGCACTCGCCGTCGGGAATGTTGACCTTGCCGCAGCAGGGGATGGTGGAAATGCCCTTGATGGAAAAAGAGAAGTCTGTGTCTCCGGGACCGGTGATGCGAACCTTGTCGGTGCGCTCCATGCGGGCCTTGAGGCGGTCGGCGGCGGCGGCCATCTTTGAGTAGTCGAGCGTGCAGACGTTGAAGTAGAAGTCCTCGAAGGCCTCGGTGCTCATCTGCGCCAGCTGGGCCATGGAGGAGGTCGGCCAGCGGAGCACGCACCAGCGGGTGTGGTTGATGCGCTGCTCGAAATGCACGGGCTGGCTGTAGTGCTTCGTGACCTTCTTCATCTGGGCGGAGGGAATGTCGCTCATCTCGCTGACATTCCAGTTCCCGCGCAGGCCGAGGTAGGCATCCATCTTTGCCATGCGGTACTTGTCATAGTCGCCCCAGACCTTCAACTGGTCCTCACCGGCTCCCTTCTGCAGGGCCCGCATCACCCGGTTGTTCCGCAGCGTGACATGCGGATGACCGCCGGCGGCGTGTGCGGCCTTCACCGTGGCGACGACCATCTCCTCGGGCAGGTCGAAGGCCTCGATGAGAATGTGCTCGCCGGGCTTGAGTTCGGTGGAGTAGTTGATCAGCAGATCGGCGAGTTTCGCCACACGCGGGTCGGTCATGGACGGTCACTCCTTCGGGATTGAGGTCAGGCGATGGATTCGCCGACTGGAACGAGGGTATAGCGGCCGGGCCGATCGGCGCTCTCGTGGACGCGCACGCATGGATGGCCCGGCTCATGGTCGATGATGATGGTGATCTCCCCGGCCCGACAGCGGCGGAGGAGATCGGCCTTGGTCAGCATGTTCTGGTAGGGCAGCACATCGTAGGCCATGTTGTACGGTGGGCCGGCGTGGGCGGCGGTCGGCATGACGTCGCCCGGGAAGACGAATCGGCCCTCAAGCCCGGCGCTGCGATTGACACCCTCGAAAAGTACGGCCTGTTGGCCCCAGGTGTGGCCGGGCACTGGAAAGACGCGGATGCCGAGCTCGGCGATGTGGTGCTCGCCCTCGATGAGCTCGATCTGATGTTGGATCGGCTGGAGGTTCTCGGGGAGGTAGGTTCGTGTCATGACCGACTTGTTGGCGTTGGCGTCGTCCCACTCGGTCCGTTGGACATGGAGGCGCGCATTGGGAAAGGTCGGGACGGCCGCGCCGTCATCGCCTCGCCGGGTGGTGCCACCGGCGTGATCGAAGTGCAGGTGGGTGAGGATGACATGGGTGATCTCCTCGCAGGAGACGCCGACCTCGGCCAGGGCGTCGCCGATCCAGCGATCTTCGAGGGCGAAGATGTCGCGATCCTTGCCGGCGAACTTGTCGCCGAAGCCGGTTTCGATCAGCACGGTGTCGCCGCCGTCACGAAGGAGGAGGCAGTTGGTCTGGAGGCCGATGCGGTGCTGCTCATCCGCCGGGGCCTGCTTCTCCCAGAGGACGCGGGGGATGATCCCGAACATCGCGCCGCCGTCGAGGCGGAATGAGCCGGCCCGCAGGATCTGCCAGTTCCATTGACGGGTCATGATGGGCGCTTCCTGTCGGTCTCAGCGCCCGGCGGGCTCGAGGAGCGATTCGGGGTTCTCCAGATGCTGCACGATCAGGTTCAGCAGTTTCGCTCCGTAGGCGCCGTCAACGACGCGATGGTCGCAGGAGAGCGAAAGAGGCAACTCCATGCCGACGAAGATTCCTCCGTTTCGGGCCATCACCGCCTCGCGCGCCCGGCCGACGCCGAGAATGGCGACCTCCGGGTAGTTGATGATCGGGGTCGCGAAGGCCCCGCCGTAGGAGCCGACGTTGGAGATGGTAAAAGTGCCGCCCTTGAGTTCGTTCTGGTCGATGGTGCGGTTGCGGCACTTCTCGGCCAGTTCGATGACCTTGCGGCCCAGCGGCAGGATGCCGAGGCGGTCGGCGTTGGGAATGACGGGGACCATCAGCCCGTGGTCGGTGTCAACGGCTACGCCGAGGTTGATGACGCCCTTGATGAGGATCTCCTGGTTCTCATCATCGACGATGGCGTTGAGCTGTGGGAACGTCTTAAGGGCGCGGCACGCGGCCTGCATCACGAAAGGCAGGAAACTGACCTTCTCTCCCGACGCGCCGGCCTGCTGACGCCGGATGTGGTTGAGCCGCGTGACGTCGGCAGTATCCATGACGGTAAAGTGCACGGCGGTGCGTATCGAGCGATCCAGGGCCGCGGCAATCTTTCGACGGATGCCTCGAAAGGGAATGCGCTCGGCAGTACCGGATGCATCCACCTTGATGGGAGCGGCCTCAAGCGTGGGTGCGGCCGCGGCCGCGGCGCGCGCCGGGGCGGGTGTCGCCGGTGGTGCGGTGACAGCGCGTTGTCCCGACTTTGAGAAGGTCTCAACGTCGGAGGCGGTGACTCGACCGCCGCGACCGGTTCCCCGGACGCCGGCGATGTCCACGCCGAGTTCCTTGGCCAGCCGACGAACGGCGGGTGTTGCCATCACCTTTCCTTCACCACGGCCGAGCGAAAGTGAGGCGTCAACGCTGCCGACGACAGTGCCGGCGTCCTCGCGCTGCTCCTCCGGCTCAGCGGCGACGGCGGCGGCCGCAGCGGCCTTGGCGCCGGAGGCCTTCGCCGATGACTTGGAGGCGCCGTTGCTTGCAGCGCCGCCGACGGGCCGGCCGCCCTGGGTGGCGTTTTCGTAGGTGACGATGGGGTTGCCGACATGGGCGATCTCGCCGACGCTGCCGTGGAGGGCGACGATGGTTCCGGCATAGGGGCTTGGCACCTCGACGAGCGCCTTGTCGGTTTCCATCTCGGCCAGCGTCTGCATTTCCTCGACGGTGTCGCCGACCTTGACCTTCCAGGAGATGATCTCGGCTTCGTGAACGCCTTCGCCGAGGTCGGGCAGGATGAAGTCAACGGTGTTGCTCATGACGGTGCTTCCTTCCGACGCAGCCGGTCGGCTGCGCATCTGCGGATTCAATACTCCATGACCTCATTGATGGCGCGGGCGACGCGCGCCTTGTCCGGGAGGTATTCCAATTCAAGTTTGTAATAGGGCATGACGGTGTCATAGCCCGTGACTCGCTGCACCGGCGCTTCCAGGTACCCGAAGCAGCGCTCCTGGATAATCGAGGAAATCTCCGCGCCCAGCCCCGCCGTCAGCGGCGCCTCGTGGACGACCACGCAGCGGCCGGTCTTGTTGACGGATTCCTCGATGGCATCGGTATCGAGCGGATAGAGCGTGCGCAGGTCGATGAGCTCGACTGAGTGCTCCACTTCATCGAGTGCGTTGAGACACTGGATGACCGACGCGCCCCAGGAGATCACCGTGACGTCGCTGCCCGGCTCAACGATGCGCGCCTGACCGATTGGCACCGTGTATGGCTCATCCGGTACCTCCTCGCGGAAGGCGCGGTAGATCCGCTTGGGCTCGAAGAAGATCACCGGATCTGGGTCGCGGATGGCGGAGATCAGCAGCCCCTTGGCGTCGTAGGCCGATGAAGGCATGACAACTTTGAGGCCGGGCGTATGGACATAGACCGCCTCGGGCGAATCCGAGTGCAGTTCCGGTGCGTGGATGCCCCCTCCGACCGGAACGCGGATGGTCATCGGAATGGTCAGTCGGCCGCGTGTGCGGGTGCGGAAGCGGGCGGCGTGAGTGACGATCTGGTCGTAGGCTGGCCCGAGGAAGCCCTCGAACTGAATCTCGGGCACGGGCTTCATGCCGCCCATCGCCAGTCCGACGGCGGCGCCGATGATGCCCGATTCTGCAAGGGGGGTATCGACGACGCGATCGCCGCCGAACTTCGCGTGCAGGCCGTCGGTGGCGCGGAAGACGCCGCCATTGACGCCGATGTCCTCGCCCAGGAGGACCACGTCTGGGTCTGCCTCCATTTCCTGGAGGAGCGCCTGGTTGATTGCCTGCACGAGGAACAGATTCGCCATGTTCGGATGATCCCTGGCTCGAATGAGCGTTTGACTGTCCGGATGGTATGAAACCGGCCGCTGTCAGACCCGCCGCCCCCGCCGAAGCGAGCGGTTGGAGCCCGTTCGGCCCTGAAGACCGGTCGGGCAGAGTTTACGCGGGGGCTTCTGCGTTGTCGATTTTCGAGGGATGCGGCTGCAGCATGACGCGAGTGATGGCGAGATCGGAGGGTATGATCGCCCTCCGCCGCTGCCCGGCAGCACTGTGTACCCAGTACGAGGAGATGCTCCCTCCATGTCAAGATTCCGATCCGGTCTGCTCGCGTTGCTGCTTCTGCTGCTCGTGGCTTTCGCCACCGGGTGCGAATCCACCCCGCAGGAGACGCAGGCCGCACCGCCCCCCGATCAGACAATCGACACCGAGCTGGCCCTTGCGACCTTTGACGAAGCGTGGCGGCTCGTGCGCGACACCCACTTCGATCCTGAATTCAACGGTGTGGACTGGGATGCCGTTCGCGATGAGTTGCGTCCCCGTCTGGAGGAGACGACAAGTCTGCGTGAAACCCGTATGGTCATCTCCGAGATGCTGGGCCGCCTCGGTCAGTCGCATTTTGCCCTGATTCCCGGCGAGGCCGTTGACGCCAAGCCCGCCGAGGACCTCTGGAGCGGCGAAACCGAGGCATCAGAGACTCCGGCGGCCAGCGCCGCCGCTCCCACATCCGGTTCAGAGACAACGAACTCGCCTTCTCCGGCAGTCGACGAGCCGGCGGTCGAAACAGGCCCGGGCTGGGCGGGCCTGCAGTTGCGTCCGGTCGAGGGACGCCTGACCGTGACCTCGGTAGCGGCCGACAGCCCCGCCGAAGCCGCGGGGGTGCGCCCCGGATGGATCGTGAAGTCGGTTGAGGGTTTCGATCCGGCCGCTTCGGTGGAGGGGATGGCCTCGGCAGCCGGGGAGTCCATGGCGTGGCTGCAGGTCTCCATGGCCGCAATGCAGCGGTTCGATGCGGATCGAGGCAGGACGGTCCGAGCCGTCTTCCTTGATGAGGACGATCGCGAGGTTCGTGTGGAACTGGTCACGGCCGCGCTGCCGGGGACGCCGGTGCAGTTCGGCAATCTGCCGGTGATGTATGTGGACTTTGACGCCTACGAGGCGCCGGCGGAGGATGCTCGCATCGGCGTGATCGCCTTCAACTTCTGGATGATTCCGGTCGTCAGGCCCTTCCGGGAGGCCGTTGATGAGTTCCGGGATGCCGACGGGATCATCATTGATCTGCGCGGCAACCTCGGCGGAATCGGCGGGATGGTGATGGGAATCGGGGGGTACTTCATCGATGAGAAGATCTCCCTAGGAACCTTCAAAACCCGCGATGCCACGGCGGAGTTCCGCGTCCAGCCGCAGCTGCTCACGGCTGACAATAAGCGCACGACGCCCTATGCGGGTCCGGTGGCAATCCTGATCGACGGATTGAGCGCCAGCACTTCGGAGGTGTTTGCGGGCGGAATGCAGGGCGTGGGGCGCGTCCGGGTTTTTGGAACCACCTCCGCCGGGGCTGCCCTTCCGGCGATGATGGACCGGCTTCCCAACGGCGACGTTCTGCTGCATGCCATGGCGGATTTCCTGGCCCCGAGCGGCCAGTCGCTGGAGGGGCGAGGCGTGGTTCCCGATGAAGTGGTGGAGACTACCCGCGAAGACCTGCTCCAGGGTCGCGATCCGCAGATGGAGGCGGCGATTCGCTGGATTCAAAGTGGCGGAGCGATCTCGGCTGAGGGAATCGGCGGCTGATTGCCGCGTCTGGTATCGGGCGGTGCTGATCGGCGTCATGTCTGCGCCGGGCCGCCGGGAGAATGTTGGAAGCGCAAAGACCGCTGGCAGAGCGGCTGAAAGGGATGCAGTTCATGAAACGATGGATTCGAATGCAGCGGAATCTCGGCTCGATGATGTGTTCGTGCCTGCTGGTCTCGGGGATCGGATTTGATCCTGGCGTCGGCGTGACCGGCCAGGTCTATGCCCAGGAGGCGCCGACCTCGCAGCCGGCTGAGGCGAAGGTTCCGGACATTGACACGCTGCTGAAGCAGCACATCGAGGCGGTCGGCGGAGAGGACGTGATCCGCAGCCATACATCGATGCATGTGAAGGGCAAGTTCGAGATGCCCGCTGCGGGACTGTCGGCAACGATCAATCTCTACTCGATGGCTCCGAACAAGATGCTGATGGTGATGGACATGCCCGGAATGGGCGAGGTCCGCGAGGGCTGCGACGGCACGGTCGCATGGTCGAGTTCGCCGATGATGGGCGTCACGCTGAAGGAGGGGAAGATGCGCGAGGACGCCCTGCGCGAGGCCGACTTTTACCGCGAGCTGAACTACAAGGAGCACTACACGACAATGGAAGTGCTCGGCCGAGAGGCGTTTGGCGACAAGGAGTGCTGGGCGGTCCGGATGGTGGATAAGAAGGGCGATGTCTCGACCTTCTACTTCGATGTCGAGAGCGCCCTGATCCGGGGCATCGTCGCCACTCCTGAGACCGACATGGGCGCGATGGAAGTCAAGACGATGATGGACGGATACAAGGAGTTCGGCGGAATCACCATGGCGACGAAGATGACCATGGAGACGATGCAGCAGTCCATGACGATGGAGTTCACCGAGGTTACCTTCGATCAGGTGGATGAGTCCATCTTCGATCTTCCCGAGGCCGTCAAGGAGCTGCTCAAGAGCGAGCAGTAGTCGCCTGCTTCATGGAACCTGAATCACTCGCCCCCCGGAGAACCTCTCTCCGGGGGACGTTGCTTTTCCAGGCGGGCCGCTCATCGCATTCTCAGATGGACGAGTCCTGCTGATCGGCCCAGCAACTGATCAAAATATCGTTGGTCCCGGGTGGGGGTCTTGTCCGATAGGAGTATGTTAACCTATGAATGGACGGATCGGAGCGCACGATTGCGGCGACAGTATCCTGTACTCATTGCCGCAGAGAGAAGCCGGAGTCGCGGATGACGAGTCTCCTGATCAGCCAGTTGCCCCAACTTCGCCAGGGCGATCACCTCTGCTCCATCCACGATGATCCCGCCCATCGCCTCGCCGTCGCCGTGGCCTTCATCGTTGAGGGCGTGCGGCGAAACGAACAGTGCCTCATCGTACCGACAGGGCTGGCCGTCAATGACATCACAGTTCGCTTGGCGCAGGCGGGCGTGTCGGCAAGTCGTCTCGTCGACCAGGGCGCGATTCAGTTCCTGTCAGAGAATGAGACGTACCTGCGGTCCGGCCGCTTCGATCCCGAGAGCATGATCCGGCTGCTGGGCGAGCTGGAGGCGGCGGCGCTTGAGGAGGGATACAGCGGGATCCGGGGGATTGGGCAGATGTCCTGGGTTGCCGATCATGAGATTGATCCTCATGACCTTTTGCGGTATGAGGGGCTGCTCAATCGCTTCCTGGAGACGCACCGGGCGCTGATTCTCTGTCAGTATGACCGCGATCGTTTCGATGCCTCAGTGATTCACGATGTGCTGCGATCGCATCCGCTCGTGGCGATGGAAGACTTCATCTCCCGCAATCCCTATTACGAACCGCCGGAGATGCTCCTTCGTCCCGACCCCGGCCTCGAAGCCCAGCACAAACGGCAGCGCGTGGCGTGGTGGATTACGCAGATCTCCGCCGCACAGGCAAGCGAGCAGGAACGGAATCGAGCCATGAGCAGTCTGCAGGAGCGTGTGAAGGAGTTGACGCTCCTTCACAAGACCGCTCGCCTCCTGCAGCCGCGCCGGCCATTCTCGCCCGCGATCCTCGAGGAACTCGTCGACCTGATGCCCGCCGCCTGGCTGCACACGCGCGAGTGTGCGGCTCGAGTCACCTGGGGTGAGTACGCCTCGCAGACGCTCAACTGGCGGGAGACTCCGTGGCGGCTTTCAGGGCGCTTTGTCGCCAACGACCTGCCCGGCACGATCGAAGTGGCCTATCTGCGAGAGATGCCCGAGGCCGATGAAGGCCCTTTCCTGATCGAAGAGCGGGCGTTGCTCGACTCGCTCGCTGAAATGCTTCAGTCTTACCTTGAACACCAGAGCGCCCTGGCCGCCCTGCGGGAACGGGAAGAGCAAATGCGGCTCCTGCTGGATTCCACGGCCGAGGCGATCTATGGAATCGATCGTGACGGCCGGTGTACGCTGGCCAACCCGGCTTGCGCCCGTTTGCTCGGCTACGACGATGCGCTGGAATTGATCGGCCGGGAGATGCACGCGTTGATGCACCATTCACGCGCCGACGGGTCGCGGTTTCCCGTGGAAGAGTGCCAGATTCACCGAACGCTCTCGCAGGGGCACTCCAGTCACCAGGATGGCGAAACCTTCTGGCGTGCCGACGGGACGCCCTTCGAGGCCGAGTACTTCGCCCTGCCGATGCGGAGGGACGGCGAAGTCGTCGGCGCGGTTGTGACCTTTACCGACGTGACCGAGCGAAAGAGTCTGGAGCAGCAACTCCGCCAGGCGCAGAAGATGGAAGCCGTGGGGCAGCTCGCCGCCGGTGTCGCGCACGACTTCAACAACCTGCTGACGATCATCGCCGGCTACAGCGATCTGCTGCTGGATATGCTCGACTCCGACCATGCCGGCCGCCGGTACGTGGATGAAATCTCCGGCGCCGTCCGCCGCTCGGCCGCGCTGACTCGGCAGTTGCTGGCCTTCAGCCGCCGGCAGGTGCTCTCGCCCAGACTGGTCGAGCTCAACGAGATCGTCTCCAACGCGCAGCGGCTCTTCCAGCGGCTCCTGCCGGAAAGCATCCTGCTTGAGACGGACCTGGATGCAGATGCTGGCAGGGTGCGAGTTGACGTCAATCAGGTGGAACAGTCGCTGCTGAACCTCGTCGTCAACGCGCGGGATGCCATGCCCCACGGCGGAACGCTCGCGCTGCGGACGTCGTCTGTGGTGGTCAAACCGCACGATCCGCTCTGCCTCTCGCATCTTCCACCGGGGCCCTACGCTGTGCTGTCAGTCAGCGATACCGGTATCGGCATGAGCGAAGAGATCCGACGGCGTCTCTTCGAGCCCTTCTATTCCACGAAGGAGCCCGGGAGCGGAACCGGGCTGGGTCTGGCCGTCGTTCACGGCGTTGTCTCTCAGAGCGGCGGACACATTGAAGTCCAGAGTGAACCCGGTCGGGGAAGCACCTTCACAATCTACCTGCCCAGACAGGAGGCCGCCAAGACAATGGAGCCCACAACAACCCCTGCACCGGTTTCGGCTCCGCGCGGAAGTGAGACGATCCTGCTGGTCGAAGATGATGCGATGGTCCGCGGCATGATCGCCCGCATTCTCGAGAAATTCGGCTACAGCGTCATCCCCGCGGCAGACGGCCCGGCGGCCATTCGCCTCGTGCAGGAAACTGATGCCGGGATCAACTTGCTCGTGACCGATGTGGTCATGCCGCAGATGGGCGGACGGGAAGTGGCCCGACGCATCGGCGAATTGCGCCCCGGATTGCCCGTGCTCTACCTCTCGGGCTACTCAGACGATGCGGTCATCCAGGAGGGTGTCGCCGTCGGTCAGGTTCACTTTCTCCAGAAGCCGTTCCAGCCCGCGGACCTGGCCCGGAAGATTCGTGAGGTTCTGGATCAGGCCGATCCCGTTGCGACATCGACGCGGTAACGGATGCGCAGCGGCCTGAGCGGGCGTGCAATAATCCGGTGTGGCACAGGTGCACTGGCACAACCCGATGACCTGGACGCTTCCGCTCGTGCGCCTCGGGCGGCTGCGGGTGCAGATCCATGCGCTGTTCCTTGTCCTCGCCCTCTCAGCGATCGGCTGGTCGCTGACGCCCTGGGCAAACACCGGCTCAATTCTCGGCGATCCTCGCGCAACGATTTTCGTGATGACGTCCTTGCTCGCGGTTGTTCTTCTCCGTGAGGTTCTGCGTGCTCTGGCCGTCAATCGATTCGGCGGAGAGGCGGACCTGCTGGTCCTGTGGCCGCTCGGACTCTTCAACGCGCATCGCTCGCCTCCGGGTCGACCGGCACGCATCACCTGCTCGCTTGTGCCGACCTTCATCTCCGTTCTGGCCGCAGCCGCACTCTGGGTTGCCGTAGATCGAGTGATCCCCAACGACGCAGCGGAAGTGCTCAACCCGCTGCTCGCGCCCGACGCCTACGCACGCTGGTCGGTTTCCGGCCGGCCGGAAGTCGCGCCGTTGCTGCTCTGGTCGCTGCACGTGGCGAACCTGGCAGTCCTTCTCAGCAATCTCCTGCCGACGTATCCACTTGACGGCGCCCGCATCGTTGAGGCCGTCGCCGCCTGCTTCGTCGGCCGCGAACGAAGCGCCCGGGCCGCCGGACTTGTCGGACTTGTTGCCGGGGCGGCGACCGGAGTCGTCGGACTCGGGATGGCCAATGTGCTGCCGGCGGCAGTGGGGGGGCTCTGCGCATGGATGTCCTGGCTGCGATTCAGCCAGGCGAGGTTCGCCATCTCCGAGGTTGGGACAGATCCATCGGCCACGGAGAACGTGTCAACGCCCGACACGCCTATGCCCGACATCGATGCCGTGCTTGCGCGAGTCTCGCAGGTTGGCTACGAGAATCTCTCGGCCGATGAGAAGGAGATTCTCCGTCTCGAGACCGAGCGACGACGCAGGACTTCATGACTGCGATCCCAGGCCGAGCCGCTCATGGGCCTGAGCCGTGGTCAGCCCGGTGACGGTAACGGTCTTGAGCGGGCTGGTGGCGCCGGACGAGACGACGACATCGCGCCGTCGGACGCCAAGCGCCGTTGCCAGCAAGGCGCAAAGGGCGAGGTTGGCGCGGCCGTCCTCCGGCGGAGCGGCGATGCGGATGCGGATCCGCCCATCGTGAAGGCCGGCGATCTCGCTCCGGGAGGCATTCGGCGTGACTTTCAGCAGCAGAACCGCTGGCGGAGGAGTGTTAGGAGTATGGACGGGCATGGTTGCCGAAAAATCGATGCCAGAAGAAGAAAAAAGTGTGGATTTAGAGAGATTCTTTATTCAGCCCGGTTGTTTGACTTCACGGGGGGCGTACTGTAGCAGAGCGTCCGCAGTGGCTCCGGGAAGTGCAGTCGACTACGCAACATCCATTCTGAATTGATCGGACCGTTCAGGCCCGGTCTATTTTTGTCAAATCGAGGACATCGATGCCGGCGATGAAGGTGCGCGATTTTTCCAAGCGGGGGGATGCGATCCCCGTTCCTGATCTTGTGGCCATCCAGCGAGAGGCCTACGAAACTTTCCTGCAATTCGAGGTGGAGCCGAAGTCGAGAAACCCTGAAAAGGGGCTCGAGTCGCTTCTGCGCGAGATCTTTCCGATCGAATCCTACGACGGGAAGATGCGCCTGGAGTACCTCTGGTACGCCCTCGAGGACCCGCGGTACACCCCCGAGGAGTGCCGCGAACTCCGCCTGACCTATGCGCGGCCCTTCAAGGTCGCCGTGCGTCTCATCCGCGATGAGACCTCCGAGGTCACCGAGGACGAGATCTACCTCGGCGAAGTGCCCATCCTGATGGGCGGCGGCGAGTTCGTCATCAACGGGGCCGAGCGCGTCATCGTCAGCCAGCTGCACCGCTCACCCGGCGTGGACTTCACGATCGTCTCCTCGGAGGCCGACCGTCCGCTCCACTCCGCGCGCATCATCCCGGAGCGCGGCTCCTGGATCGAGCTGGAGGTGACCAAGAAGGACGTGCTGACGATGCGGATCGATCAGAGCACGAAGATCCCCGCGACCGTCTTCCTGCGCGCCCTTGATGAGGACCACAGCAGCACCGACCGCGTGCTCGAGTACTTCTACAACATGGAGGAAGTGCCGGTCACCAAGCTGATGGAGCAGCATTACGCCGCCGAGGAGATCGTCGACACCGAAACCGGCGAAGTGCTGGTCTCAGTCGGCCGGCAGATCGGCGAAGCGCTGCCTGCCATCCAGGCCTCAAAGCTCAAGAAGGTCAAGGTCATCGTCGGTCAGATCGACCCGCTGATTCTCAATACGATCGCGGATGAGAATCTCGACGCGTTCCCTGATCATGAAGACTTTGCGGCAAGTCTGCTCAAGCTCTACACCCGTCTGCGTCCCGGAAACCCGCCGCAGGTGGAGAAGGCACGCGCCCTCTTCAACGAGAAGTTCTACGACGACAACCGCTATCGCCTCGGTCGCGTCGGCCGATTCCGCATCAACCGGAAGTTCGGTCTGAACGTCGATGAAAGCGTGATGCATATTCGTCCGGAGGATTTCCGGGCCGTCATCGATTACATCCTCGATCTCCGCAGCGACCGCAACGAGGCGCACGTCGATGACATCGACCACCTCGGCAATCGCCGTCTGCGCACCCTCGATGAACTGGCCGTCGAGGAGATCCGCAAGGGCTTCCTGAAGCTCAAGCGCACCGTGCAGGAGCGCATGAGCGTCAAGAACCCCGACGAGATCGCAAAGATCGCCGACCTCGTCAACACAAAGAGCATCAGCAGCTCCATCGACTTCTTCTTCGGCCGCAGCGAACTCTCCCAGGTCGTGGATCAGACCAATCCGCTGAGCATGCTGGCCCACGAACGCCGGCTCTCAGCCCTCGGCCCCGGCGGCCTCAACCGCAAGCGCGCGGGCTTCGAGGTTCGCGACGTGCACATCTCGCACTACGGCCGCATCTGCCCCATCGAGACGCCTGAAGGCACCAACATCGGTCTGATCGCGTCGCTTGGCATCTACGCCAAGATCGATGAGTACGGCTTCATCCTCACGCCGTATCAGCAGGTGAAAAAGGGCCGGCTCTCCGGCGAGGTTGAGTACCTTCGCGCCGACGAGGAGATGCGGGCGGTCCTGGCCCCGTCGGATGTGCTGGAAAGCGACGGCCGCGTCCGCAAGGGTACGGTGCTGGCCCGCGCTCAGGGCGACCTGAAGCAGGTCTCGTCCGAGGATGTTCAGTTTGTGGACATTGCGCCCAAGCAGATCGTCGGCGTCTCGGCCGCTCTGATTCCCTTCCTGGAGCACGACGACGCCAACCGCGCCCTGATGGGATCGAACATGCAACGGCAGTCGGTGCCGCTGATCCGCACCGAGCCGCCGCTGATCGCTACCGGGATGGAAGTGCCCGTCGGCATGAACAGCGGCATGGTGATGCTCGCGCGAAACGCCGGGACTGTCACCTATGTGGACGCCAAGCTGATCGTCATCGACAACACCGATGAGTATCACCTCCGGAAGTTCGTCGGGCTCAATGAGAAAACCTGCCTGACGCAGAGGCCCGTTGTGGTGCCCGGCCAGAAGGTCAAGAAGGGCGAGATCATCGCCGACGGCGCTTCGACGCTCAACGGCGAACTGGCCCTTGGTAAGAACGTGCTCGTCGGGTTTATGACCTTTGACGGGTACAACTTCGAGGACGCGGTGGTCATCAGCGAGCGCCTCGTCAAGAACGATGCGTTCACCTCCATCCACATCGACTCGCATGACGTGGAGATCCGCGATACCAAGCTCGGCCGCGAGGAGTTCACCCGCGACATCCCCAACGTCTCCGAGAAGATGCTCAGCAACCTCGACGAGTCCGGAGTCATCCGAATCGGCGCCCGCGTCAAGCCCGGCGATATTCTCGTCGGCAAGGTCAGCCCCAAGAGCAAGACCGAACTCTCGCCCGAAGAAAAACTTCTGCATGCGATCTTCGGCCGCGCCGGCGAGGATGTGAAGAACGAGTCGCTGGAGGTGCCGGCCGGCACTGAGGGCATTGTCATCGGCGCCAAGCGTTTCAGCCGCCGAGGCCACCTCTCCGAGGCGCAGAAGAAGGAGTTGGCGCGTGAAATGGCAGTCTACGGCGAGGAGATGGATGCCAAGTGCATTCGCCTCTTCCGCGAGATGATCGGCCAGATCACTGAGACGATCGGCTCTCCCATTGTCGACCCCTTCACGCGGCAGACGGTCGGTGAGTCGCCGATTCCGGAAGTCATTCTCGAGCAGATTCAGAACTTCGAGGTCTCCTGGATCAAGGGCGCCAAGGCCAAGCGCGATGAGGCGGAAGTCATCTACAACCAGTTCCGTCCGCGCATCGAAGGCCTCCAGAAGGAGAAGGCTCGTCGACTGGCTCACATGAAGCAGGGCGACCAGCTCCAGTCCGGTGTGCTCGAAAAGCGCATGGTGTACCTTGCGACCAAGCGGCAGCTCTCCGTCGGCGACAAGATGGCCGGTCGTCACGGAAACAAGGGCGTCATCGCCCGCATCGTGCCCGAGGAGGACATGCCCTTCCTCGAGGACGGAACGCCCGTTGACATCCTGCTCAATCCGCTCGGCGTGCCGAGCCGTATGAACGTCGGCCAGATTCTCGAAACACACCTGGGCTGGGCGGCACGAGTGCTGGGCTTCCGCGTCATCACGCCCGTCTTCGACGGGGCGACCGAGGATGAAGTTCACGCCGCGCTCCGCGAAGCCAATGAGCATGTGGCAAAGCGGCTCAAGGAGTGCGAAGAAACCGGCGTGCCGCCGGAGCCGGATGAACTGCTGGCCTTCATGCCTCCGGGCGGCAAGGTGCAGCTCTACGACGGTCGCACCGGCGAGCCCTTCCGCCAGCGGACTGCCGTGGGGCAGATGTACGTGCTGAAACTGCACCACCTCGTTGATGACAAGATCCACGCCCGCTCCACCGGCCCGTACTCACTGATCACGCAGCAGCCCCTGGGCGGCAAGGCCCGCACCGGCGGTCAGCGTTTCGGCGAGATGGAAGTCTGGGGTCTGGAGGCCTACGGCGCCGCCTACATCCTGCAGGAACTCCTCACCGTCAAGTCCGACGACGTGGACGGCCGCACCAAGATCTACGAGTCCATGGTCAAGGGCACCAACACGCTCGAGGCCGGCATGCCTGTCGCCTTCGACGTGCTGCGCAACGAGATCAGGGGCCTGGGCATGAACGTCACGATGGAGAAGAAGCGGGTCGAAGGCGGAGTCGTGCTGTAAGCGGATTTCGAAACAGAAGCACACGGTCGTGCATAAAGCGTTGCACTTTCCGCAGGATGAGGCGATATGAGCGATGGGGTGGCCCGACAACTCACTTGCCAACATGGTGCGCATCGGGCTGGAGTACGCAGGTCTGAGCGGCCGGCTGGCACCCTTCCCCATCCGTCGTCAGGCATCGCCCTGGACGGAGGCGGATATCCCTGTCGACTCCTCGCTGCAGCCGGGTCCGCCGGACTTCGTCGGCGTCGGGACGCAAAAGAGCGGCACATCGTGGTGGTGCGGCCTCATCGAGGCGCATCCGGGTGTGGCCGCCAATCGCTTTGGTCGCAAGGAGATGCAGTACCTGACGCACTTCTTCGATCGACCGTTTGGAGCAACCGAGATTCGGGCCTACCACGCGGCCTTCGCCAGGTCTGCCGGGAAGTTGTGCGGCGAGTGGACGCCGAACTACATGGCCAGCCCGTGGTCGCTGCTGCGGCTGAAGGAAGCGGCTCCGCAGGCCCGCGTGCTGGTGATGCTCCGCAACCCGGTGGACCGGTTCGATTCGGGTTTCAATCACGAGCTGAAGCAGCGGTACTCCGGCGTCATCGGGCCCCGGACGCGAATGAGGGTGATCAAGGAATACGCCCTGCGGAAGGAATCACTCTGGAACGGCTGGTATGCCTCGCAGCTCGAGATTCTCTTTTCGATCTATCCGAAAGAGCAGGTGCAGGTGCTTCAGTACGAGCGGTGTGCGGCTCAGCCCGGGGAGATGATCGCCTCGACCTATCGCTTCCTCGGGCTCGACGCCTCCTTCGTGCCCCAGGGCATGGATCGACCCGTCAATCTGCAGCGACGGATCACAGGGGCGCTCGGAGCCGAAGGCCGAAGTCTGCTGGCGCAGGTCTGCCGGTCCGAAGTGATGAGGCTGAAAGGGTTGTGCGGGGAATCGATTGACCTCTCGCTGTGGCGGGAGTTTGCAACGGAGCGGTGAACGTATACGGCGGTGCGGAACTGACGTGACAGGAACAGACTCACACGAGTCGCAGGACGACGGGAACAAGAGAACACCATGGCTGAGAGTTTCTACGATCGCGTTGACGACTTCACAAGCGTTCGCATCATGCTGGCCAGCCCGAACGACATCCGTTCGTGGTCCTTCGGCGAGGTCAAGAAGCCGGAGACGATCAACTACCGAACCTTCCGCCCCGAGCGCGACGGACTTTTCTGCGAGCGCATCTTCGGGCCGGAGCGCGATTACGAGTGCGCCTGCGGCAAGTACAAGGGCACGAAGTACAAGGGCATCATCTGCGACCGATGCGGCGTCAAGGTCACGCACAGCCGCGTGCGCCGCAAGCGCATGGGCCACATCAACCTCGCCGCCCCCGTGGTGCACATCTGGTTCTTCAAGGCCCTGCCCAGCCGGCTGGGAACGCTGCTGGGGATGAAGACCTCCGACATCGAGAAGATCG
>CAZPFK010000040.1:0-23141 GCA_964585855.1 uncultured Vicinamibacteraceae bacterium
TGTCTTCACCCATCACCTTCCCTCAGAACATCCCCAAAGCCCAGCCACTCCCGTGGCTGGGCGCAGTGGATCAATCGACACGATTCCACGTGGTCGCGGCTCGTTTCTCTGGATGCCCGCCTGCGCGGGCATGACGGAGAGGACACTACTTCTTCGGGGGCGACTTCAGGCCGTGGCCGGTCAGAACAGTCGCGACCGAATCCTCCGGGCCGATCAGGTTCTGACCGAAGAGTCGGCGAAGACCGGCGATCGCCGCGGCCGAGGTCGGCTCAACGTACAGCCCGCAGCGGCGCACATCGGTCAGCGCTGAAGTGATCTCCTCGTCAGTAACTGAAAGGAAGGCCCCGCCCGAGGCACCGACGGCGCGGAGCATCTGTGCCCCGCGATGAGGACGGGCGATCGCAATGCCCTCAGCCATCGTCGGCTGCGGCGTGATCGTCGCCGGCTCGTCGTCGTGGGCCTCGAAGGCGCGGGTGAGGGGGTCGCAGGCGGCGGACTGGACGGCGAAGAGTTTCGGCAAGCG
Organism: uncultured Vicinamibacteraceae bacterium; assembly: GCA_964585855.1. GTDB lineage: Bacteria > Planctomycetota > Phycisphaerae > Phycisphaerales > UBA5793 > CAZPFK01. The sequence goes on from CAZPFK010000040.1 coordinate 524, forward strand.
GTCGATACGGCCGGCACAGCGCAGTTCCTCGAGTGCCAGCGCGCAGCCGAGCAGGAGCGTGCCGTGGCCGGCAGGGAGGACGATCGCGTCGGGCAGGTCCCAGCCACACTGTTCCCGCAGTTCGTAGAGAAAGGTTTTCGTGCCGTGGAGGAAGTGCGGGTTCCAGACGTGGCTGGCGTAAAACGCGCCGCTCTCCTCAACGCGCGAAAGCGTCGCGGCCTCGGTGGCAGCGCGGTCGCCGGGCACCTCCACGACCTCGGCCCCGACGGCCCGCAGCTGTGCCGTCTTGGCCGATGAAGTTCCCTGCGGGACGTAGATCTCGCAGGCGATCCCCGCCAGGGCGCAGTAGGTGGCGATCGCGGCGCCGGCGTTTCCCGAGGAGTCCTCCACGACGTGGTCGACGCCCCAGGCAGCCAGCCGCGAGATCAGCAGCGACGCCCCGCGATCCTTGTAGGAGCCGGAGGGAAAGAGGTAATCGAGTTTGACGGAGATGAGGCGGCCGTCGAGTTCGGTTTCGATCAGGGGGGTGAAGCCCTCGTTGAAGGAGGCGACGGGCGCGCCCGCCGGGAGGGGCAGCGCCTCGCGGTACCGCCACATACCCGGGGGGCGGGCGGCAAAGGCCTCATCGTCGATGATCGCCTCGAAGTCGAGATCAAGCAGGGCGCCGGCGTCGCTGCGCCAGCGCGGCTGATCGTCGCCGAAGCGTCGGCCCGTTTTCGTGCAGACAAAGTCGGTCATGGCGAGGGCTCGCCCCAGCGCTTCCCGACAGAGTGTTCAACGCCCAGCGCGTCGAGCAGCCGTGCGGCGACGAAGTCCACCAGGTCATCAAGCGACTTTGGTTGCAGATACCAGCCGGGGTTGGTCGGGGCGATGACGGCCCCTGCGAGGTGAAGACGACGCATGTTCTCGATATCCATCAGCGAAAGCGGCGACTCGCGGTGCGCGATCACCAGCGGCCGACGTTCCTTGAGCGTCACGAGGGCAGCGCGGTAGAGCAGGTTGGAGCCGATGCCCGAGGCGATCATGCCCAGGGCGGTGCTGGAAGCGGGCACGATGACCATGCCGGCGGTGATGAAGGTTCCCGAGGCGATGGGCGCGCCGACGTCGTTGACGTTGTGGACTGTCACACCGTGGTCGGCTCGACCGGCAAGGGCGGCCGCATCGACGCCGGAGAGCCCGAGTTCCTCGCGCAGGAGGCGCTGGCCGTTGGGCGTGACGACGAGGTGGACCTCCCGGCCGGCGTTGACCAGGGCGGAGATGACCCGCCTGGAATAGACCGCGCCGCTGGCGCCGGTAATCCCCACCACGATCCGGTTACTCTGCTGCATAGCCGCTCCCTGCACGCTTCGACCTGGGCCGACCTCGACATCGGGGCCGGGCGCGCTTTACTGTAACCGGAACCGACTGCCCGAGAGAAGGGAGCATTCGATGAAATCTCCGTCCATCCTCGCCCTGGCCGCCCTGCTGGGCCTCGCCGGCTGCGCTTCGTATGTCAACATCCCCTCCGACGGACGCGACACGGCATTCAACGCCATCAACGTCGCCCCGGTGCCGATGGTGATGGAGAAGGCAGTGGCCTTTGCGCTTTCGGCCTGGCCCGATGAGGAGCCCTATGGGGTGGTGCTGCCGGAGGGGGCGTCGATCAACACCTATCGCCAGGTCGCCGGTGAGATGGCCGAGCCGCTGCATCCGGATGAGGCGGGGCAGCACGCGGCGGTCAACAGCGTCTACGAGGTGCTGGCGATCTACATCCGCGGCAACGAGGCGCTGGTGACGATCCTGCTGCCCGACGCCTGGGACGGGCGCGTCGTCGGCAAGGTGCAGTTGACCGGGGGATTCGGCGGCTGGAGCGTGACCTCGTCGAACCGGGAGTTCCCCTCCGCCTCGACACCGCCCTCGACGCAGACAGAGCAGACGGGCGGCAGTGAGCAGCTGACGCCGGTCTCCGGGGGCTGAGGCGCACCGCAACGGGAGGATGACGCCGCTATGGCCGTCTCATTTCACAGCACGGAACTGGACAACGGGCTGCGCATCATCGCCGAGGTCGATCCCGAGGCGCACACGGCCGCGGCGGGCTTCTTCGTCGCCACGGGCTCCCGTGATGAGCGCAGCGAGGTGATGGGCGTGAGCCATTTCCTTGAGCACATGATGTTCAAGGGAACCGATCGGCGCAGCGCCGACGACGTCAACCGCGAGTTCGATGAGATCGGCGCCAACCACAACGCCTGGACCAGCCAGGAGATGACCGCCTTCTGGGCCCACGTGCTGCCCGAACGCCTCGACTCCGCCCTGGATCTGCTGGCGGATATCCTCCGCCCGGCCCTGCGCGAGGAGGACTTCAACACCGAGCGCGGTGTGATCCTCGAAGAGATCGCCATGTACGACGACGTGCCCTTCTGGCGACTCTACGAGACCGTCATGGAGCGCCACTACCGCGCTCACCCGCTGGCCCACCGCGTCCTGGGCACGCGCGACACCATCGGCGCGCTGCAGCGAAACGCCATGGCCGCCTACTTCCGCGATCGCTACTCCGCCGACAACACCACGTTGGCGCTGGCCGGCCGGCTCGACTTCGACGCCGTCGTCAGCGCCGTCGGCGCACTGTGCGGCGGCTGGGAGCGAACCGACACCGCCCGCGTCCACCAGCCCTTCGGCCCAACGCCTGACGACTTCACCCTTGAAGACCGCAAGGTCAACCGGCACTACTACCTGGCCGTCTCCCCCGCCCCGGCCGCGCAGGATTCGCGCCGGTACGCCGCCTCCATGCTCGCCCGACTCCTCGGCGAAGATGAGGGTTCGCTGCTCTACTGGTCGCTGATCGATCCGGGCCTGGCCGAAGAGGCGCAGGTCGATTACTCGGGTCGCGACGGCCTCGGGGAGTTCTACGTCTTTGCCTCCTGTCCGCCGGAGCGTGGGCAACAGGTCGAGACGATCGTCAACGACCAGATCCGCCGCTGCCTCGATCTCATCACGGCCGACGACCTCGAACGCCTCCGCAACAAGGCCGCCACCGCCGTCACCCTTGCCGGCGAGCGCCCCGCCGGACGCATGCAGCGCCTCGGCCGGCAGTGGACCATGCTGCATGAATACCTGCCGCTCGAAGAGGAACTGGCACGGCTGCGGGCCGTCACCCTCGACGATGTTCGCGAGGTCTACGAGGCCTTCCCCTTCAGCCCGGCAACCGTCGGCCGACTCATCCCCGCACGCTGAGCGCTGCGACGGGCCTGCGCACCATCTGAAGGAAGTTCGCAAGCAGCGCGACGCCCTGCGGCGTCAGGTAGCTCTCCGGGTGAAACTGCACGCCGACCAGCGCAGCGCCCTCGACACCTCGCGCCTCGATCGCCATTACCTCCCCGTCGTCGGCCCGGGCCGTCACGGCAAGCGGCGGCTGAATCGTCGCCTCATCGAGGACGAGGCTGTGGTAGCGGGCGACTGTGAGCGGATTCGCAAGGCCGGCAAAAAGGCCCGTTCCGTCGTGCCGCAACGGCGACGTCTTGCCGTGGCGGAGCGTGTGCGCCGCCCGCACGCGCGCCCCGAAGGCCGCACCGATGCACTGCAGCCCGAGGCAGACGCCGAGAATCGGCCGCTGCAGGGCCAGTGTTCTGACCAGATCAACGCAGATGCCGGCCTGGGCCGGCCCGCCGGGGCCCGGTGAGAGCACAATCGCCGAAGCCCCCATCGCCGCGACCTCCGCGACGGTCAGGGAGTCATTGCGGGCGATGCGCACCTCGTCGGCGCCGGCGGCGACCAGCGCGTGGCGCAGGTTGAAGGTGAAACTGTCGTAATTGTCGATCAGCAGAAGCACGCCGGAAGCATACCGCTCCGCCGTCGTCCGTCAGGCCGCATCCGAGGCCGTACCGGCGATTCCATCGCGAGTGACGACGAAATACCGGTGCGTGATCGGGTAGGGCAGGCGGGCGTAGTCGCGCAGCACCTTCTTCCGCAGGTGGTCGGCGAACTCGTGCGGCCGGCCCGAGAGGGCGACGAAGGTGTCGCGAGAGGGGGTGGCGACGAGGAAATCCGGTCCGAGCACGGGGCTCAGCAGACCGTGCAGGTTGACCAGCAGCAGTCGGCTGGCGTCGTAGCCGTCCTGCTGGGAGACGATCGCCGCCTTGCCGCCGTTGTCGGCCTCGACGAAGCGGATCTCCAGTTCGGGGACGTACTCCATGAGGTTGCGGCGCGCCTGGCGGTCGATCTCCTCGAGATCGACCTGCCACTTGAGCATCTGCTCGACGGTGATCGAGAAGGTCATGTGCGGCATGTCGATGACATAGAGCACCACCGTGTCATTCACGAAGGGCTGGTGCACGACCTGATGACGCTCCAGATGGTCAAAGATCGCCTCCGGCTGCACGCGCGGCATGATCTTCGTCCGCGCCAGATCGAAGGGCAGCGGAACCGAGGAGGCCGCCTCACCCTCCAGCAGGTGCTGCAGATATTGCGCGATGATCTCCTCACCCCGCTGCGGCTGGTGCCGCACCATGCGATAGAGATTGTCGAGACTGAGGTGGCGGCCGTTGATGCGCATTTCCAGCGCTCCGACCAGTTCAACCTCGCGGGAGGGACACATATCGCGGAGACGCCGGGCGACGGCTTCTCCGAAGGCTTCAGGTTCGAGCGGTACAACGTCCATTATCTTCCCCGCCTGATGGCGCACCGGGGCCGTTCGTTGGGAGACTATCGGCTCTCTCGAACGCTCGCTTAGGCGCCAGGACCAGTAATTTTCAATTCCCCGTCACCCCACCCTCTGTGCGAGAATCCATACGCAGAACCGGACCCGGCTGTTGCACTCCGCCGAACGCCACGCCCGCCCGGCCCCGCGACTATCCTTCTGCCCATGACCCGCTCCTGCCGCATCGGCCCCATTACCGTCGGAACCGGCTCGCCCCTGCTGATCATCGCCGGCCCCTGTGTGCTCGAGGATCTCGAGACCTCGCAGCGCATCGGCGAGGTTGTGCGCAACTGCTGCCGCGACCTCGGCTTTGCCTTCATCTTCAAGGCCAGCTTCGACAAGGCCAACCGCTCCAGCATCCGCTCCCCGCGCGGCCCCGGCCTGGAGCGAGGGCTGGCGCAACTGGCTGATCTCCGCCGCCGCCTCGGCGTGCCCGTGACCACCGACATCCATGAACCGGCTCAGGCCCAGCCCGCCGCCGAGATCGTTGACCTGCTGCAGATTCCCGCCTTCCTCTCCCGGCAGACCGATCTCCTCGCCGCCGCCGGCGCCACCGGCAAGCCCGTCAACGTCAAGAAGGGGCAGTTCATGGCCCCCTCGGAGATGAAGGGCGTCTGCCGCAAACTCACCGAGAGCGGCTGCTCACAGCAAATGCTCACCGAGCGCGGAACCTTCTTCGGATACCACCGGCTCGTCAACGACTTCATCGGCCTCGGCGACCTGCTGGAGATCGGGCCGCCCGTCTGCTTCGACGCCACCCACTCCACGCAGCTGCCCGGCGCGACCGAAACCAGCGGGGGCCGGCCGCAGCGTGCCCCCCTGCTCGCCGCCGCCGCCGTCGCCGCGGGCGTGGACGCCCTTTTCATGGAGTGTCACCCCGACCCCGCCTCAGCCCTCTCCGATGCGTCCAATATGCTGCCGCTGGAGACCGTCCCCGCGCTGCTGCGACGGCTGGCCCGCATTCGCGAGGCGATCAGAAACGGCGACTGACAGCCCCCGGCGGCAATACCGGCAACGCCTCAGTCGTCTTCCGGAATAACGGTGTAGACGGAAGCGAAGGGAGATGTCATGTTCACGTTCATGCTTTCGGCAGCCGCCGCCTCGGCCATGGTGGGCCGCCAGCCCGCACCAGCCGAGGCCGCCGGTCAGGCGCAGCCCATCGACGCGGCGCCGGCGCTGCTGGAGGACCTGACTGGCCTTCCCGGGCAGTACGACTTCGCCTTCCCCTTCGACGGACGCATGCGCACCTTCCGCATCTACATACCCACCGGCTACCGCCAGGCCGAGCCGACACCGATCGTCTACTTCTTCCACGGCGGCTCGGGAACCTCGGCCCACGCCAGCCGCAGTTACCACTGGAACGAGAAGGCCGAGGCGGAGACCTTCATCGTCGTCTATCCCGACGGGACCGGCTCGCTGCAGACCTGGAACACGATGCACTGTTGCGGCTTTGCGCTGCGCAACGAGGTCGATGACGTCGCCTTCTGGGAGTTCCTCCACGCCGAGGTCGCCACACGCCTCAACCTCGATCAGGATCGCGTCTACGCCACCGGCATGTCCAACGGAGCCATGATGACGCACCTGCTTGGCTCTGAAGTGCCTGAATACTTCGCCGCCATCGCCCCCGTCGCCGGCACCATCGGCGGACGCGAGCAGGCCGGCGGACCGCTTGCCGTCATCACCACGCCGGAGGACGCCGTGCCGATTCTCATCTTTCACGGGCTGCTGGATGAGAGCGTCAAATACTTCGGCGGCCGCTCCACAGGCGGCTTTCCGACGACGCGCATCGACCTCTCGCAACGCCGGGGCGTCGAGTTCTGGACGGCCGCCAACAACGCCTCGACGGACCCTGATATCGAGATCAGTCCCTCCGGCAACATCGTCACCGCGCGGTTTGCAGCCGGCGCGGGCGGCGAAGAGGTCATCCACGTCACCATCCGCAACCAGGGACACGCCTGGCCCGGCGGCGTTGACCGGGGCATCGGCGATCCACCGACGCAGGAAATCTCCGCGACCAACCTCATCTGGGACTTCTTCGAGTCGCACAGACGCAGGTGACCGTTCACACTACAGCGCCGTTGAGCACACGCATCCGAATCCACCGGCTCTCCCAGCCGAAGACGAGCCGGCCGCAGAGCGCGTCGGGATCGTCAAGCGGCAGCGGCTCCTCCAGCGTTTCATCAACATCCAGCAGCAACAGGTCCGCGCTTCCGCCGGGCTCGAAGCGCCCCCACTCCCTCCAGCGGAGAATCTGCGCGTTGCCGCGCACGATCAGTTCCCAGGCCTCGCCCGCCGTCGGCACCGTCGCTTCCCGATCCACGTGCATCCGGCGGACCTTCGCGGCATTGATCATCGCCGAAGCGATCCGGGGCATGGAGAGGGTGCAGCCGGCCGCGACATCGCTGCCCAGCGCAACCGGCACGCCATGCTCCCGCGCAGCGCGCAGGTCAAAGGTTCCCGCCTCAAGAAACCAGTTGGCCGTCGGGCAATGCACGACCGCGCAGCGGCGCTTCGCAATCATCGCCCACTCCTGAACTGAAAGATGCAGCGCGTGGGCCAGCAGCGTGCGCGGCCCGAGCAGGCCGAAGCGGTCATACACCTCGGTGTAGGACGTTGCTTCCGGAAAGCGCTCCGCCACAACGGCGCACTCCGCCGCCGTCTCAGCCAGGTGCGTCTGCACCGCCGCACCGGCCTCCGCCTGCCTCCCCACCGAGGCCAGCAGAGCCGCCGAACAGGCAACGGCAAAGCGCGGGTTGAGACTCTCCTCGAAGCGCGCCGTCGCGGGCATCGGCGTCGAGGCCTCCGACGGGCTGCGCAGATCCGCAGGGGCCGCCCGGTCCATCAGCACCCGGCCCGCAAGCGTGCGCAGCGGAACCCGCGCCTGCGCCCGCCGCGCTGCCGCAACGCTGTGGGCATGGCTGGTCAGGTAGGCCGCACAACCCAGCGTGCCCGCCGCTGCCATCTGCCGAAGCGCCCGTTCCGCTCGGGCCTCCGCTACCGCCGGCTCAGCCCAGGCGCGCTCGGCGGGGTAGATCGCGGTTTCAAGCCAGTCGAGCAGCTCGAGGCCGTCGTGCCCGACGGCATCCGCCTGCGGCCAGTGGAGGTGCGCATCGACAAAGCCGGGCGTGATCAGCGAACGCTCCGAGCCGTGGTCAGGCCGTTGCGGCGGCTTCCCATGACCTGTCTCAACGATCCTGCCCTTGTCGATGGCGACCCACCCCGGTTCGGGCGGCTCGTGGGCATTGCGGTGAAGTCGGCCGAAGAGGATCATGCAGTCAACATCGGGGAGGGCTCGTGCGGCTCATGCTAGGCCCCGGCGGAGCGGGCGGGTGCTGTTGCTGCAAAAGCACACACAGCCCCGCGTAGGCGAGGCTGCGTGCTGAAGTGTCGTATGGACGGGTCGCTCAGCCCTTCTGGCGCTTCAACTGCTCCAGGAGGCGCTCCAGCTGACGCTTGTCGAGGCCCATCATCGCCGCGGCATCCTCGCCCAGGGCGCGGGCCAGTGCAATGAGCTCGGTGACGATCCGGATCTGTTCGCCCAGCAGGCGGGATCGCTCACGCTCGCCGCCGCCGCCCATCAGCGACTCATTCAGATTCAGCGTCTGATACAGGCGGGGAATGTCCTTCTCGGCCTTGTCGATCAGCGCGTTCCACTCGGTGATGAGGTTGCGGCCGACGTCAGAGACCTCTTCCCACTCCTCGAGGCCCAGCTGCTGCGCCAGTTCGTCCACGTTGTCGGCAATGCCCAGCGCAAACTTGTACTCGACGGCCTCGTTGGCCGTCAGCGTCAGCACCTCGCCCTCCTTGGCCAGCACGTGCTCGCCGGACTCATCATCGCTGAACCAGATGACCTCGTAGTCGCCGTTGGGCTTGTACTCCTTGGTGGCTGAGAGGCCGACCTTGGCGTCAACCATCGAGAGGGCGATCGCGCCGTCGTGGCCCGCGGCCTCGGCCATGCGCATCGCTCCCTGCCGCCACGCCTCAAACTCAGGGCCCGACATGGAGACCGCCTGGCCGCCGCTGCTGTACCACGCAACGGCCGCACCCATGTTGCCCTCGCGCATGAAGTAGATCTCCTTGGTGTTCAGCGCCGTCATCGCCGCTGCGGAGATCGCCGTCTTGACCCAGGAGACCACGCGGAACTCATCGCGGATTTCCGAGATGTACTCGCTGATCTTGTAGAGCTCGCTCAGGTATCCGCCCGGGCTGTCGATGACGAGCACGATCACATCCGGCTCGTAGGGCCGAAGCGCATCGACGGCGGCCTTGAGCTTGTCGGCCCGCAGGCGGGGACCGACTTCGCCACTGGCGGGGATCACGGCAACACGGGTGACGTTCTCGCGCTTCTCGGTCGTCGCCGGCGTCGTCGATGAGGCGCTCGCGCCCCCCGTGGTGGTCGTTGAGGCCTGCGCCTCGCCGCCGACCGGATCGGAAACGCCGGCCGAATCCATCTCGACTTTCTCGACGGAGTCGGCCCAGAAGGTGAGCGTCTGTTCGATGGTGCCGACCTTGATGCGGATCATGACCATGTCCGCATTCTGCTCAAGCACCGTGCCCTCGTAGACCTTGCCGTTCTTGAGCGTGACCTTGTCCGCCATCGCGGCGGAGCAGAAGAGCAGAACGCTCAGGAGCGTCAGCAGCAGGTGTGTGGCCTTGTTCATTCAGATCAGTCCTTACGTAAATCAGGTGTCCTTCGAATCGCCCCGAACCCCGCAGAGCCGGTCGATCAGCCGTCGTTGAGCGCCCGGATCTGCTTCTTGATCATGTCGATTTCCAGTTCGATCTGCTCCAGTGAGACCAGCATCTGCTGCAGCGGAGGCCAGGTCAGCAGGAGCCGGCGGATGTCCTCCAGCTTCTGCTTCTGCAGGCCCAGCTTGCGGAGCTGGTCCATGTTCGGGTAGTTGTTGATGTCCTGAATCTGGTAGCGGAGGTCTTCGTAGTCGCGGATGGCGCTTTCCAGACCGTCGATCCACGAGTCGGTCACCTTCTCGCTTGTGCCTTCGTAGTGGTAGTACTCGCGCTGTCCCAGCTGGTACATCAGGTCTTCCAGCGTCGCCGCCACACCGCGGGCAATCCGGTACTCAACTGCCGACTCCGCCGTCAGTCGCACGCCGATGCCCTCGGAGGACTCATCGGTGTCGACGGCGATCCGCGTCCGTTCGGGGTTCTGGGTGCGATAGAAGCGGGGCCGGTCGCCCTCCCACTCCAGGAAGAGCGTGTACTCGGGGCGAATCATCGCTTCGCAAAGCTCCGCGTCGTAGCCGCCCTCGACGGCCATGCCGCGGCAGATGCCGACCCACGCCGAGATCATCTTGGCGCGGACCTGCTCATCGGTGAAGCGGTCCTTGAGCATCTTGTCGAGCACCTCGCCGCCGCCCATCGTGCCGCCGACCTCGAAGTAAATCTCCTCGAACATCAGGGCGTACGAAACGGCCACGCCGCGCGCATCCTTCACCCAGGCGACCAGGCGGGCCTCCTTCTCACGGGCCTCCTCCTTGAAGTCCTGGATCATGTCGCGGTACTGCTCCAGTTCGTAGAAGCCGTCGTGACAGTCAAAGTTGAAGATGATCGTGTCGGCGCCCGCCTCGGTGGCTTCGGCCCACAGGCGCTTGAGAATGCCTTCGTGCGCCTCAACGCCCACCAGCCCGCGGACCGGAATCACGTAGGCAATGTGCCCCGCATCCTCAGGAATCTCGTTGGGACGTGTGCCCTCCGTCGGCGTCAGTTTCGCCGAGGCCGTCGCCTCCGGGGCGACCGAGATCGCGTCGTAGCGGATGTCCAGGACCTCGCTGCGCTTGAAGGTCTGCTTGGCGGAGATGCCGCCGACCTTCACCAGGATCGTGATTTCCGTCTCACTCTCCTCGAGAATATCCCCCTGCAGCGTTCGGCCGCTGGCGAGCGTGATCTCGTCGAGCATGTCCGCACGAAGCCCGACGGCGTTCAGCGGTGCCGCAAGCAATGCGACGAGAATCGCCAATACGCCGACGCGCACGATGCCCAAAAACTTGTCTGTCATGATGCTGTCCTTCATTGCCGGCCAAGCCCTTGCGGACCCTGCCGCTCCTGATTCCTGGACTCAATCTGCCTCATCCTATCACAAATCGCAATTTCTCGCTACGGTCTGGGCTCCCGGGCAGTTCAGACAAAGCCGCACCGGCCATTCCGGGAAGCGGCTTTCTGTCACCATTTTCTCTTCCGCCCCTGCCACGGACGCGGGAACCCGCTGCAAAAGACCTCTTTCTCCCTCTGTAGGACGAAAAAGGCGGCAAAAAGTTCCGGAATCCGACTCCCCGGGGCAGGTTTTCTTGCCAATACCCTAACTTCAACCCCACTCCGGGGTTACAGGAGATTGGCCGCAATCGAGGCCAGGTTTGACCGCTCGCTGCGGGTCAGTTTCATATGGCCCACGATTCCCTGCTCCTTGAAGCGGTCGATCAGGTACGCCAGCCCGTTGGATTCCGCATCGAGGTACGGGTTGTCGATCTGCGCCAGGTCGCCGGTGAGCACCAGTTTGGTCCCCTCCCCGACCCGAGAGACGATCGTCTTGACCTCATGGGGCGTCAGGTTCTGCGCCTCATCCACGATCATGAACTGGTTGGGTATCGACCGCCCACGGATGTACGTCAGCGCCTCCAGCACCAGCGATCCCTCAAAGACCAGCCGCTTGATCCGCTGCTCCGTTGACTGCGACTCCGCCGCGTTCATGTGCGCCCCGCGCGACGAGAGCAGAAACGCCAGATTATCAAAAATCGGCTGCATCCACGCCGTCAGCTTCTCATCCTTGTCCCCCGGCAGGTAGCCGATGTCCCGGCCCATCGGCATGATCGGCCGCGCCACCAGCAGTTTGTCGTACCGCTTCTCGTTGAAGACCTTGTGCATCCCCGCCGCGACGGCCAGCAGCGTCTTGCCGGTGCCGGCCGGGCCGATCAGCGTCACCAGCTGCACGTCGTCATCGAGCAGGAGGTCCAGCGCCATCACCTGCCGGGCATTGCGCGCGAGGATTCCGTAGACCGGCTTGCGCGGGGGGGCGACGGGAATGACGTGGTTCGTGTCGGCCAGACGCCGCCCCAGGCCCGTGTGGGAGTCGTCGCCCATGTCGTGCAGGATCACAAACTGGTTGGCGTACAGCGGCCCGGAGGGCTTCTCCTGCTCGCCCGTCTCACGACGCCGCTCCCTCGGGGAGGGCGTCCGCTCCTGTTTCGGCAGGTACTCCTCCAGCCGGTCCATCACGATCTGCCGCTCGGTGTACAGCTCGTCGATGATCGCGCCGGGAACCGTCAGCTCCTCGACCCCGGTATAGAGCAGATCGGCGTTGACCTTCTGGCTCTCGAAGTCCTCGGCGGTCAGGCCGATGGCGTCAGCGCGGATGCGGGCGTTGATGTCCTTGGAGACGAAGACGGTTCGACGCCCCTGCTCCTGAATCCGCCAGGCGGTGTTGATGACGCGGTCATCATTGCGGTCGCGGCGAAGATGCGGGCAGAACTCCTCATCATCCAGCGCCACACGGATCGTCCCGCCGTGGCCGTTCCACTCGATGCCGTCCACCAGCCGGCCCCGGTCGCGCAGTTCATCCAGCGTGCGGATCGCCGCCCGGGCGTTGCGGCCGATTTCATCGTTGTTGCGCTTGAGGTTGTCCAGTTCCTCCAGCACGACCATCGGGACGACGACTTCGTTGTCGGCAAAGAGGAAGAAGCACTCCGGGTCGTGCAGCACAACGTTGGTGTCGATGACGAAGTGCTTGCGATCGACGGCCGTCGATTGATCGGATTGCTGCCGGGCGTGACTTCGAGGCCGCGATGCACGACGTGATGCGGATGCCTTGCTCAATCTCACGCGTTCCTTTCCACCCTCTGGAGTACGGGACGCCGGACCTCTTCCCGGTAGTCTATCGGTCACTTCGAACCCCGAAAACGTCCGGTTCACGCCCTGACAAAGAACTCACACCCGCACTGCGCCCCGGCCCGCCGCGTAGAATCCTCCTTGTCCAGCGCCAACCCCCACGCTCGCCTCCGCCCGGGGCGATCGGGAGCCGACTTCCGTGTCCGATACCTGGTCTCCAACCGACTGGCAGGCCCTGCCCGGCCGCCATCAGCCCCGCTACGACGATGCCGTCGCGCTGGCGGCGGCGCTGGTGCGGCTCGCCTCGCTGCCGCCGCTGGTCACCTCGGGCGAGATCCTCGCCCTGCGCGAGGAACTGCAGCAGGCGCGGGCCGGCCGCCGCTTCATCCTCCATGCCGGGGAGTGTGCCGAACGACTTGATGAATGCACACCCGACCTGATCGCCTCTCGACTCAAAGTGCTCCTGCAGATGAGTCTCGTGCTCGAGGCCGCCTCCGGCCTGCCGGTCATCCGCATTGCGCGCATGGCCGGGCAATACGCCAAGCCGCGCACCAGTGAAACCGAGACCCGGGGCGATCAGACGCTGCCCAGTTACTTCGGCGACCTCGTCAACGCACCGGAGTTCACCCCCGACGCCCGCCGCCCCGACCCCGCGCGACTGCTCGCCGGATACCACCACGCCGCGCTGACGCTCAACTTCATCCGCGCCCTGGTTGACGGCGGGTTTGCCGATCTGCAACACCCCGAATACTGGGAACTGCCCTGGACGCCCGACGACTCCAGCGAGATCGCCAAGACCTATCGAGCCCTCGTGACTCGCCTTGGCCGCTCCTCCGATGAGGCCGAACGCCTCCGCCGCGCGGGCCGGGCCCGCCCCGACTCCGGCAACGCCTTTTACGTCAGCCACGAGGCCCTCCACCTCGCCTGCGAGAGCGCCTGCACGCGCCAGGTTCCCCGCCGCGCCGGCTGGTGGAACCTCGGAACCCACCTGCCCTGGATCGGCGACCGCACCCGCGCCGTTGACGAGGCCCACATCCGCTACGCCTCCGGCATTGCCAATCCCGTCGCCGTCAAGATCGGCCCCTCCGCCTGCCCCGACGACCTCCGCCGCCTCATCGAAACCCTCAACCCCCGCCGCGAGCCCGGCCGCCTGCTCCTGATCCACCGCCTCGGCGTCGATCGCATCGAGTCGCTCCTGCCGCCGCTTCTGACGGCCGTCTCCGAGGCCGACCCGACGGCCCTGTGGCTCTGCGATCCGATGCACGGCAACACCCGCACCGCCGCCGGCGATCCTTCCCGGAAAGTCCGCCGCGTGGAGGACATCCTCGCCGAACTCGACGCCGCCTTCGATCTGCACGAGCGGCTCGAGATTCCCCTGCACGGCGTCCACCTCGAACTGACCGGTGAAGACGTCACCGAGTGCACCGGAGGCAACGGCGGCCTCTCGGAAGACGACTTGGCGCGCAACTACCAGACCCGCTGCGACCCGCGACTCAACCGCGACCAGGCCCTCGAGGTCGCCTTCCTCATTGCCCGCCGGCTCCATGCCGGCCGCGCCCTCCGCCCGGCGCTTCGCCCGCAGGCCGACCTGGTGGACGGCCATGCGTAAGTTGTCCGCCGCTCACCTGCGCCTGCTCATGGACGGAGCAGAGCGCTTCGACGACCCCCTCGCCCCGACCGTCACCACCTTCGACGACGGCGTGACGCGCCGGCGCAACATTCGCTATCACCATGATGAGCCGCGCGATGCGGGCCGGCACAGTCTCGACCTCTTCCTGCCTCCCCGTGACTCCGCGACCCGGCCGCCGCTGCTGATCTGGGTCCACGGCGGCGGCTGGCAGATCGGCTCAAAGGACGATCTCATGGGCCTCTACGGCCGGATCGCCCGGCGTCATGCGGCCGAGGGCGTCGCCGTTGCCAACATCAACTACCGTCTCTCGCCGCGTGTGCAGCACCCGGGCCACCTCGATGACGTTCACCGCGCCTTTGACTTTCTGCGCTCACGCGCCGACGACTACGGCTACGACCCGCAGAGCATCTTCCTCGCGGGCCACTCCGCCGGGGGACACCTCGCTTCGCTCCTGGCCCTCCACTCCGACCGCCTTGATGATGAAGCCAGAGCGGGTGTGCGCGGGGTGATCAGCATGAGCGCGCTCTATGACCTGCGCGGGCTGGAGAAGTGGCTGACCTCCGACGCCGGCAGTCTTGAGGCCTTCTGGGGCGCGGCCGACGCCGCCTCGGCGCAGAATCGGCCTGACGACTCACCGATCCTCGCCCGCCGCAAGCCCGGCACGCTGCTTCCCTTTGCCGCAGAGCACCTCGACGACGCCTCACCGATTGTCCACCTCGGCCCGCACGCCCCGCCCTTCCTGGTCATCTACGAGGAGCACTGGCCCTACATGCACAAGCAGGCGCAACGCATGACCGCCGCGCTGGCAGACGCCGGCTCGCCGCACCGGACGCTCATGGCGTCGGGGCAGAATCACACCTCGATCCTCGTCGATCTCCTCCACCCGGACAGCCCCACCTTTGCAGCCGTGCACGAGTTCATACGACAGCACCAGCCCTGACCGCTCAGGGTTCGCGCAGGGATGAGGGCGCCGGGGTCGACGCAGGACGGGGGCGAATCTCGGGCCGGCCCATCGGCTCGGCCGGGCGCGGCGCGGGTTTCGGCGTGGGCGTCGGAGCGGCGGGCTCCTGCGGCGCAGAGCCGGCCGGCGCGGAGACCGGCAGCGGCGTTCGGTGTGCGAGAAACTCCTGGAAATCCACGACGAGACTGAAGAGCAGCGGCACGATCAGCAGCGTAAAGAACGTGCTGAGCAGCAGGCCGCCGGTCACCACCGAGCCGAGGCCGCGATACAGCTCTGATCCCGATCCGGGCATGAGCACCAACGGCAGCATGCCGCCGACGGAGGTGAGCGTGCTCATGAAGATGGGACGGATGCGCGTCCGCACCGATTCGGCGATCGCCTTGCGCGAGGGCATCGGCTCATCGCCGGGCAATGCCTCGCCCGACTCAGAGAGGCCGCGCATGAGGTTGAGCGACTGGTGGACCAGCAGAATGGCGTTGTTGACGACGATGCCGATGAGAATCACAAAGCCCAGCATCGTCAGCACGTCGAGCTTCTGATCGGGCATGTAGGGGTCGGTCACGCTCCAGTAGTGCACGGCCGCCAGCCCGAGGAAGCCGCCGAAGGCCGCCAGCGGCACGCTCAGCAGGATCACCAGCGGATAGAGAAAGCTCTCAAAGAGCACGCACATCAGCAGGTAGACCACCAGCAGCGCCAGAAACATTCGGCTGCCGATCAGCCCCGTCCACGTGCCGTCGCCCAGCAGCGCACTGCGCACCGCCGTGAGCTTGTCAGCCGAGCCGGCCAGGTTCGTCTCCACCATCGGGTCGATGACGCCCTGCGAGCGCATCTCCTCCAACATTGCGGAGACATCGGCCATCGCCGTCTCAAGCGGCATGTCCGAGGGAGGCGTGAACTCCAGCGTCACCGCTCGCTGCTCCTCGACGCGGGCAATGGACTGCGGAGCCGTCGTCCGCGTCAGCGTCGCCACCGAGGTCAGCGGCACGACGTTGCCCGCAGGCGTCGCCACCGGAATATCCGCAAGGTTGTAGGCGTCGCGTGCGACGAAGCGCCCGCGCTCATCGACGGCGTCCTTGTCGATGATCTTGATGTCAATCGACTCGCCCAGGCCGTAGTACTCACCGACAAACTGCCCGTCGGCCAGCGCCGCCACGGCCAGACCGAGGTCGCGCGTGGTAATGCCCAGCTCCGAAGCGCGAATGCGGTCGATGCTGATCTGCAACTCCGGCCCGGGAATCGAGAAGTTGCCCGGTTGCGCCTGCGTGGCTCCGTAGCCGTACTTGCTCCCCAGCTGCTGGTACATCGCATCGGCGGCGGTGACGACGGCACTCAGGTCGTCGCCATAGAACTCGACCTCGATCGACGAGCCCGACGAACCGCCGAGGCGGAAAAGCGGGACCTGGAAGGCAAAACCGTAGACGCCCGGCAGGTTCTCCTGTCGCGTGGCGTAGTTGAAGAGCTTCTCCATGTCCACGACGCGCGTGTCGTCATCGCTCACGCCGCCGTGGAACATGATGCCGCTGTTGAGTCCGACGAAGAAGTAGTTCTCAATCGAGGGCGGCGTGATGTTCGGGCCGGCCTGTCCGGTCATCATGTTGAACGTCGGGATCGTCGGCAGCGCGGCGACCGCCTGCTCGTACTGCTCCGGATTCTCCTGAAGAACCTTCCCCGCCTCCCAGAACGGTCGGATCTCCACCTCCACGCGGTCGGCAAGCTGCTCCATCTTGTCCAGCGTGTAGCCGGGCGGCGGAATCATCATGCCGAAGACGAGGTTGCGGTTGCCCGCCGGCAGGTAATCCGAGGGCGGCATGAGCAGGATCGAGCCGATGATCGCTCCCCCGCCGATGACCAGCACCAGCGCGGCCCGCGCGACAACACTTCCGCAGAGGCGGTAGATCAGCGCGGCATACCAGGTCGAGAGGTCAAAGCGCTTCCGCTTCGGCGTCGCGCCGTTGCGCTTCTTTGAGAGGCGCAGCCAGCCGCGTGCAGCGCACGGAATGACGGTGATCGAGACGACCAGCGAGAGGAGCACCGAGGCGCAGATGGCAAGGGCAATGTCGCGGAACAGCTGGCCCGCCTCCTCCTCGATGAAGAGGATCGGAATGAAGACGGCAACGGTCGTGAGCGTCGAGGCGAGCACCGCGCCCCAGACCTCCTTCGCCCCGCGATAGGTTGCCTCGAAGGGCGGCTTGCCCTCCTCCAGGTGCCGGAAGATGTTCTCCAGCACGACGATGGCGTTGTCCACCACCATGCCGACGGCAAACGCCAGGCCCGCGAGACTGATGACGTTGAGGTTTCGCCCCATGGCGACCATGGCGACGAAGGTGCCGATCACCGAGATGGGAATCGCAAGCGCGATGATCCCGACGGAGCGGACCGACCGCAGAAACAGAATGAGCGTGATGACGGCCAGTACGCCGCCGACGTAGATGTTGCTCACGACGAGGTTGATCGCCTGATCGATGTAGATCGTCTGGTCGTAGACCTGCCGCAGGACCAGCGGCTCGCTCAGCCCCAGTTGCCGCGACTGCACATCCAGGAGCCCGCCGGGTGCGTTCACCCGCGCGATCGCCTCCTTCAGCCCCTCCATGACCTGCATCACGTTGGAGCCGATCTCCCGCTGCGCATTGATGGCGATCACCGATTGCCCCCGGCTGCGCACAAAGGACGCCGCCTCCTTGTAGGTCAGAACCGACTCCGCCACGTCGCCGACGCGGATCGGCCCGCCCTGCGTGTAGGCGATGATCGTCTCATCGATCTCGGAGGGATCGTCGTAGCGCCCGACGGTGCGGACCGAGACGTCGAGCTTGCCCTCATCAAAGGTTCCGCCCGAGACGTTGACGTTCTCGGTGCGCAAGGCATCCGCCAGTTGCGAATAGGTCACGCCCCGCTGCGCCAGTCGCACCGGATCGACGCGCACCTGCACCTCGCGCTCCCACCCGCCCAGCACATTGATCTCCGAGACCCCCGCCACACGCTCAAGGGCCGGCTTGATACGATCCTCCGCAAAGTCCTGCAGCGTGCGGACGTCGAAGTCGGGGTCGGCACACTGGAGGATGATCCAGGCGATGTAGTCGCGATTCTGTGGGTCGCCGTCGGTGATGACCGGCTCATCGACGTTCTCGGGATAACTCGGAACTTCGCGGAGCTTCTCCGAGACTTCGCGCAGAGCCGAGTCCTTGTCGGTGCCGACGAAGAATTCGAGAGTGATGGTGCCGGTGGCGTAATTGCTCTGGCTGGTCATCTTCTTGAGACTGGCCAGCGTCTTGAGCTTCTCCTCCTGCTCCTGAATGACATCCTGCTCGATCTCCGAGGGGCTGGCGCCCTCCCAGAAGGTCGTGACGGTGATGACGGTCGGATCGACGCTGGGCGTCAGCTGGATGGGGATGGCCGTCAGGGCCAGAACGCCCATCAAAAGCACAAGGATCACGCCTACCGTGACCGCGACCGGCTTGGAGATGGAAAGACGAATCAGGTCCATGATCAGGAAAACCCCATGTACGCCCCGGGCCGCCCCGCTGTTCTCTCTCCCCCCTCTCCACCTCGCGGGCCCTAACAATAGATACCCTCACTCCCCCGCGTGACTGAATCGCCCCGCTGCGTTTGCAGGAAAGTGAACTTGCCGTGGAACTCGCCGACGACTTGAAATCTCTTGCCGATGAAGGCCTCCGCCTCGACCTCCTCGGCGAACTCAAGTCCGGCAAGGAGGCGACCGTTCACCTCGCCCGCCGCGACGATGGAACCCTTGTCGTTATCAAGCATTATCGGCCGCTTGCCGGCAAGCGTTTCGCCACCGACCCGCGCTACCAGCAGGGGCGCTTCCTCAAATCCCGCGACCGCCGCGCCTTCCGCAAACAGTCCCGCTTCGGCCGACGCCTCACTCAGCTGGCCTGGGTCAGCCACGAGTTCGCCGTCATGCGGAAGGTGCATCGCCGAGGCGTCGCCGTTCCCGAGCCGCTCGCCGCCCAGGGCGCGACGGTTGTCATGGAGTTCGTCCCGGAAGCTCCCGGCTCGCAGATTGCCGCACCGAGACTCATCGACGTCTCGCTCGATGCTGCCGACGCCCGCCGGCTGCACGCCGCCCTGATGCAGGCGGTCATCACCATGTTCGAGCATCGCGTCGTCCACGCCGACCTCTCCCCCTTCAACGTCCTGCTCATTCGCCGAGCCGATCGCCTTGAACCGGTGATCATCGACTTCCCGCAGGCCGTTGACCCGCAGCTCAACCCCGCTGCCTTCGACCTGCTTCGCAACGACGTGCGCACATTGACGCAGTTCTTTCAGAGATCAGATGCCGCGATTGCCGACAACGATCTCGCCGATCGCCTGCAACGGCAGTTCACCCTCGGGACTCGGGATCCTCGCCCGCCTCGCCCGGACCGCGAGCAGCCCTGAGTTCGGCCCGCTTCTGCTCCGCATACCGCCGCACCCACGCCTCCCACGACTTGCCCGCCGCCGCATCCTTCCCGGAAAACACCAGCGCGCGCAGATCGCGCCAGGCGATCGTCCGCCGGCCGCTGCCGTCAGCCGGCAGAATCCGCAGCACGGCCCGTTCGGCGTCGCGATCGAAGACATAGCCCTCCACCTTCGAGCCATCGGCCAGCTCGAGGGTCACGTCGCCGCGGTAGTCAAAGGCCCATTCGATGCTTTGCGCGCGCGCTTCATCCTCACCCGGCGAAAACTCCAGGCGTCGCCCCGTCAGCGTCGGCGGATTCTCGGGTGTGACATGTGGTTCAGGGCACATCGCGGCCTCCCGGGGCGTCAGAAGACCTGGCCCGACTCCAGATCGCGCAGGTGCCACCCGGTGCGCTTCCGGATGCGCGCCAGCACAGGCCAGGCGATTTCCTGATCGACGACGGACATGAGCAGTTGCGTGACGTCGCCGTCGCCCCAGGGCATCTGGATCGTCAGGCCCGGACCATAGAGAAACTCCCCGCCGCTGGTATCCGGCGCGGTGTTACAGGAGGCGAGGGCTTCGAGCACCTCGCGGCGCGTGCCCATCGACTCCATCGCGTCGAAATTGAGCTCGCCGTCGGCCGATTCCCCCGGCTTGAAGATGATCAGTTGGCGCGAGGGCATCGTCAGTCCGACTCATCCTCTTCGGCCGCCTCGCGGTCGGCCTCATCCAGAAGGCGGGCGGCGGAGCGCAGCAGTTCCTCGATCGGCACGGGCTTCTGAAGGTAGAGGTCGGCCCCCATGCCCTCGGCGAATACCTTGTGCCGTTTGCCGTCGTTGGCGGTGATCATGATGACCAGAGGAGAATCCTCATAGCCCTTGATCTTCTCGAGGACAAGAAAGCCGGAGCGGCCCGGCAGCATCATGTCGAGCACGACGAGGTCGGGCTTTTCCTCAAGACTGAACTTGACGGCGCTGTTGCCGTCACTGCAGGTCAGCGTTCGCGCCCCCTCGGAAGAGAAGGCCGCTTCGATGCTGTCGCGGATGTCGGCGTCGTCATCGACGATCAGCACCGTCCGGTCGTTGAGCAGTCCGCGTGATGGTTTGCCTGCCATGATTCCTCACCGCCCTTTCGTCAACTTGGTCTTCGCGGCGATCTCTCAGCATACCGACGCCCGCCGCGCCGGACCAACATTCGGCCCGGGGCTTCAGGCGGTTTCCACAACCCCCCGCCAGGCCTCCATGACCGCCGATTCGTCGGGGTTCTCCACGATTTCCACTCGCCCGACCGCCCGGGGCAGGACCAGGCGCAGCCGGCCGGCACCGGCCTTCTTGTCGTGGGTCATTGCGGCGCGCAAGGCGGCGATTTCGACGCCCCGGACCCGGATCGGCAGGCCGAGGCGGGTCAGCAGCCGTTCAAGGTGTTCCACGTGGAACACTTCACACATCCCCAGGGCGACCGCGCAGCGCGTGGCTGCGACCAGCCCGATGGCGACCGCCTCGCCGTGGAGGTATCGGCCGTGACAGACGGCCTCCACGGCGTGCGCAAAAGTGTGGCCGAGATTCAACAGCGCGCGCGCGCCCTCTTCGCGGAAATCCGCCTCGACAATCGCCGCCTTGATTCGCAGGTTGTCGGCCACCAGCGCACACAGGGCGATCTCATCACCGCGCAGCGCCTCCTCCCCCTGCTCCAGCCGATCAAGAAGCCCGGCGTCGGCAAGGATTCCGTGCTTGACGCACTCGGCAAGGCCTGCGGCAAACTCGCGCGGCGGCAGCGAGCGCAGCGTGCGCACGTCGATGATGACCTGCTGCGCCGGGTGGAAGACGCCGACCATGTTCTTGAGCAGGTCGCCGGTGGAGGCGTTGCGGAAGTTGACGCCGGTCTTGCCTCCGAGGCAGGCATCAACCATCGACAGCAGCGTCGTCGGGCAGAGCACCAGCGGCATGCCGCGCATCCAGGTCGCGGCGGCAAAGCCCGCGACGTCGCCGACGATCCCCCCACCCAGGGCAATCAACGGCGTGCGGCGGTCGGCGCGGGCCTCAAGAAGATGGGCAAACACGCCGGAGAGGGAATCGAGGGATTTCGCTCTCTCATCAGCCCGAAGCGACATCGCTGAGACGTGTGCAAACCCCGCCCCTTCGAGACTGCTCCGCACCCTGTCGGCAAACTCTGCCGGAAGCGCCGCATCGCAGACGAGGACGGCACGATCGGCCTTGCACCATGGCCGCAACAGCGGGCCGATCCGGTCGAGCGTTCCCGCGCCGATGATGACCTCGGTCTGCGGCGGCTGCACTGCGGGCAGACGAAGAGTGAGGCGGATATCAGGCGAGGGCACGGGCGTCATGGGTCGCCCCCTCCGCGCCGGCGCAGTTCAGCGAGCGCTTCGGCCGGTTCCTGCGGCAGGGGCCGGTCGTCAACCGGTTCGGGTGTGTGGGAATGACGGCGACCGAGCGCAGACGGAGCGCCGCGGCGCGCCGTGCGCCGGGCCATCCAGATCAGGATCGCAAGGGCCAGGACGGCAGGAAGGATCGGCCAGGCGCGGATGAGACCTTCTGCCTGAGGCGAATCGGCCAGCGTCGGGTGGACGCCAACGAGGATGGGGACGTGCTGCGGCTGACCGGAGGCATCAACGATCCACTCGCACAGCGCGGTCTTGTAGAAGCGGACCGGCAGCGTGACGCTGCGGCCGATGTCGGCATCCGCGGGCTGCGACATCTCCGGGAGATGGACGAAGACGACGGCCGGCCGATCGCCCTCAAGCATCACCGTCCAGAGGCGCAAGGAGTCGTAGCCGAAGGGGTGATCCAGGGACTGGCGAATCAGACCGGAGAGCGTAAAGGCGCGGCCCCGGAACTCGGAGGGGCTGGCGAGGGCAGCGTCGGCGGTGAAGGCGTCGGCGGGGGCAACCTCGGCCGGCCAGGCGGCGACCTCGCGGGAGAGCAGGTCAAGGCCTGCGTCAGAGCGGAGGGCTTCGCCGTCAACGACGGCCTCGGCGAGGATGAGGCGGTCACCCTCGGCCAGCGGAGGCGGGGTGAGGAAGGCGAGCAGGAGCAGGATGGAGGCGAGCGTCACGGGGGATTGTAAACGGGTGTGTGCGGCGCGCCGAGTGCATCGGCCGAT